>JAKEHU010000043.1 GCA_022614855.1 Chlamydiota bacterium
GGATTCGTGCAATAGAACAAGCGAAAATTTTTTCAAAACCATTAAAAGAAGTGGTAAATAGTGAAGTGAGAATTGCAGCTTTAAATAAAGAGCTCATTCAACAGATTTCTCAGCATATTTTGGAAAGTCCAGTCTATACCGTTCTTTCTCATTTACCAGGTGAAACCAAATAAAAAAATCACCTGGACCTCATATGGCTCAGGTGATCATCCATAAAAATGATAAATGAGAACGTTTTTTAGATCGCTTGCGGTTGCGTTTTTTTGCTGAGATAGTTTTCTTGATATGCTTTCAGATCATTTGTGTGCACTACCCAAGCAGCTCCTTTGCGCGTAGCCTTCAAAAGTCCAATGCGCGTAGCATAATAGATTTTTTGAGTTGGCACGCCAAGTATTTTTGCGACTTGATTTATAGAATAGAAGCCTTTTCTATTATCAAAAACAAGCTCGCCATTATACATAGATTTTGTGCGAGAGTATTTATGTTTTCGATACTCTTCTAAATCTTTTAAATCGATTGTCCAACGTGTTGTATCTTTCGAAGCTCTTAATTTCTTTTGTTTAATTGCTACGTAAATAGCTTGTCTTGTCACATTGTTAATTTTTGCAGCTTCTGTGATAGAAACAAGTCGTTGCCCACCCATTTTCATCTGTTCTTCTAAAATGGTAGGCTCTACTATGTTCTTTTTTAGTTGGTCATCTAACATGTTAATTATCCTCCAAACAATAACCCTTTTTAACCTGAAATTTTATTTTTTATTTTAATTACGGTTAAAGGAAAAACCTTTTTACGTTTTCTTAATAATATTATTATTCTTAATCTCAAGTAGATAATAATTTTCACATAAAATTGAATTGAAATCAAGAGACTATTTGATTTTTTTACTTCTTAAATATTTGTTTAAGTTATTATTAAAATAATGTTTTGGTGGGGATTTTTAAATAAATAATTATTAGTTACTTATAAATTATCCGTGGCAACATCGCAGAAGACCATGTTTTTGTTGGCGGGAAGTCTTGGCTTTTGTATGCTGCCAAATAATGAAGCAAATTGGGGTATGATGATGCGAAAAGGGTGTTTTTTAGGGTTTTTTATCCTCCTTTTTTCTGTGTGTGGCTTTGCTAAGCCCTCTGAACTCACTCCTAAGGAGGCAAAGAGTCGGATAGAGGAAATCCTAAAGGCGCATGTCAGCTACCATGAGTTAAATTTTGAACTCGTGAAAAGAACCTTTCACAATTATCTTGACCAGTTAGATCCCACTAAGACCTATTTACTTCATTCTGAGGTAGTTAAGTGGTTAGAACCCTCCGAAGAAATTTTGCAAGGAGTGGTTGAGGATTATAAAAAAGCAGATTTTACCATATTTGAAACGATTCATAAGTTGATGATTCCAGCTATCAAAAGACGGGCTCAGTTGGAGGGGGAAATTGAAAAGAAACCCTTGCCAAAAAATGTGCAACCATCTGAATTTAAAGATCTTACTTGGAGTACGAGTGAAGATGGGCTTCGAGAGAGGATCGCTCGAATAAAAGCTCTTCAAATGGATGCAGCTGAGAAGATCAATGAGGAGACAAAAATACAATTTCTCAAGAGGCTTGAAAAAAGGCGTCTCAATAGAGAAGAAGAGCTTCTTTCGGACTCCGATCCAAAATCCTTACAAAAGGTGGTTTTGACCCTGGTCCTAAAAGCTTTAAGCAGCGGCTTAGATTCACAAACAGCCTATTTTACTCCCGCAGAAGCGAACCAGTTTATGATTCAAGTACAACAGAAGTTATCCGGTGTAGGGGCTCAACTTAAGGATGATTTAAATGGTTTTACGATCATGAGGCTCTTAGATGGTGGACCTGCAATTGCAGCAGGAAAATTAAAACAAGGAGATAAAATTATTGCTGTCAACCATCAACCAGTAGTAGGAATGGATTTGAACGAAGCAGTTGAATTAATCCGAGGGCCGCAAGGAACACCAGTTTTATTGACGATCTTAAGAGAAACAGGAGAGGAGAAAAAAATTGAAAAATTGGATTTGGAACTGATAAGAGGCGAAATCGTCTTAAAAGAAACACGCTTAGAGACGCAAACAGAGCCTTTTGGCGATGGAGTAATCGGAGTTTTGCATCTTTTTTCCTTTTATCAAGATATAAATAGCTCTTCTGCAACCGATCTTTATCAGGCAATTCAAGGGTTGAAAAAAGAGAAAAAATTAAAGGGAATCGTTCTTGATTTAAGGGATAATGCAGGAGGTCTTCTTCCTCAAGCAGTATTAGTGTCGGGTCTTTTTATCAAGAGAGGAATTGTCGTTTCTGTCAAAGATAATACAGGACAAATCCACCATTTGCGAAATATAGATGGAAAACTTGCCTGGGATGGGCCTCTGGTTGTCTTAACAAATCGGGCAAGTGCATCAGCAGCAGAAATTGTGGCACAAACTCTACAGGATTATGGAAGAGCCATTGTTGTAGGAGATGATGTGACTTATGGCAAAGGGACATTCCAAACATTTACATTAGAAGCAAGCAATTATGGCAAAGTAAATCCACGTGGAGAATTTAAAGTGACAAGAGGAAAATATTACACGGTTTCTGGAAAAAGTCCACAGCTTGTTGGAGTAAAGTCAGATATTGTAACACCTGGAATTTATTCTGAGATAGAAATTGGAGAAAAATTTTCTAAATATCCCTTAGAAAATGATCGGATTCCTCCCAATTTTGAGGATAATCTTGCGGATATTCCTGCGATCCATCGCGATCAAATTCTGCGTCTCTATAAATTCAATTTGCAGCCTATTCTCAAAAAATATAATTCTCATATTTCTACTTTACGTCAAAATTCAGAAAATAGAGTCAAAGGAAATAAAAACTATCAAAATTTTCTCAAAGAACTTTCAAATAAAGACCTTCTTTCTGATTCAAAAGAAAATTTTGGCCAAAATGACTTGCAACATATAGAAGCTATTAATGTGATGAAAGATCTCATTTTCCTAATCACTGAAGCGGAAAAATCAGAAAAAGAAGCTGCTTAAAGACAACAGTCTCTTAGATATAATTTGCTTTTTTTATCATCCAATATCGCATTTTTTTAAAAGTTTTTTTGTCAATTAATCCAGTTTCCTTTTGTAGATCTTAAATCAAGTTGTCTAGATATTTTCTAGGTGGTGATGTGCTTTCATCTAAGATTTCAAATACAGTTTTTGTAAAATTTTTTTTATATTTTCGATACTCGATATATTTTGACTTTTTACAAAGTTTGTTAAAACACTTAATAAATTTTTGTATTGCTGTAGAAGGATCGTGTAAAATGTATTGGTCATCTCTTGGTCCAATTTTCCACTGCCATTCTTTTATTTTCTTGTTGAGTTTAGGGAAGTAGGATTTACCTGCTAATTCAAGCAAGAAGATTTTTTGACTATGTGTACCAAAAAATATTTTTTTAAGATCATGTTTGGCTTCGCGATAGTCTATCATTGCTTGAGTTCCTATTAGCTTATGACGAGAGGTTTGATAATTTAATGCATTATTAAATAGAATGGACATCTTTATTATTTTATTACAAAATATCATAAAATAAAAATACTAGTTTATGTCAGTACGGACACGTATAGCTCCATCCCCCACAGGCGATCCCCATGTCGGCACCGCTTACATGGCGCTTTTCAATTTAATTTTTGCTCGCCATTTTGGAGGTTCCTTTATTTTGCGAATTGAAGATACCGATAGAACCAGGTCGCGCCCTGAGTATGAGAAAAATATCTACGAAGCATTGAAATGGTCAGGCGTTGAATGGGATGAAGGCCCTGATAAGGGAGGAGAATTTGGACCCTATCGTCAATCAGAGAGAACGGAGATTTATCAGAAATATTGTCAGCAGCTTTTACACTCAAATAAAGCGTATAAATGTTTTGCTACATCAGAAGAATTGACGGAAATGCGTGAAGTGAGTGCAAAAATGGGGTTGAAAGTTGGGTATGATCGAAGGTATCGAAATCTCACGCCAAAAGAGATTTTAGATCGAGAAAAAGCAGGTCAACCCTATACGATTCGCCTAAAAATTCCCTTATCGGGGGATTGCATTTATGAAGATGGAATCAAAGGGCGAATTGTGGTTCCATGGTCTGATGTAGATGATCAGATCTTGCTCAAGTCGGATGGGTTCCCCACTTATCATTTAGCCAATGTTGTCGATGATCATCTCATGGCAATTACCCATGTCATTCGAGGTGATGAATGGATGAGTTCGACTCCAAAACATCTTTTTCTCTATGAAGCTTTTGGTTGGACCCCTCCAAAATTCATGCACATGCCTCTTTTGCTCGGCCCAGATGGAAAGAAACTTTCTAAAAGAAGAAACCCCACCTCGATTTTTTATTACCGAGATAGTGGGTATCTTCCCGATGCTTTTCTCAATTTTCTTTCTCTTATGGGATATAGCATGCCAAATGAAAAAGAGATCTATGAGTTAAATGAAATCATTGGTTCATTTGATCCAAAGCGCATTGGAGTTTCTGGAGCGTTTTTTGATGTGCAAAAACTAGATTGGATCAATCAGCAGTATATCATTGGAAAAATTCCTGAAAATCGCCTTTGGGATGCGATAAAAAATTGGGGATTTCGGGATGAATTCATGCAAAAAATCATGCCACTTTGTCATACCCGAATCAAAACATTTGGCGAGTTCATGGAACTGTGCAATTTTTTCTTTGTCAACCATTTGGCATATGAAAAAGAGTTGTTTTGCCCAAAGGAAATTACAACAGAAGAGGCTTGTTATATTATCCAAACCATTATTTGGGCTTTGGATGAAAAAGAAAGTTGGAAAAGAGATGCAGTTGAATTTGCCTCTCATCGTGTCGCAGAATTTTTTGGGGTTCATCACAAAAAAATCGTTATTCCGATTTTATTTGCTGCAATCATGGGAAAACATCAAGGACCTCCTCTTTTTGATTCGATTGAAATTCTAGGAAAAGATCGATCTCGTGCCCGCTTTCTCCAATCTATAGAATTTTTGGGAGCCATTTCTAATAAGAAAATGGCCATCTTGCAAAAGTGTTGGCAAAAAGGCGATGGAAAGGAGTTGATGGCGCAGCAAAAAGTGGCTAATTAGTTTCTTCTATATCTACTTCTTCATGCGAGATGATGTAATGGGGATGATAACCTGAGTTAGCACATCCAGAAAAAATAAAAGAAATAAAGATCAGCCAAAGACAGATTTTCATTTGCCTAAGTATAAGTTAGAAGGAATTTTTTCTCTAGATGCAAGTAATTGATCGCAAAAATCCTTTTCCTGTCAAAATTCAGGAGCGCTATTTACTCACAAAGGAGGGTTCTACCAAAGAAACCTATCACATCACTCTTGATTTAGAAGGGGCCCCAATTTCTTTCAAAGTAGGAGATTCAATAGGAGTTTATCCACAAAATGATCCTCTTTTGGTAGAGACCATTCTCGAAGTGATTCATGCAAAGGGAGAAGAAGAGATTCTCTATTTTCGCACTGGAGAGAAAATGAGGATTAGAGATTTTCTTCAATTTAGAGCAAATCTTTCGAGAATCAGCTCTTCTTTTTTGAAGACTCTCCATGAATACAAAAAACAGGGTTTGAAAAGTGAAACTTTAGAGGAATTGCTTAAAAAAGAAAATGAAAGGGCAATGAAAGAGTATATTGGCAGAAGTGAACCATTGGATGTTCTTAGAGAATATGGCGATGGATCTATCCCTCTAACAGAACTCTGCAATCAGTTTGCTCCGCTTTTGCCCCGTTTTTATTCAGCTGCTTCTTCACAAAAAATATCTCCCAACCATGTGGATCTTGTTGTCGCGGCTTTTTCTTATACACACCTGGGAGAGATCAGACATGGTGTTGCAAGCCATTTTTTGTGCCATTTAGCTGAAATCAATAAAACTTCCATTCCCATTTATGTTCAGCCAGCTCATGAATTTGGCCTTCCTGCAGATATCCACAATGACATGATTATGATTGGGCCGGGAACTGGAATTGCTCCTTTTAAAGGATTTATGCAAGAGAGGATCATGATGGAAACAAAGGGAAAACACTGGCTATTTTTTGGTCAACGAAATCGAAAATATGATTTTTTTTACCAGGATTTTTGGGAAGAGTTAGAAAAACAAAAAAAATTGCGACTCGACCTTGCTTTTTCTCGCGATCAGGAAAATAAAGTCTATGTGCAGCACAAAATGGTCCAGCAGGCAAAAGATCTTTGGCAATGGCTAGAAGGCGGGGCCCATTTTTACGTTTGTGGAGATGGAGTACAAATGGCAAAGGATGTGGAAAAAACTCTTCAATGGATTATTCAAGGTCAGGGAAAAATGAGCGAAGAAGATGCAAAAGCTTATATCCGGAATCTCCGCAAAGAAAAACGATACCAAACAGATGTCTATTAGCCTTTTTTTGCCATCTCGGTGTACTCTGTGATCTCTGTGGTAATAATCCTCAAAACTTATTCGGACTTTTTAACCACAGAGGGCACAGAGGACACAGAGAGAACAAAAAAATTTGCTTATTCTAAATTCTCTGGGATCTCAGTGGTTAATTCTCTTTACATTTCAATAGAGGAGAGGATGCAAAAACACTGCAGTCCATCGCCGCAGCCAAAATCGGTCAATCCATCTCCCGAAGTTACAGTCAATCCGATTTGGGTGATGCCAAGTTTCATCACTTCAGCAATTTTTTGCCGAATTTCGATGATTCGATTTTGTATTCTTGGTTTTTTCCCTTCTAGAGCAAGTGCAACATGTTCTATTTTAATTTTTCCAAGAGTTTCCAATGCTTTTTCCAAATAGACTTGGCTATCTGTGATGCCATCTTTCATACATAGATCTAGTGCAATTCCACCCAAAATGGGGACACCTGTCAAAGAGCTAATTCCATTGCAGATTGCATGAAAAATTACATCGCCATCAGAATCAGCAGCAAGACCTGGTACATCTTCAAAAATTACCCCGCCAATTACACATGGTTTGGAGGAATTAGAGGGCAAAAAGCGATGGCTTTTTTGTCCTATACCAACGCGAACCTTTGGGAAAAAATGTTTTTGCACAAATTGTTTTTAGTAAAAAAAATTCAAGAATAGGAAGTTTTGATTTTTTTGTCTTTTTCAAATCTATTGATTGCAAGCTGGATTAAAGTGTCGATAAGCTTTGAATAGGGAAGTCCACTTGCTTCCCATAGTTTTGGAAATGGACTTGAGTTGGTAAATCCTGGAATGGTGTTGATTTCATTGAGGAGGACCTCTCCATTTTTTTTCAAAAAGAAATCGACGCGGGCCATTCCTTGGCAGCAAAGAGTTTTAAAGGCTTTTATTGCCAATTCTCGGATATGGGAGGTGAGCTGAGCATCCAATGGAGCTGGAATTTGAATTTGCAATGTACTGTCAAAATATTTTGCCTCATAAGAATAAAATTCATGAGAGGGATAGAGGACTTCTCCAGGTACAGATGCAATGAGCTCTTCATTTCCTATAACACCGCATTCAATTTCTCTTGCTGGGATGTATTCTTCGATGATTGCTTTTTGATCATATTCAAATGCTAATCGAATTGCTTTGGAGAATTGCTCTTCAGAGGTTACTTTAGAAATGCCGATAGAAGAACCGGTATTTGCTGGTTTCACAAAAAGAGGAAGTCCAAGTTGAGAAGTTATTCGGTTGAAAGACCAGTTTTCGATTTCATGTTGGGAAAAAGAGATAAAACGAGCTGTGGGAATTCCTGCATCGCGAAAAAGTCTTTTCATCACCTCTTTATCCATTCCCAAAGCTGATCCGAGTACACCAGCACCCACAAATGGAACTCTTGCGAGCTGCAAAAGTCCTTGTATCGTTCCATCTTCTCCCAGAAGACCGTGAAGAACTGGAAAAATTACATCAATGGATTTTGTTTCAAATTTTCCTGAAAGGCTGATGAGCTGGTTCTTTTCTCCTTGAGTAATCAGAGTAACATGCTCTTTTGGATCGCTTTGATGGAGAAATTTCGGATGTTGTGAAGTCGTGAGAAATGTATAACCATCTTTTACATGCCATTGTCCCATCTTATCAATACCGATTGGAATTACCTCATATTTTTCAGGATCCATTGCTCTAATTACATTTTTAGCTGAGAGAAGAGAAATTTCATGTTCAATTGTCTTTCCTCCAAAAATCACTCCAACGCGAATTTTTCTCGAAATACTCATAATGGTTTTTTCTTTTTTTAAATTTAATCGTATCATTTTTGTCAAAATATGCCACTGCTTCACATTTGCAATGTCAATTTTGAATGGGAATTAGAACAAGAGAAGGAGGTTTCTTTTCTTACTTCTTTTGAAGCGCATGAGGTGGCTCTTCAGTTGCAATTCCTACCATTTTGGTTTGGTGCAAAAGAGGATTTTGTGGGAGTCGTCCATATGCCTCCAAAAGAGTTTTTAGAAAAATTTAAAAGTGTGGAGTTGCCAAGGGTTGAACTTTTATCGAGTGGTCATTTTTCAGGATATTATCTGCAACCTTGGGGCAATTCTCCTTCAATGGAAAAATGGGCACTTTCAAAGGGAATCATTTATAGATCACCAAGGAAAGATTGTGTGAAAAAGATCAATTCGAAAGAATTTTCCTTTTCTCTGTCTCCTTTGCCTGGTTCAAAGCTGGTTTTCAATGAAAAAGAATTGAAAGAGTGGCTAGGCGAGAAAAAAAATATCATCGTGATGAAACGTTGTTTGGGAGCTTCTGGAAGAGGCCATTATCTCTTGGATTTACAAAAAGAGATCGATTGGACAGCAGTAAACCGATTTGCTACAAAAGAGTGGGAAGCAAAAAGGCCTATCCTGTGTGAGCCATGGATGAAAAGGGTTTTTGATTTTAGCACGCAGTGGCTCATTCAGGAAGATAGAACAATATTTTATGTTGGTGCCACGATTTGTGAAAGCGACGAAAGAGGAAGGCACGTTGCAAATATTGTAGGAGAAGAAAAAGTGATTTTTAAAAACCATTTTCCAATACTCGAAAAACAGAAAAAAATTGCAGAGAATGTTTTACGTCAAATCGCAAGGGAAGGATATTTTGGAAATGTGGGAATTGATGCAATGATTTATCAAACAGATAAGGCTAAAGAAATGGTTCAACCTGTTGTGGAAATCAATGGGCGAAAAACAATGGGCTGGGCTGCACTGGCAATACAAAGCCGCCATTTTCCTGAAAAGATTTTACGATTGAGTTATGAAAATAAAGTAAAGGGCGAAGAAGGATATTTGCCAGACTATTTAGAGAAAAAAAATGGAGAAAAGTTGGTTTTTTCCAAACAGCTTTTTTTGAGTATACAATAAAATTATCGTTATATAAGAGTAATAATTGAAAAGGATGTTTTTTCATGAGTCGAGAAGTATTGAAGATCAAAGGAGGAATTCCTTTAAAGGGAAAAGTAAAAGCTGCAGGAGCAAAAAATGCCATTACCAAACTTCTTGTTGCCTCGCTTCTTTCCAATAAAAAATGTGTTTTTTACAACGTCCCAAATATTTTAGAAGTAGAGATCACAGTTGATCTTTGCCGAGAAATTGGCAGCAGTGTGCAATGGGATCGCGTTGGTGGTACCATTGAAATCATTACACGCGAGTTAAAAACTACCTATATTCCACAGAGATTTTCCGGTTCGAACCGCATCCCTATTTTAATGATCGGAGCTCTTTTAGGTAGGACAGATGAGTCAATCATCGTTCCAACAGCTGGAGGATGCCGTATTGGAAAGAGACCAATTGATTTCCATATTCAAGCTTTTGAAAAGTTGGGTGCTCTCATTGAATATCGCGAAATGAAAAAAGAGGGTGCCTATTTTGCTCAAGCGCATTTTGGGCTTAAAGGTACAATCATTACTCTTCCCTATCCTTCTGTAGGGGCGACAGAAAATACCATTTTAGCTGCAACGAGAGCAAAGGGCATTACGGTAATCAAAAATGCTGCCATTGAGCCTGAGATCATCGATTTAATTCTCTTTTTACAAAAACTTGGCGTGATCATTTCTGTGGATGTTGACAGGACGATTCGCATCCAACAAACGGACCATTTTTATGAAGTAGAGCACACTGTTATTCCCGATCGCATTGAAGCTGCCTCTTTAGGTTTGGCAGCGATCAGTACAAAGGGAAGGGTTCTCGTGGAGGGAGCAAAACATGCTGATATGATCACCTTTTTAAATAAATTGCGAGAACTTGGTGCTGGTTTTGAAATTAAAAATGAGGGAATTGAGTTTTTTGGTAAACCATCACTAAAAGGAGGGCTTCACATCGAGACTGATGTCCATCCTGGTTTTATGACTGATTGGCAACAACCGTTTGTTGTTTTACTCACACAGGCAAATGGCATTTCGGTAATTCATGAAACTGTCTATGAAAATCGATTTGGCTACATTGATGTATTGAAAAAAATGGGAGCAGACATTGAACTTTATACCCAGTGTCTTGGCGGAAAGGAGTGTCGATTTAGTTCGCAAAATTACCACCACAGTTTAATTGTAAAAGGGCAGACTACTCTATCAGGAAAAGAGATAGAAATTCCCGATCTTCGAGCGGGCTTTGCTTATGTCCTAGCTGCCCTCATTGCTTCTGATCAAAGCACCATCTCGGGCATTTCTTTTCTCGATAGAGGATATGAATATCTGGTAGAAAAATTGACCTCGCTTGGGGCCGATTTAAAGAAAATTCCTTCGGATTTAGAAGTCGAAAAAATCAATCCATTAGAGTCCTTGCGCATGCAAGCCGCTACAGGCTAAAGGAAAATTCGATAGATAAAGAACTATTTTCTTATATTTCTTGTAAAGAATGGCGATACTTTGCAAAGAAATGCCAAGAGCAGCTAGTCATCATTAAAAATAGAGGGGATTACTCTTTGTGATGTACTCTTCGATCTTTTAGTAGCTCTTTCACTACTTCAGAGTAGCCAATAGAGCTTGCTACTCGAATCGCTTCGTTATAATTAACTGAAGGATTAACTCTTGAATCTTGTAATAATTCTTTCACTACTTTGGGATGGTTATTTTCGCTTGCTTTGCGAATCGCTTCGTTATTGTTAGTTGAAGGATCGACTCTTGGATCATTTAATAGTTCTTTCACTACTTCAAGGTGGCCCTTTTCGCTTGCGTTGCGAATCGCTTCGTTATTATTAGCTGAAGGATCAACTCTTGAATCTTCTAGTAATTCTTTTACTACTTTAAAATGACCATTTTGGCTTGCCAATTGAATCGCTGCATTGTTATTTGCTCCAGGATTTATCCATTGGTTGAATTTGATTAGATCGATTGCAAGATTGGTATGTCCAGATGTTATGACTTTTGTCAGCCATATTTGATCTTTTGTTGTTGGGGTATTCGGATTGAGATATCGAATTGCTAGTGCATTCCATAATCTAGAGACTTCACTTATCCGGCAATCTTTTACATTTAGATAAGAAAATATGTGAGCTATAACCTCATTAGGAATCCATGAGAAATTATCATTATTAGTTATTAAAGATGTTGTCATTATAATTATTCATTAATTTTGTTATATTCAATAATTATATCAAATCTTTAACAAAATGTAATTAATTTCTTTAATATTATAAGTATTTAATTTTCAATGATTTGTGGTTTGGATTTTCCGTTACATTTTGTGGAGGGTTTTTAAGCCTAAGATGTGAAGTCCCTTTTCTAAAATTACCCTTGTTGCCTCGCAAAGGAGAAGGCGGCTCGACTCCTCTTTTGACCCCTCTACCCTGCAATCGCGAAAAAAGCCGTTGAATTTTTCAGCAAGCTCATAGAGATAATCGCAGAGGCGATTAGGGAGTAGGTCTCTTGCCATTGCTTCTAGGGTTTCCCCAAATTGCCTTAAATGCAGGGCAAGGGCGATTTCGCTGGGATGGTCGATCTCTACTTTTGCAGAGTCGATTAAATCTGCAACATTTTTCCCTGTTTTTCGTTTGATTCCCTCAATGCGGACGTAGGAATAAAGAAGAAAGGCGGCAGTATTTCCTTCAAATTTTAACATGCGATCATAGCTAAAGGTATAATCTTTTAACCGGTGGCATGAGAGATCGGCATATTTAATCGCATCGATTCCCAAAATTTTGGCAAGAGATTGGACCTCTTCATCGGAGCTATCGGGAAGTCTTTCTCGAAAAATTTCTGCGGCTTTTTTTATGGCGAGGAGCAAAAGGTCGATCAGTTTTTCTGTCTCTCCTGATCGCGTTTTGAATTTTTTTCCATCGGATCCAAGGACGACTCCAAAGGGGACATGGTCAAAACGCACTTTTGTAGGATCAAGATACCCTGCTTTTTCTGCTACTTTTTCAACCATCTGGAAATGGAGGATTTGGCCTGCATCTGTGATGATGATGATTCGATCCGCTTTTTCAACTTCAATACGGTGGCGCATTGCTGCCATATCTGTTGTATCATAATTGTAACCACCATCTGATTTTTGGATGATCATAGGAAGAGGAGATCCATCTCTTGCTATAAAACCTTCGAGGAAAATGCATTTTGCTCCATTCGATCGGACAGCGAGCCTCTTTTTTTCCAAATCTTCTACGATTTGTGGAAGGTAGGGATTATAAAAAGATTCGCCTCTTTCAATGAGTTTTACATCTAAAAGAGCATAGATTTCTTGGAAGGCTTTACGTGAAATATCACAGATCATCTCCCACGCTTCAAGAGTTGCTTCATCTCCACCTTGCAGCTTTACTACCTGTTTTTGCCCCCGTTTTTTAAATGATTCATCTTGGTCGAAAAGTTTTTTAGATTCTTGATACCAGCGCATGAGCTCAGGTAAATCGGTTTTTTTCTTGCCGCTTAAAATATCGGGCTGTTTTTCCTGAAGATAGGCAATGAGCATGCCAAATTGGGTACCCCAATCTCCAATATGGTTGAGCCTTAGTACATCATGTCCAAAAAACTCAAATAATCTAGCAAGAGAATCACCGATAATTGTTGATCGCAAATGGCCAACATGCAGCTCTTTTGCAATATTTGGCGAAGAAAATTCAACGATGATTTTTTTCTTTTCTGTAGGCATGGGAACGCCAAGATGAGGGTCGATGAGGAGTTCCTCAATCTCTTTAGAGAGAAATTGGGGATCAATCGTTAAATTAATAAAACCTGGGCCCGCTACTTCCATTTTTTCGATCATAGGAGCGGGAGTTATGAGAGATTTTTTCAAATAAGAGATCAATTCTTGAGCAATGGTTCGGGGGTTTTGTTGGAGAATTTTTGCCAATTTTAATGCATTATTGCATTGATAATGGCCAAACTGCTCTTGTGTAGATTTTGCAATTTCCGGTTTTAAGAGATCTGGCTGATCCTTTAATTTTTCTCCATAAACCGCTTTCATCGCGTTTTCTATGCAATTTTCTAAGCGGTTCAAAATTGTTTTCATAAAGACCTAAAATTCAGGTCAAAATAAGAAGGAATAAGAGTGGTTAGAATGGTGCAAATAAATTGGATCTTCTCTTTTCCCTATGCCATTTTTCAACCGATAATCTGCTAGATTCAAAGCTGCTTTTTGTGGAGAGCAGCCTCTTTTTTTAGCGATGTCAAAAATGAGATTTAATTGATCATAAATTTTATCCACATGATTACGTGCTTTTAAAGGGTGATATCCCTCTTGGATGGTTTCATGCGTTACATTGATCAACCCTCCAGCATTGATGACAAAGTCTGGAGCATAAAGAATATTTCTTTTTGCCAATTCTTCCCCGTCATTTTCTTCAAGCAGTTGATTATTTGCACACCCGGCAACTGCCTGGCATCGCAGTTTTTTAATGGTTTCCCGATTTATTGATCCTCCTAATGCGCAAGGAGAAAAAATATCGCAAGGCATGGAGAAAATCTCATCAATTCCTACGAGTTTGGCCCCATAGAGTTTGGAAAGTCTACTTGCTTTTTCTCTATCAATATCCGATATGATTAATTTGGCTCCTCTCCAAAAGAGGATTTCAGCTAACCTTTCTCCTACGCTGCCAACGCCTTGTATTGCAACCACTTTTCCTTCTACTGAGTCGGATTGATAGAGAGATTTTAACACAGCTTGAATTCCGCGATAGATACCCCAGGCTGTAAATGGAGATGGATTGCCGCTGCTTTTTTCATGAGGGGCACCAACAACATAGGGTGTGGATTGGCGAATGGATTCGATATCTTCTAGAAAGCAGCCAGAATCCTCTGCGCAAATATAGGTTCCTTTAAGCGTATTAATCGCTTGGCCAAAAGCATGAAAGAGTTCTCGAGACTTTTGCTCTTGTTTTGCAATGATGACGCTTTTTCCCCCTCCCCAACTGCAACCTGCAAGGACCGATTTATAGGTCATTCCTTTGGCAAGCCTCTTAACGTCTTGCAGAGCATCTTCAAATGAATAAAAACGGATTCTTGTTCCACCCAAGGCTGGACCCAAGGTGAGGTCGTGAAGGCAGATAATGGCTTTTAGGCCAACTTGGTCATCAGTAATTTTTAGAATTTTTTGATAACCTGAAGTTGGAATTTCTTCTATAACTAAAGATTCTGCTTTTAAAGTTGTCATTGTTTATCAAATTTTCGATGAGTATAGCAAATTTTTCGACGATTATCAATTTAAATAAATTTGTTAACCAACGGTCTCTAAGTTCGATTAAAAAATTTAATATCATCCAGTGTACTTCTCTTCCTTGAACCTATCCGCAAAATGAAAATATGATAAAAAAGATACGAAAAGCAAGTTTTAGAATTTGCGGATAAGTTCTTATAAACTCAGGTTGAATAATAATCTTTAAATGAGCTACTCTCAGACGTCAAGTAACTATGCAGGGGCAGTGAAATGGCAAAATCTGTCATATCAGAAACCATTCGAAATGAATTAGAAAAATTTTTAAAAAAAAATCGAAAAGCCGATCTCATTACAACATATCTCTTTTTCCTAGAGAAAAGACATCAGATTAAACCTGTGTTATTCGCTAGAGAAAAGACGATTTATCAAAGTTCTGAGGATCTGATAAAAAAGCTTGAAGAGCAAGGAAAGCTGTGGCGAGAAACGGAAATTAAAATCCAACTTGGGCAAAAAAGTGTCAATGAACTGACAAGGAAGATTTATATTTGTCCGTTCACGGGAAAAGTTTTTGGCGACAATACCCATCCAAACCCTCAAGATGCAATTTACGATTGGGTTTCCAGTTGCCCAGAAAATAAAGAGAGAATGGATGGAATAAAAGTAAAAAGGTTTTTTGTTTCTGAAGATCCTGAGGTCATTAAAAATTACATCATAAAAGGAAAAGAACCTATTACAAAGATTGTTTATTCTTCAGTGGTAACTGGAAAACTGTTTAATAGTAAACAGGCTGTAATCGAAGACTTTTTGCAAAATCAAATTAAATCTCTATCGCTTATGGAAGTTCCGAGCCAAAACAGATATCAAATTGAAGAGAGTTTTTTGAAATTCATTCAAGAACAACTTGAAGATGCAAAAGTATCTTCTTTTGTAGAAAATTTATCGAATTATGATGAGTTTTCCAGCTATATTGATCAATGGCTCGAAGAAGAAAAAGAGCCGGCAAGTTAATGATGAATGGCAGCTGTTTTTTTTCTTCTTCTGAAAAAGAGACGATCAAATTAGGTGCATGCTTTGCTCTCTCTTTTTCAAGTTTTCCTATTACTATTGCGCTGCACGGAGAGTTAGGCAGTGGAAAGACCACTTTTATCAAAGGATTTATTGCAGCTTTATTAAAAGAAAAAGAAAACGATATCTTAAGTCCGACTTTTTCTTATTTGCACATTTATGGAGAAAATCCCTCCATTTATCATTTTGATCTTTACCGTTTGAAAGATAAAAATGCATTTCTTTCCATGGGTTTTTCCGACTATTTGCATGGGGAAGGAATTTGTTTAATTGAATGGCCGGAAAGAATTTCACCACTTCTTCCTCAAGAAACAGTAAACATCCACTTATCCCACATCGATAATGTTACAAGGAAAATAGAAATTGCATGAAATCGATAGAGGAGGAAATTTTCATCTGCCTAGATTGCGAAACAACTGGACTCGATCCGGTTAATGATAGAATTATCGAGATTGCTTTTACAAAATTTACTTTTAAAGAAATATTGCACTCTTATGAAACACTCATCGACCCAGAATGCGATATTCCTGCAGTGTCAACGGAGATCCATCACATCACCAATGAAATGGTGCAAAGTAAGCCAAAAATTAAAGAGGTTCTTCCTCACCTATTTCAATCACTTGATGATGCTATTTTAGTTGGCCATGGAATATCTATGGATCTTGCTTTTTTACAAAGTGAAGCAGCCCGCTTTAAAATCGGACACAGACTTTCTTCTTTTCCTGTTATCGATACTCTGCGCCTGGCAAGACTTTACGGAGAAAGTCCTGCAAACTCTCTTGAGCAGCTGAGACAACATTTTAATATAGAAGATCAAGGAGCACATCGTGCAATGAGCGATGTCGTTGTCAACATTGAAGTGTTTAAATTTTTATCACAAAAATTTTCTACGATTGAACAAATTTTCGATCGATTGACAAAACCGATTTTATTAAAAACCATGCCCTTTGGCAAACACAAAGGGCGTCCCTTTTCAGAATTGCCTCTGGAGTATCTCAAATGGGCTTCTAGTAAAAGTTTTGATCAGGATTTGACCTTTTCCATTACGAACGAATTGAAGAAGAGAAAAAAAGGAAATTTGTTTAAACAGGCAGCCAACCCCTTTTCTTCTTTATAAAGTAAGAGTTATTGTATGAAAAAAATGTCAATCGCAGATTTAGACATAAAGGGAAAAAGGGTACTTGTTCGTGTCGATTTTAATGTTCCCTTAAATGAAGATGGATCTATTTCTGATGATACCAGAATTCGGTCTCATATTCCTACCATCGAATATATTTTAAAAAATGGAGGAATTCCTATTCTAATGAGCCATTTAGGGCGTCCAAAGGGGAAAAAAGATCCTAAATATTCCTTAAAATCCTGTGGAAAAAAATTGTCAGAATTAATGAATAGACCTGTTTTGGTGGCAACTGATTGTGTGAATGGAGAAGTGGAAAAAATGGTCGCAAAACTACAGCCAGGTCAAGTTATATTATTGGAAAACTTGCGATTTCATCCCGAAGAAGAAAATCCTGAATTGAACCCTGAATTTGCAAAAGAATTGGCAAAACTTGGCGATCTTTATGTAAACGATGCTTTTGCAACAGCGCATCGCGCACACAGTTCAACAGCTCTCATAGCTAAGTATTTTCCCAAAACAGCTGCAGCTGGATTTTTGATGCAAAAGGAGATAGATTTTTTGGGAGAACATTTTTCCCATCCTAAACATCCTTTTTTTGCGATCATTGGCGGGGCCAAAATCTCTACAAAATTGGGAATCTTAGAATCTCTCCTTGATAAAGTAGATGGATTGTTTATTGGCGGGGGAATGGCTTACA
>JAKEHU010000044.1 GCA_022614855.1 Chlamydiota bacterium
AAAGGGATTATCGGTCTTGTCTTTTTCAAACTCTTCGTCAATCCCAACGACTACAGAGCAATTCTCTCCCATATCAAATGGGGTCTTGAACATTGCGGAGAAAATGCCCTTTGCTTCGGATCAGATTTTTTCTGCATAAAAGACTTTCTCGACCATGAATCTGCAAAGCACCCAGGATATGGCTTTTTTAAAGAATATCCAGATGCATCTAAATTTCCCTTTCTTCTTCAACTCATCCAGAAAGAATTAAATTTATCCCCAGCCATTTTAGAAAAAATCGCCTACAAAAATTCCCTAAGATTTATTCACTCTTAAGAAA
The DNA here is from genome assembly GCA_022614855.1 of Chlamydiota bacterium. Classification (GTDB taxonomy): domain Bacteria; phylum Chlamydiota; class Chlamydiia; order Chlamydiales; family Rhabdochlamydiaceae; genus JAKEHU01. The sequence goes on from JAKEHU010000044.1 coordinate 320, forward strand.
AATAGCCTCAACTATTTTTTCTCATATCAAACTAATAATTAATGACTTGTATAAATTTATTTTAGTTCATATTAAAAAAAATAGATTAACTTATCCCCGAACAGGTATAATCAATGGATAAGGATTTTGGACTGATCTATGAAAAAATTAATATGGGTTGGATCAAGTCAGAAAGATTTAAAAAATTTTCCCCGACCCATTCAGCACGCAATGGGATATGCCCTTTTCAATGCTCAAATAGGAAAAATGCATCAACATGCAAAAACATTAAGCGGCATGGGAAGTGCAAAAATCCAAGAAATTAGAGAAAATGATAAAAGTGGAACATATAGAGTGATTTATACCATGGAATTTGGTGAGTTTATATTTATCTTGCATGCATTTCAAAAAAAATCAAAATCGGGTATTGCTACGCCAAAGCAAGAGATCGAATTATTAGGAAATCGATTTAAAGAAGCTAAAGCTCTTTATAAGAGTTTGATGGAGAAAAAAATATGAAAACAAAAAAATTAAGAAAAAAACGTTTAGGAAATATCGAATATACTGAAAGTTCTGGAAATGTTTTCGCTGATCTTGGTTTGCCTAATCCCGAAGAAGCATTAGCTAAAGCTAAAATTGCCGTAAAAATACATCACATTATTAAAAAAAAGAAACTCACTCAGGCAAAGGCCGCAAAAATTCTCAAGATCAGTCAGCCAAAAATTTCCCTGCTTCTTCGCGGCTATTTGGCTGATTTTTCTTTAGAAAGGCTTCTCAGATTTTTAAATGACCTCGGACAAGATATTTATATTTCAATTGTGCCAGCTTCCCATTCTAGACATGGAACCACAATGATCGGCGACTCGCTTTCCAATTGTCACATAGCTGCTTTGGGAAAATAAAAATCAAAGAGATCCATTTCTTTAAGGAAGAAATCGATCTTCGTCTTCTACCGTCTTCTTTTTTTCTTTTCCTATGCGATATCGGTGATGTGCAATAAATCGATAGATTGCATCGACAAAAATGGGAGAAAAGCAGAGCCACCCAATGAATTTCCAAAATCCCCCAAGCAACCAAAAGATGCGCATGACACCTCTTCCACGAATCCATATTCGAAAATTTTTTTCTTGAAAATTCTCAACCAAAACAAGGGTATTTTCATTTTTTAATTTTTCTCGATCTTCTACTAAAAATTGATCCGCGGTGCTGCTGGACAAAGAGGCAAAGGAAAAAAATTTTTTTTTATCCCATGCAATGATCTTTGCAATAGAATTTTGACAAAGAGGGCAGGTTGCATCAAAAAAAATCAAATGTTTCATAATAACTTTATTTTTGGTGGTTGTTTTTTTATTTCATCAAATGTTTTTGCTAAAATAAGAAGCTCTTCTTCACCGCATTTGCCACTTTGGATTGTGCATTTTATCCTCTCTCTTTCCTCCATCCATTTTCGCAAAAGCATTCGCTCAATGACTTCTACAACCCCCTCTTCGGCTTTATTTAGGTTTATTTTTTTATGGACGATTTGAGAAAAGAAAATTGCATCTTCCTCCTTTTCCAAAGCCGAAGCAAGTGCAATCATATCGCAATTCTCTCCTTTTTCCCAGAGAGAAAGATAATGGTGATAAAAATGTGAGCATTGGCGGTGGCGAAAGTGGTCTTGAGAAATATTCAATTTTGCTAGATCTACAATTTTTGGCTTCTCTTTCCCGCGCAAAATCAACCAGCGAAGTAAATCTGTTTCCAAAACCAGATCTGGATCAAAGTCAATTTTCTCTAAGGATTTGATCTGTTTAAAATAGCTTTTTGAAGTGGGAATTTCATTAAAGGGAAGTGCAGACTCGGGAATAGAGGTCAAGATAGCAAGTTTTTTTAAACTTTCAAAAATCATCACAGGTTCATCCCATCCTTTTATCATTTCCGTTATTGTTTGAATGAACTGATTTTTTTGTGCTGGAGAAGATAGATCAAACTTTTGCGAATAAAATTGTACGATAAAAGTCAAAAAATCAATTGCATTTTTTAACTTCATTTCAAATTCTTTAGGACCAAAATCTAAGATAATTATATCTGGATCCAACCCATCGAAAAAAGAAACCACCTTTACCTCAATCCCCTTTTTTTGAAAAAGATTTCCCACTTTAATTGCAGCTTGTCTGCCTGCTTCATCTCCATCAAAAGCAAGATAGACGGTGACAATGCCAAGTTTATCGAGTTCTTCCACATGAGAAATTCCAAAAGCCGTTCCAAGCGCTGCAACCGTATAATCAAATCCACCATGAATCAGTCTGAGCGCATCAATTTGTCCCTCCACCACGATTGCCTTTCTCTCTTTGGCAATTCTCATTCGAGAATGGTCCAGACCAAATAAAGTATAGGATTTTCTAAAAAGTGGAGTCTCAGGACTATTGATATACTTTCCCCCAAACGTATTTTCATCAATTTTTCTCGCAGAAAAGCCAATGACCGATCCAAAAGGGTCAGATATGGGAAAAGTAATGCGCCCTTCAAAAAAATCTTTTCCCCTCCCCTCATGTGTCAACCCTGCTAAATACAAATCGGCCAAATCATGTCCTAATTCTTGTAAAGTTTTTGTAATGATCGTTCCTTCAAAAGGTGCATAGCCAATTCGAAATTTTTTGATAAATTCGATATCGATTCCCCTCTGATAAAGATAGGTTAAAGCTCTATGGCCTTCTTCAGTATGAAGGAGGGCATATTGATAGATTTGACAAGCTTTTTCAACCGCTTCTTTAAGAACGGTTTTCTGTACCTTTTGCTGCTTTTTGTCCTCTTTTTCCTTCTCAAGAATGATTTGAAATCGCTCAGCCAAATACTCCACTGCATCAATAAATCCCATTTTTAAATAGATCATGAGGAAGGCGATTGCATCTCCATGAGCTCCACAGCCAAAACAATGATAATGATGATCCCCTGGTTTGATGATAAAAGAAGGGGTTTTCTCTTCGTGAAAAGGGCAGAGGGTTTTATACACCCCCCCATAACGCTTCAATTGAAGATGGGAGGAGAGAAGTTCCAAAAGATCTACCTTTTGGCGTAAATGGTCTAAACTTTCCTTTGTATAGAGAGGCATGATTGCTTTGCAGTTTTTCTTAAACAGATTGTATCATGAGGTGAAAAAAATGGATAACTACTCTTCTTCTACACCCATGATGCAGCAGTGGAAAGCCTGCAAAGAATCTGCAAAAGAATCTTTGCTCCTCTTTCGGCTTGGCGATTTTTATGAAGGATTTTACGAAGACGCAAAAATTTTGAGTGAGCAACTGGAGCTTGCTTTGACGAAAAGACAAGATGTCCCGATGGCCGGCGTACCCGCTCATATGATTGACCACTACGTCGACAAATTAACAGCTAAGGGTTTTTCTGTTGCCATTGCAGAACAGATTGAGTCGCAAGAAAAGGGACTTATGCAGCGCAAAATTATGCGGGTCATAACTCCTGGTACGACGACTAGCCCCACGCTTCTCCATGAAAAGAACAATAATTATTTAGCTTGCATTGTCAAAGTTAATGGGATCTTTGGTCTTGCTCTTCTCGACATCACTACAGCAGAATTTCGAGTCCAAGAATTGGATGATTGGAAAGAAGTCATCGATGAACTTTCCAAATTTGTTCCAAAAGAAATCCTTTGCTCTGAAGACTGGAAAATAGAAAAAGAACTTATCAAAGAAATGAAAGAAATCTATAAGCCAAAAATCCAATTTAAAGAAAAATGGGTTTTTGACCATCGAACAGCGCTCGAATTTTTGCTGGGCCATTTTCACCTAATCACGCTTGATGGATTTGGATTAAAAGGGATGGTTGGTGCGATCAATGCAGCAGGGTCTCTTTTAAGCCATGTAAAAAATGAACTATTTATCAATATCGACCACATTACAAAAATTTCTCTTGATAAACAGGGCGAGTTTATGTCTCTTGATCTTTGCACACAGAGAAATCTTGAACTCACCCGGCCACTTCATGAAGGACAGAAAGAATCTACACTTCTCCATCTTTTAGATAAGACTCTCACTCCCATGGGAGGAAGACTTTTAAAACATTGGACCATTCACCCTCTCCTCTCCATTGAGGAAATTGAAAAAAGACAGCAGGCCATCTCTCAAATCAACCAAAATTTCTCCATTTTACAGCCCCTTTTTTCCCATTTTGAAAAAATCAGGGATTTAGAAAGACTGCTCATGCGTATCGAAATGAATCTCGCTTCCCCGAGGGATTTTCTCTCCCTCTCTACTTCCTTGGAACAGATCCCCTTTATTTCTAAAACATTCGGCCAACTTCACTCCCCTTTCATTCAAAACGAGGTCGAGCTCCTTTCAGATCCAAGTGAAATCACAGAAAAAATTGCGAAAACAATCCTACCTAACCCCTCTTTGAAACCAGGAGATGGAAATGTCATTCAAAATGGCATTCATGCAGAGCTCGACTCACTGAGATCCTTGAAAAAAGATAACCATGAATGGATCGCTAAATATCAAACTGAACTCAAAGCTCTAACAGGGATCAAAACCCTAAAAATTGGATATACAAAAGCCTTTGGCTATTACATTGAAACGAGCAGGAGTGCGAGCGAAAAAGTTCCTCCAACTTTTCAAAAAAAACAGACCCTTGTCAATACCGATCGTTTTACAACAGCTGAATTGAAGGAATTTGAATATAAAATTCTCACTGCTGAAGAAAAAATTGCTAACTTTGAAATCACTATTTTCCAAAATTTGAGAAAAGAAATTTCGACACATGCCCTGCTCATTCGCCAAATTGCAGCTGCCATTGCCAAAATGGATTGCATTCTCTCCCTTGCCAAAGTTGCAAAGAGCCATCAATACATTTGCCCTGTGATCGATGAAAGCGATCTTTTCATCATCAAAGAGGGAAGGCATCCTGTAATCGAAGTCTTCATGGAAGAAACATTCATCGCAAATGATATTGAATTTAATGAGAGCCAGAGAATGCACCTCATCACAGGTCCAAATATGGCAGGAAAATCAACCTACATCCGTCAAGCTGCTCTTCTTGCAATCATGGCACAAATCGGCTCTTTCATCCCTGCAAAATTTGCTCACATTGGGATTATCGATCAAGTCTTAAGCCGCATTGGCGCGAGCGACGATCTGATTCGCGGACAATCTACCTTTATGGTCGAAATGGTTGAAACGGCAAATATTTTAAACAAAGTGACAAGACGCTCACTTGTAATCCTAGATGAAATTGGAAGAGGTACAAGTACTTTTGATGGAATTTCCATTGCTTGGGCTGTCGCTGAATTTCTGCTGCACAAAGACCCAAAAACCCTTTTTGCAACACACTATTTTGAATTGACCGAAATGGAAAAAAACTTTCCAAATCTCATCAATCTAAATGTTGCTATTGAAGAAACTGATAAAGAGATCACCTTCTTAAGAAAGGTCAAGAAAGGCAAAGCAGATAAAAGTTATGGCATCCACGTTGCCCGTTTAGCAGGCCTTCCCTCTAGCGTCATCACAAAGGCAAAAGAAAAATTGAAAGAATTGGAGGGAAAAACAAAAAGCAAACTCAAATTCTCTCCTAATCAACTTGAATTCTTTTCCTCTCCACAAAAAGAAAGTAGCATAGAAAAAGAGATCAAAACTCTCGATCTAGATCAGATGACTCCTCTGGAAGCCCTACAGAAAATTCATGAATGGAAAAACCAGCTATGACCCTTTCTCTTGAAAAATATCCTGGGGAACCTGGCGTCTATTTGATGAAAAATCAGGCCGGCCAGGTTATCTACGTTGGAAAAGCAAAAAACCTGAAAAAAAGAATCTCGCAATATTTCACTCCTGGAAGAGATGAGCGCCCCATCATTCCTTTTCTCAGAAAAGAAATTGTTACCATCGAAACATTAGTTGTTTTTTCAGATAAAGAAGCTCTTTTGGTTGAAAATACCCTTATAAAAAAATATCAACCCAAATACAACGCCTGTCTAAAAGACGATAAAACATTCATCAGCCTCATGATCAACAATAAACATCCTTGGCCTATGATTCGCCTCATGCGATTTAAGGGAAAACCAAAAGAAAAAGGTCTCTACTTTGGACCTTACACAAGCGCCTATGCAGCGCGTCAAACTTTTGAACTTTTGACAAAACTTTTTCCTTTGAGACAATGTTCCGATGCAGAACTTGTCAGAAGAAAACGACCTTGCATCCTCTATTCCATTAAAAAATGCATTGCACCCTGTGTCAATCTCTGCACCAAAGAAGAATATGACCGCTTTGTTGAAGGAGCAATTAAATTTTTAAAGGGACAAGATCAAGAAGTGGTCCACCAACTTTACCAGGACATGGAAAAAGCCTCTGAAAAATTAGAATTTGAACGAGCAGCTAGCATTCTTGAAACGATTCGCGGGCTTGAACATGTGACAAAAACAAGGCAAATTGTTGCAAAAATATCTGGGAAAAATAGCGACGTTCTCAGCCTTTATCGACAGGGCGATGAAACCATTCTCATGCAAATCTTTTTTAGAGAGGGAAAATTGACTGGATCAGAACACTACTTTTTTTCTCAAAGTATCCAGCAAGAGGAGGAAATTCTTGAATCTTTTATCGTCCAGTTTTATCGAAAACCAGAAAATAAAGTTGATGAGATCATTATTCCTTTCACTCTTCCCCATGCGTCATTAATTGAACAAATTCTCCAAGAGGAAACTTCCCACACAATCAAAATCCTCGTTCCCAAAAAAGGAGATAAGAAAAAACTCCTCCAGATCTGTCAAAAGAATGCAGCCGCCACTTTTAAACAAAAAAAAGATCAGGAAGAGCTGCGTGAAAAGATGCTCCTCGACCTTGCCGAAACCCTTTCTCTCAATCGATATCCCCGCCACATCGAGTGTTTTGATATTTCGAGCATTTCCGGAACAGATATTGTCGGTGCATGTGTCGCTTTCATCGACGGAGAAAGGGAGAAAAGCCTAACCCGCTTTTATAAAATTAAAGGGATTTTCAAAAGCGATGATTATGGCGCCTTGCACCAAGTTTTATCGAGAAGACTCACCCGGGCAAAAGAAGAGGAGAACTTCCCCGATCTGATCATCCTTGATGGCGGAAGAGGCCAGCTCAATGTTGCAATCGATGTCTTAAAAGAACTCGACATTGCAAGCGTCGATGCGATTTCCATCGCAAAGGAAGAAGCCATGCACACAAAAGGCCTTACAGGAGAAAAAATCTTTACCATAGACCAAAAAGAGCCCATTTTTCTCGCCAAAACTTCCCCCCTTCTCTTCCTCCTACAAAAAATTCGAGATGAAGCCCACAGATCAGCACTTCACTTTCACCAAAAACAGAGAAAAAAAAGGACGATCAAAAGCACACTTCAGACAATTCCTGGAATAGGAGAGATAAAATACAAAAGACTCCTCCAAACCTTCGGTAGTCTTAAAAGAATTACTTCCGCATCCCCAGAAGAATTAAAAAAGGTAAAGGGAATTACAAACAAAGATCTAGAAAATATTAAAAAATTACTCGGTACAGATTGTCTCTGAATGTTCTTCTTCTCTCTTTTCTTTTGCAGAGATCAGATTTTTAAAGACTACATGAACGGATCCAACATGCAGGCCTGTAAGGCGGCCGACCTCTTTTGAAATTTTGAGCTGTACTTCTTCAGCCTTTTCAGGAAGAGAAATTCCAAAGGAGACATTGATTTCAACTTTAATTTTAACAAGGTGATTTTTCTGATCCTGCTCAACATGGATTCCCTTTAATTTCTCAGAACCTTCGCGCCCCAAAAAGCTATCAATGAGGTTTCCTTCAACGAGAGATACTCCTTCAATTCCCTCTATGCATTTTTGCACGATGGATTGAAAAACTCTGCTTTCAATATCCCTTATGAAAAGGGTTTCTGGAAGCTTAACCTCTTTTGGGTCTATCCGCTTAAAATGGTTGCTCAATTTTGCCTCTCTTTTCAACCTGAGTATAGGCAATATTCCTTGATTTGAACAGTTTTTTTTTCTACAATTATCTTCTATGTCACTGCCTATAATTTTTATCTGGTTTTGCTTTGGGTTCATCGCATCTCATTTTGCAAAAAAACGGGGAAGAAATGGCCAAATTTGGTTTGTGATTGGCCTTCTCTTTGGAATTGTTGGCATTTGTGTTTTATTCTTGCTTCCTTCAAAAAATTTCTCCCAAGCTAAGAAGGAAGAGAGTCAGCCAGTAACCATTGATCTTGCTCCTGAAATCCCTGAAGAATTGAAAAATAAATTCTGGTATTACCTCGATTCCATGAACCATCAAAAAGGACCAATGAGCTTTGATGCTTTAAAAAGGGCGTTAAAGGAGGGTCTTATTTCTGAAAAAACTTATGTCTGGAATGAGACACAGGATAGCTGGAAGCCATTTTCCGCATTTATAAAAGCTAAAGTATAAAAGCTATTTTAATTACAGTTTCAAAAAAGACAAAAATGCAAATTCTTTAATTTTGCCTTTTGAATTTAGCCTTTAGACTTTATGAGCTACCAACTTGCTTTGGTAATCCCTGGGATCATTCCTTTATTTGCCATTTCTCTGAAGCAAAGGCGTGAGAGTTGAAATTTGCGAAGAAATCCTCTAGCTCTTCCTGTGAGTCTACATCGATTTCTGAGTCGCGTAGGGCAAGAATTTTTTGGAAGTTTATTTAAACTTTTTTGTGCTTCTAATCGCTCCTCTTCGCTCTTCGTTAAATCTTTGACAATTGCTTTTAATTCCTGTCTTTTTTCCCATTTCAAATCGACAAGTTTTTTTCGTTTCTTTTGCTTTGCAATGGAGGATTTTGTTGCCATATTGCTATTTTTTCCTTGCAGGACCCTTTTGGCGCTGTTTGCGATTTGGATCCATTTTGTTGATGATATAAATCCTACCTCTTCGGCGCACGATTTTATCGCCCTTTGAAGGGTCGGCTTTAACAGATGCTTTTACTTTCATAGATCATAAGAATAAACCAGCTAAGAAATTGCATCAAGTTAAGAAATATTTTTAACTTGTATGACTCTGATAGGTAGACTAGTCTCTGCTTGATGAGCTGCCACTACCTTTCCAATGCGCATTAAAATATCTTCTTTCACTCGCAAAAATTCATCATACTTCGTTGCCAAAGTATATACATCCAAACGCAGATCAAGAGAATATTCGCTGAATTTATCAAAAACAACATTTATAGGAACTAAATTGTCAATTCTCTCATGCTTTTGCACCTCCTCTTTTATCCCCTCAATAATTGTGGGCAATTTCTCAAAATCCTCACACCGAATTTGGATGATTTCATAAATTCTTCGATGGGACATTCGAGACATATTGATCACAATCATAGAGGAAAAGAAAGAATTTGGGAGATAAACAGGCCTTTTTTCTACATCTCGGATCGTTGTGATATACCACCCGATTTCTTCAACGATTCCCTGCAAATTGTTTTGATTCGGAATGATGATCTGCTCGCCAATCATAAATGGTCCTGTCATATGGAGCATCAACCCTCCAAAAAAATTGGCAATCACATCCTTTGCCGAAAAACCAATTGCAGCAGCACCAATGCCACCGAAGGCTAAAAGAGGAAGAACATTCAATCCAAAAATTTGCAAAATGAGTAAAAAAGCCAAGATAAAGACAATGATCGAAGTGATTTTTCCAAGACCATGAATGGTTCCAGGATCCAATCCCAAATTTCGCGATTTTTGGACAAGAATGTGGCGCGCTACTTTTAACCAGCGAAGAACCATCCAGGTAATGGCAAGGGCAATAAAGCCATTCCGAATGATATTGAGGTAAGCCGGCAAAATCGCCAGTTTAAAGTGGGTATTCAGGAGATCAATGGCAAAAACAATGGCAACAATCCAGATCACCAGTTGCAGCGGTAGGGCAATGATCTGTTCTAACCTTTCTCCCCTAGTGCCTAATTTTGTGAAGAGCCTCTTTCTCAGGTATTTAATGAGCCTTCGAAGGCCATAGCTAAGGGCGAAAAGGACGACTAATCCAATAGCTAGCTCTAAGAGCCACCCCCAATGGTGAAGCCAAGTAGGCTCCTCTTTTGCCACCACTCTAGCAGCTAAGATCATCTTCTTCATCTGCCAGAGCATATACAATTTTTTGAATTGAGACAAAATTTAAAGGATTTATTCATAATTTACTTAAAATAAGTAACTTATGAATTAATGTTGGTTATTAATAAAATTATTTCCTTAAATTAAAGAATAATTTATAATTATTAAGAAAACTTAATAAATTATATGCTAACTAAAACAATTCATGGAAATCAAGGTTCTAGTGGAATTCTGGTCGAATCAGAGAATTCTTACCCCCTGGCACAAAAAATCTGTGACTATGTCTTACGGGAACTTGAAAAAATTGCCGATACCATCTGCACTGCTTTCACCTCAATCCAGCGATTCCTAGAGTCAGATAAAAATGACATCGTAGATGTGATTGAAGAGTTGACTGAGCAAGATAAGCTCAATGATGCACTCACTCTTTCTGAAGTATTGATTAAGAGGTCGCCCCAAGATGAAGAATTGCTGCAAAAATATGGCTTTAAACCTGGCGAATGGCAACAAATCAAAAAGCAGAAAGCAACGATAAAGGCCCTTAATACAGATATCCTCTTTACCCCATTTGAAAAAGAGGCAATCGATATTCTAATAAATGCAGACAAATTCATTAACAAAATGCCTCTTTCAGAAAAAGAGACTCTCTGCAAGTTTTACAAATACATTTATAATAATAAGAAATTTAATAAGAAAATTACCCTTCTCAAGGAAAAAATCGATAAAACTCGACAACCTTGGGTAAAACTTTTTGACAAACTTAGAATATATTCCTTCAAAACGGGATATATTCATTCGCTTTTAGAAATCTACAGAAAGCTCCATGCAAATATTGAAAAACTAGAAAAGGATCCCAACGCAGAAATTCCAAAAGAAGAAAAGCTATCTTTGCATGATTTAAAAATCATAGAAAGATTTAAGGATTCTTATGCATTTTTAGGAACTGTTTTATATCTGAAACATGATCCATTCTTGGAAAATCTTTGCAAGACAATGAGCGATATTGGCACTTACTATGACAACCTTAATCGACTATTTATTGAAAGCAAAAAGATAGAAGCAGGAACAATTATCCTCGATGATCTGAATAGATATCTCGCATATCATCTGAATGGCCTTTTAAACAACACGGATCCTCATCATCTAGAGCTCAAACTGCAAAAGAATCTTTTCAGACACAAATTTAGCCATGCAGCCATTGCTGGAGAAAATAAGACAGGAACAACCTCCATTCACGAAGTTCAAGAACTTTATGCCAATGAGACTTTTTCTTTGTTTAACTTAAGTTTCTCACGACTTTTTGAATGGGACTTTTCAAAGCTTCTTACTGAAAAAGGCAAAGAGGTGCTTTTAAATTCTGTTACTCCTAGTACAGAAAAAGAGGTCATGAATTTTGTAAAAGATCAATTTAAAACAATATTAAATAGACAATTGAAAAAAACTGATTTTACTAAACTTAAAAATTCTCCATTTCGAAGATTTGGAAGCGTTCTATCATTTCATAGTAAAACATGGGAAGGACTAAAATCTTATTTCAAAAGTTCAACACATCCCTTTTTAAACATAGATTTTGAAGAACTACAAGAGATATTTTGCTCTGAATTTGTGGGAAAAATTCTTGCCACTACATTTTATAAATTAAATGAAGAATTCAATCTACTTATGAATCCAGGCTCCAATGTTCCAATCGAATTCATAAAAAATCCAATTCCAAAATATGAGAATTTTGCTGCACTCCATATTGATAGACTTTACCAGCTTATTAAACCTTATACAAAAGAAATAGAGTCTCCATTCTTAAGAAAAATCATTAAGAAACTTTAATAAAAACGTATGCTAACTAAAACAATTCATGGAAATCAAGATTTTAATAGAACTTTGGTCAAATCAGAGAATTCAACCCCGCTAGCACAAAAAATCTGTGATTATGTCTTGGGCGAACTTGAAAAAATTGCCGATGCCATCTGCGCTGCTTTTACCTCGATCCAGCGATTCCTAGAGTCAGATAAAAATGACATCGTAGATGTGATTGAAGAATTGATTGAGCAAGACAGGTTAAATGATGCGTTTACCCTTTCTGAAGTCGTAATAAAGAGATCTCCGCAAGATAAAGAATTGCTGCAAAAATATGGCTTTAAACCTGGCGAATGGCAACAAATCAAAAAACAGAAGGCGACAATAAAAGATCCTTTTTTCAATACAGATATCCTTTTTACTCCATTTGAAAAAGAGGCGATTGAAATCCTAGTCAATGCAACCAGTTCGACTGAAAAAATGACCTCTGCACAAAAAGAGGTTCTCTGCAAGTTTTACAAATACATTTATAATAATAAGAAATTTAATGAAACAACTTCTCTACTTAAAGATAAAGTCGATAAAAACAAAAAGTTATGGATTCAACTAATTGACAGGTTAAGAACCTATTCTTTTAAAACTGGATATGTTCATTCAATGTTGGAAATTCAAAAAAACCTTCATGCAAATATTCAAAAATTGCAGAACAATCACGATGCAGAACTTGCAAAAGAAGACAAATTATCACTACATGATTTAAAAATCATAGAAAGTTTTGAAAATTCACATGAATTTTTAGAGACCATTTTTTGGGAAAAACTTTATTTGGATGACCCACTTCTTCAAAATCTTTGCAATAGTACAGCTGATATCCGCATTGATCATATCGAGATCAATCGAACATTTGCCAAAAGTAAGAAAATTAAAACAGGCGCGGTTATCCTGCATGACATAAATAGGTATATCGCCTATCACTATAATAATAAATTAAATATAAGAAATGATACTCAACTGGAACTCAAACTGCAAAAAGATCTTTGCGGCCATCACTTCAACCATGCAGCCATTGCTGGAGAAAATAAGAGAGGGATAACTTCCATTCATGAAATCCAAGAGTTTTACAATTGCAAGTCTTTTTCTCTTTTTAATTTGAGCATCGCACGAATCTTTAAATGGGACTTTTCAAAACTTCTTACTGAAAAGGGTAAAGAATTGATCTTGGCAAGCGTCTATCCCAATTCTGAAAAAGAAATGATTCGATTTGTAAAAGATCAATTTAAAACAATTTTAAATGGACAACTGAAAAAGACTGATTTTTCCAAACTCCAAAATTCTCCACTTCGAAGAATTGGAAGCGTTCTATCATTTCATAGTAAAACATGGGAGGGACTGAAATCTTATTTCAAAAGTTCAACACATCCCTTTTTAAACATAGATTTTGAAAAATCACAAATATTTTGCTCTGAATTCGTGGGAAAAATTCTTGCCACTACATTTTACAAGTTAAATGAAGAATTTAATCTACTTATCAATCCAGGTTCCAATGTTCCAATTGAATTCATAATAAATCCAATTCCAAAATATGAGAATTTTGCTGGGCTCCACATCGATAGACTCTATGAACTCATTAAACCTTATACAAAAGAAATAGAGTCTCCATTCTTAAGAAAAATCGTTAAAATCTAATTGTTTGAGGTTATTTTTCCTGGATGTTATAAGAATAAAACATCCATGGAAAATAAGCGAGAATCCATTTTCATTTCTGCTCTACGTCTGTTTTTTACCTCATTTGCAGCTGTCTTAGGAATCTCAGCAGCAATCATGGGAATTTTTCTTCTCATTGGAAGTTTCACAGATACGATCGACATTCCAGATAAACCAAAATTGATGGTGAGCCCAGATGATCAGGGCAATAGGAAACTCCTTGGAGATTCGACTCCAGTGATTTTGCGAATGGATATTCGAGGGATTATTGGAGCGGACCCCTTTTTAGTTGGAGAAAAAGTTGAAAATCTGCTTTTAGATTCAAGAGATGGGGTATTAAAAAACCGGGTTAAAGGAATTCTTTTATATGTAAACACTCCGGGAGGAGTAGCTGTAGATGCCGATGATATTTACCGAGCGCTTCTGGATTATAAAAAAAAATTTAATGTTCCTATTTACGCATTTGTCGATGGAATGTGCGCTTCTGGAGGGATGTACATTGTTGCCGCAGCCGACCGGATCTATTCTACCATTGAAAGCGAAATTGGCTCTGTAGGAGTTCGGATGGGGCCTGTTTTCAATCTTGTCGATGCGATGAATAAAATTGGGGTTGCTTCTCTCACCTTGACAGAAGGGAAAAATAAAGATACACTTAATCCTTTTCGCCCTTGGAAAGAAGGGGAAGAAGAACATATAAAAAATATTTTAGCGGCCATTTACGATCGATTTGTCAATATTGTCACTTCTGCTAGACCAAGACTCAATAAACAAAAATTGATCAATGAATATGGAGCTAAAATATTCATAGCTTCAAAAGCAAAAGAGTTAGGGTATATCGACGACAGCAATGCAGATTACACTACTACCTTAAGAGATTTAGCAAAAGCTGCTGAAATAAAGGGAGAATACCAAGTATTGAAAATAGAACCTTCTCAATCATTTTTAAAGGAAATTGCACAAAATAAATCTCAATTGCTCAAAGGGAAAATAGAATGTGTTTTTCCCCTTAGCACCTACATCAATTCCGACTTAAGTGGAAAAATTCTCTATTTGTACCAACCATAACTTTTTTAAGATTTCACCACAGAGCTCACAGAGAACACAGAGAGAAAAAATATTTATTTTCTCTGTGTATAAAAAATATGAAAACCATCTACATTCTTGATGCGGTAAATGTCTTATTCCGCTCCTATTTTGCCATTGGTTCAATGACAAATCCAAAAGGAGAGTCGACAAATGCTCTTTATGGATTTATCCGCTCAGTCAATAAACTTAGGAAGGATTTTGCACCCGATTATTTCGTCGCCGTTTTCGATGGACCGGAAAGCACTAAGCAGAGAAAGGAACTTTACAGCGACTACAAAATTCATCGCAAAAAAATGGCGGAGGATCTTTTTCTTCAGCTTGAAAGGTCATTAGAGTTTTGCGAGTATGCAGGGATCCCCTATCTTGCAATCCCTGGATATGAAGCAGATGATGTGATGGGAAGTATTGCTGATTGGGCAAAGGACAAAGAGTGCAAAATTTATCTTTGCACAAGTGACAAAGATCTTTGCCAACTGGTATCTGAAAATATTTTTGTTTTGAATCCCTACAAAGAAAATCTTGTGATCGATCAGAAAAAGGTAAAAGAACTTTTTGGAGTTGAGCCAACGCAAATGGTCGATCTCTTGGCAATGACTGGAGATCCCTCAGACAATATTCCCGGAATTGAGGGAATTGGACCAAAAACTGCTTCGCAACTTCTTCAAGAATATGATTCCTTAGACGAAATTTTCGCCAAGATCGATCAGATAACAGGAAAAAAACGAGAGTTGATCGAAAAAGGAAAAGAAAAAGCGCTTTTGAGTAGACATCTCGCTAAAATCCATTTAGGAGTGGACTTTCCTAAGAATATTTCTTTCTTTCAAATAAAAGAATTCGACCGAGATAAATTGACCGCTTTTTATCGAGATATGCACTTCATGAGTCTTTTGAAAGAGTTGGGCGAAGAAAAAACCTCCTCGAATTTTGGAATTGTAGAATCCTCTTCGATCTCCCCATCTTATCATATCATTGACGATGAAGAAGAATTAAAAAAATGGATTTCGATCTGGTCTAAAGAAAAGGAAATTTGTGTAGATACGGAGACCACCGATTTAAATCCTATAGAAGCGCAAATTGTAGGAATTGGAATTGGAACGGAAATTGGCAAAGCTTGGTATATCCCTTTCCACGGAAAATTGGGAAAAGAAAGAGCGCATGATCTTCTTCTTCCTTTTTTCTCAAACCCAAAGCTTCACTTTTTTGGACACAACATTAAATATGATCTGCACGTCCTTGAAAATGTGGGAATAAAACTAGCAAATATCTCTTTTGATACGATCATCGCTTCCTACCTCTTAAATCCGCAAAAAAGACGCCACAGCCTCGATGAACTTTGTCTAGAAATATTTGGAAAAATAAAAACTCCCATTTCTGATCTGATTGGAAAGGGAAAAAACGAAATTTCTATGCGCGATGTTCCTATAGGAAAAGTGGCGCATTACTGCTGTGAAGATGTCGATTATACCTTTCGGTTGAAAAAACTCTTTGAAAAGGAGCTAGAAAAAGCAGATCTTTTGCCAGTTTTTGAGCAAATTGAAATGCCCCTCATTCCTGTTCTTATTTCGATGGAGAGAAGAGGGGTTTATCTGGATACGCAAAAAACGGGCCTTCTATCCCAGGAGCTTTCTCTGCAAATTAAACAATTGCAAGAAGAGATATTTTCGCTTTCAAATGAATCGTTCAATTTGAATTCGCCAAAACAATTAGGAGAAATTCTCTTTGATAAAATGCAAATCAGACCTCTTAAAAGAACACAAACAGGCTATGCAACAGGTTCAGAAATCTTGGAAGAATTGAAAACTGCTCATCCCATCATCGAAAAAATCATCGACTATCGACTGATAGAAAAACTTAGGTCGACCTATGTCGATGCACTTCCCAGTCAAATTTCTTCCAAAACTGGTC
>JAKEHU010000002.1 GCA_022614855.1 Chlamydiota bacterium
GGAAAAAGGGACAAAAAGCAGGTTTTTTGAATTTCGGGATAGGTTCAAGAGCGTTTCAAGGAAATTGATTGTAGAAAAATAAAGAATTTTGATAGCCTTCATATTCACAATTTATTAGAGAAGAAAAAAGTTTCTTTTTTGTATAATTGCCACCACTTTAGAGAAATAATATGTCATTGACACTAGTTGGGAAAAAACAGGGAATGATGCGGTTTTTCAATAAAAAGGGAAATGTCGTTGTCTGCAGTGTTATTGCTTGGGATCCAAATGTTATTTCTCAAATAAAAAGTTTAGAAAAAGATGGATATCAGGCAATTCAACTTGCTGCTTTTAAACTTTCTGGAGCTAAAGCAAAAAATTTATCCAAGCCTTTAAAAGGCCATTTTGCGAAAGCGGGAATAGAACCAAGGGGTTTGCTCAAAGAATCGAGAATCAAAGAAGGAAAGGAGTATGCAGCTCAGCAAGAAATTGGTTTTGGTTTTTTCTTTGATGCCACACACGTAGATGTCACGGCCATTTCTAAGGGGAAGGGCTATCAAGGAGTAATGAAGCGGCATAATTTTGCCGGAGGTCCAGCTGCACATGGTTCAGGATTTCATAGACACGGTGGATCCTGTGGAATGAGAACATCGCCTGGCCGCTGTTTGCCGGGACAAAAGAAAGCAGGTCGAATGGGAGCAGAGCAGGTAACTGTGGAAAATTTAGAAATTGTGAAGATAGATGACAAAAAAAATCTTCTCCTTGTGAAAGGTGCGATTCCCGGAGCTCGCGGTGGAGTCGTATATATTAGAAAGTCGCGAAAAAGAAAGAAAAGTTAACTTGCGAGTGAGAAAATCATGACAACGGTAAAGAAATACGACTTAAGTGGAAAAGAAACGGGTGAAGTGAAAATCGAAAAAAAGTTTCTCATTTCAGAGCTGAATTCTCAGTTAATTAAAGATTACATTGTTGCTCTGCGTGCAAATGCAAGGCAATGGTCTGCCAATACTAAAACTCGTTTTGAGGTAAACCATTCTGGGAAAAAACCCCACCCACAAAAGGGAACAGGAAAAGCAAGGCAAGGATATTTAGGTGCTCCCCAATATCGCGGTGGAGGAAGAGTATTTGCGCCAAGGCCTAAATTTGATCAACATGTGCAAATCAATAAAAAAGAAAAAAAGGCAGCAATTAGATACCTTTTATCTGAGAAGATTCAATCTAATCATCTACATATTTTGACAAATCCTGATCTTGAAGGACCAAAAACAAAGAGTTTTTCAAACTTTTTACAGAATTTAGGTTTTCAAGGTCGGAAGGTATTATTTCTCACTTTAGATCCAGATTCTAATATACATAAAAGTGTACGCAATATTCCAGCAGCATCAATTTTGCTATTTCCAAATATCAATGGGTATGATCTTGCTCGAAATCAAGAAATCATTCTCTTAGAGCCTGTGGTAAAGGAACTGCTTTCCATGTTAGGGAGGAACTGATGTTTAAAAAGAATCCCTATGAAGTCGTCATTAGCCGTTATATCACTGAAAAAGCACAGGTTTTGCAGCAATTGCAACACAATACGAGTAACCCCTCTGTCAGAAAATGTGAAAAACCAAAGTATGTTTTTGTGGTTGATAAGAGAGCAAATAAAAAAGAAATCGCTGAGGCAATTGAAGAAATTTATGTAGATAAAAACATTAAAGTCGCAGCTGTGAATGTAATCAATGTGAAACCAAAAAAACGGACTGTTCGTGGTCAGGCTGGTTTTAAAGCAGGATTTAAAAAGGCAATTGTAACTCTGCAAAAAGGCGATCAACTTGAGAGCAATGTATAGGAAACTCTATGACAAGAAAATTTAGACCAGTAACTCCAAGCCAAAGGGAACTCGTTTTAACAAGCAATGATGAACTTACGCGAGTGGGCACATCAAAGCGGCAAACGGTAAAGCCAGAAAAATCTCTTTTAGTAAAAAAACTGAGAACAAATGGAAGAAACCACCATGGGCATATCACCTGTCGACATAAAGGTGGAGGGCATAAAAGATTTTATCGAATTATTGATTTCAAACGAGATAAAGAGAGCGTCCCAGCTAAGGTCACAGCGATTGAATATGATCCAAATCGAACTGCTCATATCGCTCTTTTAAATTATGCAGATGGGGAAAAAAGATATATCATTGCCCCAGCTGGTTTAAAAAGGGGAGATGAAGTTTCAACTGGTGATATTCCTCCTTATAATATCGGTTGTTGCATGCGTTTAAAAGCAATGCCTCTCGGCTCTTTTGTACACAATATTGAAATGGTTCCAGGTCGCGGAGGAAAACTAGTTAGATCAGCTGGATTATCTGCTCAGTTAATGGCGAGAAGTGGCGGATATGTGACTTTAAAAATGCCTTCTGGAGAAGTGCGCATGATCAATGAGGATTGTCGCGCTACCATTGGAACAGTTTCCAATGCAGAACGGATCCTTCGAGTAGAAGGAAAAGCAGGAAGAAGCCGCTGGAAGGGCATTCGTCCAACAACGAGAGGAACTGCAATGAATCCCGTTGACCACCCACATGGAGGAGGAGAGGGAAAGCACAATGGATATATTCCGCAAACTCCTTGGGCCATGTACACCAAGGGATATCGCACTCGCTCTAAACATAAATCAAATAAATGGATTGTTAAGGATCGCAGGAAATAATTATGAACTTATCCGCAAATTCTAAAACTTGCTTTTCATATCTTTTTCATCATATTTTCATGCCATTTCTTGGCCTACTTATGCAAGTATGCCCTTCGAAATGGCATAAAAATCTAATGGAAAAAACTTACAAAAATCAAATTTTTAAAATTTACGGATGAGTTCATGGGAAGATCTTTAAGAAAAGGACCTTTTGTTGATCACCATCTCTTAGAGAAGGTGGATAAGCAAAACAGGGAAGGAACAAAAAAGCCAATCAAGACATGGTCGAGAAGGTCGATGATCATTCCCGATATGATTGGCCATACATTTGACGTACACAATGGGAGAAAGTTCATTCCAGTTTTTATCTCTGAAAATATGGTGGGCCATAGACTTGGAGAATTTTCACCTACGAGAATCTTTAAAAGCCACGGTTCTAAAAAAGTTGCAACTACTGGAGTACCGGGTGCTCCCGGAGCTCCTGGAGCTGCCGAAGTCCCTGGTGCTCCTGTACCTGCCACAGCTCCAGCAGCTGCTACACCTAAAGCTCCGAGTTAATTATGCAAACAGCAAAAGCAGTTACAAAATATTTGCGCATTCCTCCGAGAAAAGCCAGACTTGCTGCTGACTTAATTCGAGGTCTTAAGGTAGAAGATGCGGCTATTCAGCTTGAACTCAGCCAGCTTAAAGGGGGAAGGTTGCTTAAAAAAACACTGGATAGTGCTGTTGCAAATGCTGAAACACAATTGGGAGTGCAAAGAAGGGATCTGAAAGTCTCTGAAGTTAGAATAGATGCAGGCCCAACATTGAAAAGAGGAAGATCAAAGAGTCGAGGCGGAGTTGTGCCGATTTTGAAAAGAACAAGCCATTTTACAATTGTTGTGGCTACCACGGAGTAGAAGAGGTAAAAAAGCATGGGACAGAAAACATCACCGGTTGGGTTTAGATTAATATTAAATAAGAATTGGAAATCGATCTGGTTTGCAAGCAAGCAAGAATTTGGCGAGCTTTTACACGAGGATAAAATTATTCGCGATTATCTCATGACAAAACCTGCCTGTGTTGGCACAGCTAGACTGACCATAAAAAGAATGAGCGGAAAAATTGAAGTGACGATTCATACGGCAAGGCCTGGACTTGTGATTGGAAAAAGAGGGGCTGAAATTGATGTTCTTAAACAGGAATTAAAAAAGTTAACTGGAAAGGAAATTTGGATTGAAGTTGAAGAGATCAAGCGCCCAGATTTAGATGCAAAACTCGTAGCCGATGGAATTGCAAAGCAAATAGAAAGGCGCATTCCTTTTCGAAGAGTATTGAAAAAAGCAATTCAAGCGACAATGGATGCCGGTGCTGCAGGAGTAAAAGTACAGATTTCAGGGAGAATTGGAGGTGCGGAAATTGCCAGAACTGAATGGTATAAAGAAGGGCGTGTTCCTCTTCACACAATGCGAGCAGACATTGATTTTTCCCATGGAAGAGCAGAAACAACTTATGGTTCCATTGGAATCAAAGTGTGGATAAATAAGGGCGAAGTGATTCCCGCCAAAGGACATTAAACATGGCTTTGATACCAGCTCGAACTAAATTTCGCAAAATGCAAAAGGGTCAACAAGCAGGCCTTAGCAAAGCTGCTTGTTTTATTGATTTTGGCGATTTTGGGATGCAGGCTCTCGAAAGAGGAAGGATTACTGACCATCAAATTGAAGCTTGTCGTGTTGCAATTACTCGGTTTTTTGAGAGAAAGGGAAAAGTTTGGATTCGAATCTTTCCCGATAAAGCCGTAAGTAAAAAGCCAGCTGAAACGCGAATGGGAAAGGGAAAAGGAGCTGTTGACCATTGGGTAGCCGTTGTACGCCCCGGAAGAATTTTATTTGAAGTTGGAAATGTGACAAAAGAAGAGGCCCAACATGCACTTAGGCTTGCAGCAGCAAAACTTCCGATAAAAACGAGATTTGTACAGCGAGTAGCAAGGGTATAGGACGGAGAAATAGATGGATCAAGTAGAATTTAAAGACCAAACTGTGGAAGAATTAAAGGCCCTCTATATTGATCTTTCTAAAGAGATTTACGAATTAAAAAATGAGATTAATTTAACTCGAAAAATTGAAAAACCACATCTCATCAAAAAGAAAAAAAGGGATAGAGCTAGAATACTAACATTCTTGCGACAAAAGGAAAAAAAATGACTAAGGGATTGCATCGTCGAAAAGAAAGAATAGGAAAAGTTGTATCAAATAAAATGAAAAACACGGTTGTTGTTGTTGTAGAGCGCACGCTTAAACATCCTCAGTTTGAAAAGGTGATTAAAAGAGCAAAAAAATATTATGCACATCACGATGAAACTGATGGAAAAATAGAAATAGGAAGAAAAGTTCGCATAACAGAAACGAGACCTCTTTCTAAGTTGAAAAGGTGGAGAATAGAAGAGGTTTACTCCGCGTAAAGAGAAAAGGAAAAAAATATGATTCAACAAGAAAGCAGCTTAGATGTTGCTGATAATACAGGCGCAAAGCGGGTAAACTGTTTTAAAGTTCTCGGAGGATCTAGACGTCGATATGCTCACATTGGCGATATTATTGTCTGCTCTGTAAAAGCTGCTGATCCGCAAGGTATGATAAAAAAAGGAGAGGTAGTTCGAGCAGTAATTGTGCGAACAAAAAGATATGTAAAAAGAATGGATGGATCCTATTTGAGATTTTATGACAATAGTTGTGTGATTATTGATGAAAAAAATAATCCTCGTGGAACAAGAATTTTTGGACCCATTGCAAAAGAAGTAAGAGAAGCAGGATTCATTAAGATCAGCTCTCTTGCTCCTGAGGTGATATGAGAACCTATCCCACTATTCGAATTTTCCTGTTTTTGATCTTTTTTGCATCTTTGAGAGATCTTCTTTCAGCCATGTGTTTTTTCACATTGTCTTCGAAAAGATCTCTCAAATCTGCTCAAAAATCTCTAAGAGACTGTTATCGAATTAAGACTTCGTCGCTTTTCGGGATTATTTTGACCGATTTTCGGTTCAAATTGCAGGGGTCA
>JAKEHU010000003.1 GCA_022614855.1 Chlamydiota bacterium
ATGAACCTATCTTGAAATTCAGAAAAGTTGATTTTTGATGAATTTTTTCACAGATTTTAGAGCCAATTCGCAGGGCATACTTAAATTAAGTAGGCCAAGAAGTGGCTCTAAGATATGCGAAAAAAGGCACAAAAAGCAGTTTTTTGAATTTCAAGATAGGTTCATGATTCGATTTTTCCTCTTTTTTTTCTCTTTTTTTCATCTTATTTTATCTGCAATTGAAGTCGATTTTGACTACGTATTTGTCGGATCAGGCCCCATTTCTATTTTAGAAGCACTTCATAAATCTTATCAGGGATCACGGGTTCTCATTATAGAAGAAGCATCAAGAATTGGAGGAGCATGGAAAACAATCGATATCTGCGGGGTTTCCAATGTAGATATGGGATGTCATCTAATTGGAATTAACCCGAGTATACAACATTTCCTAGAAAAATATGTCGGCTGTCATTTTGTTCCAATGCACAATCCATATCAAGAAAATACCCCTCTTCGCTCAACGGACAATGGAATCTATTTTTCCCAAGGATGTTTTGAACTCGTAAATAACCTTTCTCTACTACTTCAAAAAAGCAGTGTTACCCTTCTTCTCAATCAAAAACTAGAAGGAGTTTTTCTCGATTTTTCCCAATCCACTGCAACTGTTAGAACAAGAGATTTTCGCTATACGACTTCCAAACTTGTCGCTACTCCCTACAGCCATATCCATGTAGAAAATTTTCCCTCTTATCAAACCCCTGAGCACAAATTCCACCACCTTTACCTTCTCATTGAAAGCGACCTTTCTCCGCAATTCACCTATCAAAATGGCTGTTGTAGTGCAATGTCTAGAATGATGAACTTGACCCCCTTTTGCCCTGAATTAAAAGGGACAAGATTCCAATTGATTGCCATTCAAACTCAAAATGAATCCTATTTCAATAACCCTAGATTTTTTGTTGAGGAATTAAAAAAAAAATCTTATCTTAGCCAAAATTCTTATCTTCACGCAGCTGAAAGCTACACCTTTCTCCAATCTTCCTTCAACCTACACAACATTACCCGATTTGATCCCAAAGCTGCGCAATTCTTCGATATGATCCACACACACTCCTTCTTAGAAATGTCCAGCTATATTGAATCCTGGAAAAAAACTTTTAAACTTTTTTCTACTAATTAAACTCCGGTTTACATTGACTAATAACTGAATTTTTTTTAAATTTTCTGAGATTTTTTAAGAAAGAACCTTAGGGGAAATTTAAATGGCGACACCAATCGACCAATCTACAACAAGTTATTTGCAAGAAACAATGTTTTACATTAGAGAAATTATTAAAGACGCAGCCATTCAATCTATTCCAATCATTCCTTCTACTGTTTGTGCAGCCGCTTCTTGGGCAAAGACCTTTATTCCTACTATTTTTATGACCAATGAAAAAGAAAAAGACCAGGAAGATTTTTGTCTTAATACAAAAGAAGAAAAAGAGCGAGTAATAGAAATATTTTGCCAAAGAAGATTAAAATTCATCGGTTTTAACGAGGAAGAAATAGAAAATATTAAAACAAAAATTAGGGAAAAATTTTTAGAAAAACTAGAAATTTGGATAACCGAAGCTTCAAAATCTGCTGAAAAATTGGGAATAAAAAATTTAGAATTTTATATTGAAATACCAGAAGAGGTAGAAACTGTGTATGTTTTGATGCAAACAAATGGAAATCTCTTCTTTTCTTTATCGCCTCCAAATATTTCCCTTACTCTTCAAACTAATTTTGAATTTCAAAAAACCAGTGATAAGTGGGAGGAAAAGGGTTTCCCTTATTTGGAACAAAAATTTTTAAATGAAGTATTCATAAGAGGTTTAGCTCTTGATGATGCTGCCATCAACTTTCTTTTTGTTCATGAACTTCTCCACCTGAAAGCAAGGCATACTATAATACGAGCAATCTTTTGCACTATTATTGCAATCAGTAACATCTTTTTATGGGTTAAAGGAATGAAAGCAGCGGGTTCCTGGAAAGATAATTTGATGCAAACTTATCCCAAATCTTTTTTATTTCATCTTTTTTCAACTTGTTTGCAAACATGGGTTTTCTACAAACAAGAAAAAGAAGCGGATATAGGTGCAATGGAAACTCTTGGCTCAAATGAAGGAGCTATTCAATTTTTTACACCCTTTGTAACATATAAGATGCAAAACCAATCTATAGTTCATCCCTCTCATCAAGAAAGATTGCGCTATTGCTCTTTATGGAAGAAAAAAACGGGGCTCAATTCACAATAAATCCCCTATCAAAAAAAACTTTTACACATTTTTTGGATATGTTATCTTTTTTGAGATAGGTTCAAATGCCAATTCACAATAATCTTATTTTTAACTCCGTTGCAAGCCGCTTTGAAATCCTTAAAAATGAAGAAGGTTATTGCTCTAGTTTGCAGCAACAAATTTTAACTAAGGTATTAAGTGAACAAGCAGAAAAGGTAAAAGAACTAGTAGAAAAAAAACCAGATACTATTTTCCAGGTAAAGTTTAACACTATTTTTGCTGAGCTTATAGAATCTATTTTAGAATTATACGATACGGATCCGCAACTCTCTTCTGGAGTTGAAAAAAGATCCGGATTATCCAAACAAGAACAGCTCAAATGTTTTGAAATTGCAAAAATGTTTTCCAAAACCATCCTAGACAATTTGGTTAAAGAAAAAAAGAATATCATTTCTAAAAAAGATATCGATGAAAAAATCAAAGATTGGTCAAAATTTTCAAATCTCCAATTAAATCAACTCTGGTACCATTTTGGGAAAACAAGAGAAGAGCCAATCCGCATTGAAGAATATGATTTGGTTCAGCTTAAAATTGATGAAAAATTGGAAGAATACATTGGAAAGCTCGATTGTGCAGAATTTGTCTTTTTAAAACTGGATGATGAAAAAATCATCTGTGAATACCTCAATAAAAAGAAACATCTTCCTGAAGATTTCTTCCAAGGAAATCATAGTAGTTATTTTTCAAACTGGGGATATAAAAAAACGTTAAATCCAACAAAAAATGACATCATCGTTTATTTAAATGACCAAAATACACCTTCACTGAGGGCTATGCATTTTGCTATTTATCTTGAAAATGGAGAGGTCCTTTCAAAAAAAGGAGGAGTGTACAACCCTAAAATCTATAAACACGATATTACAAGCGTTCCCCTTCAATATGGAAGATTTATAGAATTCTATAGAAAAACCAAGAGTTAATCTCTGTTCCGATCTTGTCTCTGTGTTCTCTGTGGTAAATAAAAAAACTCGTTAATTTTTTACTAAGGACTTTTCTTGATGAGCCTTTAAGATTTCCAGAATTTTTGGAATTGCCTCAGTTGCAGCTCTTTTTCCTGCTTCATAGGCTATTTCATTTGAATCATCATCAAAGGTTCCAATTCCCTCTAAAGCTGGACGGATCACAACATCAGCACTTTTCAAACAATCATTACTCAAATTGTAAAACTGAATCTCTGCACATCTTTTTGCGACGCCAAAGAGATTATTCGGCAGGGCTTCAGGAAGAAAAGAGCTGATATCAACTGCAATAACAATTTCTGCATTGTGTTTGCGAGCAATATCTACTGGGATAGGATTGATCACTCCCCCATCGACAAACACACTTTCAGCAATTTTAACAGGGCTAAATACAAAGGGCAGTGCGCAGGAGGCATGAACCACAGGGGCAATTGCACCTGAATTGAAATAGACAAGCTGTCCCTTATGCAATTCTGTTGCTACAACAACTAAGGGAATGGTCAATTCATGAAATTGTGAACTTCCAAAGTGGTCAAGAAGAAATTTTTTTAATTTATTTCCATAACTTAACCCATGACATCTTGTGAAGAGATTGAAATCGATCAAATCTCCCCTTTTCAATTTGACAAGCTCCTTTTTTATCTCTTCAGCAGATTGAGATTTTGCATAAAGCGCACCCACTAAACTTCCCGCACTGCACCCAACAATTAAATCGATGGGAATTTTAGCCTCTTCCAATACAGCAAGTACTCCAACATGAGCCATTCCCTTTGCTCCCCCTGCTCCAAGTACCAGTGCAAGCCGAATTGGCTTTTGCTCTATAGAAGAAACAACATGTGAACCAGATTGCACAATACAGGATTGATAGGTTTGCAGCGTAGGCTCACAACCCATTAATAAAATCAGAGAAACAGAAAGAAGACTCGAAAAAAATCTATGCTTTTTCATGAAACTATCCGCAAATTTTTAAAATTTGCGGATAGTTTCATAAACCTTTAAATTTTTTATGAATCGGAACTATTGTATCAATTGTCCTCGATATTAAATTTCCTATCATAATACCTAAAGCAATCCCTGGAATCAAATTTCTATCATTAATTTTATCTAAGAAAAAATCAAAAATTCTATCTAAACAAATACTAGATAAAGCTAAAATGGACATATCCCTATTTACCCTTGTGGAATGGTCAGATAAATCATTTACAGATGCAGACATAATAACTCCTGCGACTACAGAAATGAGAGACCAACGAGCATAGTTTCGATAGTCAAAATAATATTTCTTCCAGTAAAGAATTATTAAATGCAATTGAGGTGACGATTATTCCAACAACAATAAGACCATCTGCTTGGGATATTTTCATATTTTTTAAACTTTTTTCTTATCCAACTCATGCCAGTGTACAATTATTCTTGAGGTCAAACTTCCCGCGAAAGAATCAAATGCATAACCAGGAATAAGAGCTTTATCTAAAATTTCTAAATAACAGCAAACCCCTGACAAAATAGACTCTGCAATATTTGCCTTTGAAGAATGGGCCTCGCAAGAATTAAATATCAAAGATCGAACAAATCCTATAATCGCAAGAATAGAAGTGTACTTAGGATTAGTTTTAGATGAATTTAAACACTCATAAAAAGCAATGATCGTTCCCGCAGCCGCAAGATTATCTGCAATATAAGATAATGTCATATTTATTCCTCCTTTTCTCAATCATGAGTTGGTTTTCGCTCATCCAAATTTTTAAAATATTTCCTTAAATCTTCCAAGGCAGTTGCAAAATCAAAATATTGAACTCCTCCTTCATAGTTGTCGAGAAGACTTGCCTCATCATCTGTATTTATACAATCTCCAGTCTCAGCTAATCTTTCAAAATTTATCTTATAGCATTCTTCAAAATCGCCTGCTTTGCTCGGAGGAGAAAAATCAAACATTTCACTTTTCACTTCATCAAAAAATCTGGTAGAAATCCATAAACGATATTTTTTTTCCTCTTCTCTATGCTGCGAAAAACCTATAAATTTGAGATTCTCTTTTTCAAATGTTCTTGGCTTGGCCATCAGATAGGTTCTGCATTTATTTTTTCTTAAATACGTTTCTATCTGTTGCAAGGTAAGATTTTTATCTTTGATAAAGCAATCCTCAATCGCTTGGAAAATAGGAAAAAGGTTACTTGGGTCGTTTTCTTCTGCTTCTATGATTTTATCCAAAGGGGAAGCAAAAAAAAATCGGTTGACTATATTTCCAAGTGAGATCCCCAATTCAAAATGCAAAATGGAAAAATCGAAAAAATTCTTTACTGAACTGAATACTTTTAGAATAAAAAAGTTTCCATGCATAAAACGTATACAAAAACTATGGTTGTAGGATTTTTTAAAATACCCTCTGCATAACGAAGCGAGAGCAAGTCCAAAAGTAACTGAAATTGCAGCGATCTTGGGATAGGGATTTTCTCTATAGAGATGCCTATGCGGGAAAAGCAGAAATGCAGCTCCAGCTACAACTGTAAGATCCAAAAAATAACGGTTCACATCTATTTTCTCATTTCTATTTTTGCAATATTTTATGTAAATGAGAGGAAAAAGTAATCTTAAAAATAATTTTATCTATAGATAAAATCCTAATTTCAAGATAATCTTTTAGTTTATGGAATCTCCTCTTATATTTGCTGCATTCGTTCTCTATTGCCTTACATTCTTAAGTTTATGGATTCGAAAAGAGCCAAAAATCTGGGGGACTTTTCTGGGACTTACCCTACTTATAGGGGGGATTAATGGAAATATTTTATGGCCGGGACTCATCAGTCTTGCCGCTCTTACCTGCCTTTGGGTCTTCTATGTTCAGAAACAAAATATTTTCTCCCGCACCATTCTCTTCTTTTTGATCATTCTCATGAGTTTTGGATTCCTGTTTCACTGGTTTCCTGGATTTAATCCGGTAACAATCACTGAAAAATTTACTCTTTCATTTGAAAAGCCCCTGCTTGGTTTTTTTCCTTTGCTGCTCATGATCCCTCTTGCTAAATCTTTGAAAGATTGGAAAATCATCTTTAAGAAAGGCATAGGAATTGGTTTATTGGGAGTTGGAGTCTTAGCAACTATTGCAGTGATGGTTGGTTCCGTGCAATTGCAATTTAAGCTGCCATCTTATGCTCTTACTCGATATGCAAGTAATCTTTTCTTAACTGCTATCCCAGAAGAAGCATTTTTTAGAGGGTTTGTCCAAGGAGAGCTCACTCGCTTTCTTCCAAAGAGCAAAACGGGGAAAATAATTGCTCTTTTTCTTTCTTCGATAATTTTTACCTTAGCTCATGTTTACTGGACTCCAAGTGGAGCTATTTTAGGATTTGTATTTCTTGCTGGTCTTTTGTATGGTAGCGTATATTTAATCTCAGGAAAAATTGAAGGAGCTATCATCACCCATTTCCTCCTCAATTTTGTCCATATGACCTTTTTCAGCTATCATGCGATGTAAAATACGTCATTTGGTTTTCCTTGGGTTGGTCTTACTCAGTGTAATTTTTTTTATAAAATCTAAACCAAAGTATAACGTTTCTATCTGTGCAATTTTTCGCAATGAAGCCCGATTTTTAAAAGAATGGATTGAATACCACCGAATTATCGGAGTGGACCATTTTTACCTCTACAATAACTTAAGTGAAGACAATTATTTGGATGAATTGAATCCCTATTTACAAGAAGGAATTGTTGAACTTTTTCAGTGGCCATACCAAGGAAAAAATCAGAAAACATGGAATAAAATCCAATGCAGCGCTTATACCGATCTCATTAAAAAAAAGGGAAAAGAAACAACTTGGCTAGCTATCATCGATGTCGATGAGTTTATCCTTCCTCTTGAAAAGAAAAATCTCGCGCTTTTTTTAAAGGATTATGAAGAGTATGGAGGAGTTGTCATCAATTGGCAGCTCTTTGGCACTTCTCATGTGAAAAGAATTGGAGAAAAGCAAACGGTGGTTGGATCTTTGACTAAAAAGGCACCACAAGATTTTCATCTAAATTACTTCGTAAAATCCATTTTTCAACCAAAAAAAATGAAGAAAATCAAACAGCCCCACTATTGCAAATACAAATGGCCCTATTTTCATGTGACAGAAAATAAAACAGTTTTTCCCAAAAGGAGCAACCCCCCCCTAATTAGCATCGATAAGATACGAATCAACCACTACACTTATCGAGATGAAGAATTTTTCTATACGGAAAAACAAAGACGATTTAAAGAGTGGCATCCAGATTTGCCACCACAAGAAATCAATCCTGAATTAAATTTGGTGGAAGATCTAACAATGCTTTCCTATCTTCCAGAATTAGAAAAAAGGCTATTTAAGGAATAGATTCATAGATGACTAGTTCTCTTTCTCTCTACGCAAAACGATTTTTTTCTGGGACCTTTTTGAGTCGTCTAAGTGGATTGGGAAGGGATTTTTCTATGGCGTTTGCCTTTGGAGATCATCCTTCTGTAGCAGCATTCATGGTTGCTTTTCGTCTTTCCAATTTATTTCGCCGTCTTCTAGGAGAAGGTCCTTTTCAATCGGCATTCATTCCCTATTTTGAATCGATAAAAATCTTGGATCGGGCAAAGTCGGCTCTTTTTTTCAGAAAACTTACTCTGCTATTTGTCTTCATCCTTTTATTGCTCATCGCAGTTACAGAGATCGCAATCTGGCAAATCCCTTCCCATTTAAACGTATCTGAGGGTAACCAGGAAATCCTTACACTCATAAGATGGATGTTACCAGGGCTTCTTTTCATCTGCCTTTACGGATTAAATATTTCTCTGCTCCACTGTCATGATTATTTTTTTATTCCCAGTTTTGCTCCATTCATTTGCAATGCCATCTGGATTTTAGGAGCGCTATTCTTGCGAAATCAGCCTCCCACATCTGCAATGATAACCTTGTCAAAACTGGTTGTAATCGGATTCATTGGACAGTGGCTCATTACCCTCCCTGCAACAGTTAAATTCACTTCTATAAACATAAAAGAATGGCTAACATGGAACATCCCCTCCGAAATCAAGAATTTTGCTAAATCTTTTGGCCTTGGCATCATTGGGGTGGGAGCCATGCAAATCAACTCTTTTTTCGATTCTATTTTTGCAAGATATGCAGATTTAAAAGGTCCTGTCTATCTCTGGTATTCCATCCGTTTGGAGCAACTCGCTTTAGCGATCTTTGGAATTGCCTGCGTTGCAACGGTCGTTCCACGATTATCTCGTGCGATGATAAATCATGATATGGCAAGTGCGACTTCTTATTTTTCTTTTAGTTTTCGGCGTATCTTAGCTGTCATGATTCCTTGTACATTTGCCATTTTTGCTCTGGCAGTGCCAGCGATCAATCTACTCTATGGAAGAGGTCAATTTACCGAAATTGCCGTTGCGCAAACAGCGCTTTGTTTATGGGCTTATGGGTTAAGCTTAGTTCCAACCACAATGGTCATCCTCTTTTCCTCTCTATTTTATGGACAAGATGATTTTAAAACTCCAACTTGGGCTTCACTCATCACTGTGGTCATAAATCTCATTTTAAATGGACTTTTTGTGTTTGGATTGGGAATGGGAGCTATTAGCACTGCACTTGCAACTAGTCTAAGCAGCTGGCTCAATTTTTTGATTCTTCAAAGATTATCCCAAAAAAGAGGACGGAACCATCTCTACTCTTTTTCAAAAGCGATTCATCTGATTTTCGCCTGCTCATTCGCATGGTTTTGTGCTCTAGCAACTGAATACTTTTTATACCCAACAACGATCTCTTTGATCTTTTCAAAGAATCTCATCCTTTCTCGCTCAATTGCAGATCAAATTATCTCTTTTATCTTACCCTTTTTCTCTTTTATTATTGGACTAGCTGGCTATTCAATTCTTTTCAAAATCCAAGATCTAGTGGAGCTCTTCCAAGAATTTTTCTTATTTCGCACGACTAAAGCGAGCAAATAATTGATTTCCAATGTGGAGGACTGGACGGCTCGTAATCGTATTAAAAAAAGCAATCCATCGCAGCGAGGACTCTGTCAACCAAGGTTCATCGCCGTTTTTAACTTCTATTTTTCTCGGTTTTGGGAAACATGATTCAAATAAAATAGGGAGAGCCAAAATCACTGCAATAATACTAAACAAATGTCGTGGATGCCTTGGATTTATCTCAAATATTGTATTGGGTCCAAATGCTCGTTCCAATTGCTCCTTAGTAAAGAAATATCCGACAAATTTAGAAATAGCCCAAACTCCTGGTCTTGATACAGCTGCACTGAGAATTAGTGAAATCCTAGCAGAAAAAATCGAAGTTTTTGTCTTATTAACATCTTCGCACAAAAAATCACTAAGAGCAAAAAGACCAAAAACAGCAGTAGGAATACTAACAAAATTTTTAATCTTTTCCTTTACATCTGGTTGATTTAAAACATTAAAAATACTACCGATCATTTATTTAATATCCTCCCATAAGCCAACAACATTTCCTTCCGTATCGCTCACATAAGCATAATAACCATTCTTGCCAATTTCTATTTTTGGCATGACGACTTTGCCCCCAGCAGCAACGACTTTCTTAATGTATTTATCTATAGAGTTGACATTGATCGCAACGACAGGTGCTTTGACCTCTTTTGTCCGTTTAAACATTCCTCCATTAATCGCCCCAGCTTCTTTCGGCATAAACTTTTCATCTACGGGAACCGTTCTCACCACAGTGTAATCCATATTCGTATCTTCTAACTGCCAATTAAAAATATCCTTATAAAATTTCTTGGCGCGCTTAAGATCATCAACAGGGATTTCAAAATGTATGACTTTATCCATAGATTTTCCTCATGTAACTGAAAATCTAAAAATTTTAACGGAATGGATTTTAAAAGACGATTATATAATGAAGAGCTCTGAATATTTCAGAGCTCTATATCTGGCTGGAAAGATGGAATTATTACTTCTTGATGTGTTTATTCAAACAACCAGCAATTTTGAGCATGTCGATCGGCCTGCTGCCAAGCACTGCAGCTAGTTTTTTATCTGGAACAATCATTCTTCTCTTTTTTGGATCCTGCCTTTTATGAGCTTTGATATAAATCCATAATTTTTTTACTATTTGTGGACGTGTCAATTTTTTTGAACCAACAATTTCCTGAAGTGCTGCAGAGCAAGAATAGGTTTGTTTGGTTAATCCTCCTGCTGCTCTTCTTTTTTTTGTTTTTTTTCTTCTTTTTGCCATAACTCCATCCTTATTTATCTAGATTTTGAGAAAAAATTTTCTCATTCTTCTAAATAGTGATGTAAGGATTTTTTAGAATTCATGCAAGAGTATTTTTTAGATTTTCACATATTTTCCCAAAACTCATCGCTAGTAAATTTTAAATGAAGCAAATAACATTGAAAGCAAATGTCTCTGCCAATGTTAAAGAAATATTCCCTTTTCTTTTTTCTTCTCATCTGTTCTTCACTGGGAGGAGTCCACTCTTCTATCATCAAAGAGGAGTTCATTTTTACCAATCCCCCTTTTGCTTCTTGCCATGCTTCAACCTTGACGCAGACTGATTCCGGGCTGCTTCTCTGTAGTTGGTTCGGAGGATCTGAAGAGGGAGCAAGTGATGTAGCCATTTGGCTTTCTATTCTAGATCAAGGAGAGTGGAGTTTTCCAAGAAAAGTTGCTGCAGCAAACGGTGTGCCTTGCTGGAATCCTGTTTTATTTACAATGCCCTCCAATGAACTGCTCTTATTTTATAAAGCAGGAAAAAACCCTCAACAATGGTCAGGATTTTTAAAGCGATCGTGTGACGAAGGAATAAACTGGTCAGAAGAAAAAAGCTTTCCAGCAGGAGTCATTGGTCCTGTAAAAAATAAACCTCTTTTGCTCCAAGATGGCACTTTGCTCTGCGGCTCTTCTATTGAAAGTTGGATGCGCTGGGGATGTTGGATAGATATTACTTCTGATAATTGTCAAAGCTGGAGCAAAAGCACTCCTATCAATGTAAAATCTCAGCTGTTTGGCATCATCCAACCTACGATTTTTTTTGCAGAAAATGGTTTACTTAAACTTCTTGCTAGGTCACACCAAATTGGCTTTATTTGCATTGCACAGTCCCAAGATCAAGGAAAAAGCTGGTCTCCTGCAAAACCTACAACACTCCCTAATCCCAATTCTGCCATCGATGCAGTGAACATTGCTGATGGTCGTATACTAGTTGTTTACAACCATTCTAAAGAAAATCGCTATCCTCTTAACGTTGCCATTTCAAAAGATGGGGGCGAAACATGGAAAATGAAGGTTATTTTAGAGGAAGGTCCAGGAGAATACTCCTATCCAAGCGCGATTCAATCCAAAGATGGAAAAATCCACATCACCTATACTTGGAACCGCACTAAAATTAAACATGTCGTATTAGACCCAAGTTTATTATGAATAAGTGAATGTGGATAACACTTTATGCAGCTTCTTTTTTGCCGACTCTGTCAGTTTGTCTCGCTGAAGCAAAAGATATACACCATTATAGGCTTTCGCATCTTCGCGATATTCTTCTATAAAACAATCCGTTGTGAATTGATGTGTCATTCCCATCTGAATAACCATTCCTTGGCTATTCCTACGGACAAGATCATACTCATCAACAAATCGCACTTTGTTTCCTTCTTCTTCTACAATGCGGATAATGATATAACTTCTAACCTGTGCAGCTTTGATGATTAAATATTTATTGTTTATTAGAAAAGTAATGAGAAAATCATTGATTGTCATATATCCTTTGGCATCAATAGCAAAAGTATGTTTGGTTAATTTTCTTGTATCAAACTTAGAACCAGATCCAGAAATAAAAATCCCATGAGTCTTTTTTGCAAAAAGATGCTGTTTTGCTTTTTGAACAATTTCTTGTTTAAGATTCTCTACTGGTTTGATCGACTTTTCATCGAGAGCTTTCACATCGATAATGTCAATCAGCTCCTCTTCTGTGGCTCTTTTAATGCCAAGTAATGTGTTGCATTTAGGATCAAAAGAACCTGTCTTCTCTTCCGGAACCTGCTCCTTAAAAAAAACAACAACCCCTTGCTCTTTTAGTTCATAATTTGCATGTACAATTGCAACTTCCAAAATTCTCTTAATTTCCAATGGCGTATAAAGGTTAAGGTCCACTCCATGATGGACAAACTGAGCAGAAAATTGTTCAAAACCAACTTGAATTGCCATGTTACTACCGATTAAAATTGAGCAAACATTATATGCAATTAAACGATTTTTTGTCGATCTAACCGAGCTGCAAGGGCAAAATAGGTAAAATATTTATTGAGATCCTCAAGGGTTGTTCCGTACTCATGACCGCCTAAGACAGCATCACAAAATACTTCTCGAGCACGTGCAATTTCTTTTAAACGCTTTTGTTTTTTCCAACGAGGATCACTAAGAGTTAAATCAAATAGTTCGAGAGCTCGCGAGACTGCCCCCTTAAATCGCTGCTCATCTTGGCGTGCATTAATGGCTCGACTCACTTCACTCCCAATGTTGCCTAATTGTTCAACTAACGAAAAGGTAAACCACCTTCCCTCAGCAAGAGTTTGGTGTTGAAATTTTGTCATGATTCTTCTACCAGTTGATTTACAATTTGCAAAATTTTTTGTCGAATTTCTGGATCATTCACATTTCGTGAAAAATTTCCTTACCATGGTCTTAGGTTAATCATGGAATCAAATTCGATGAACTCTTCATTAGATTTTCCAGGATAAAGATTAATTCCCCATAAATCTTCCTGTTCTAACAGAAGGCTCTCTTCATCTGCATGCAATTCCGCTCCAACAATCATGATGGCTTTTTTAACGTCTACTACGGCTTTTATTAAATCTCCAAATCGTTCTTTTGCTAATTCAGATAATTTCGATTTTGAAATTTTTTTTTCGATCACTGTAACAGGCATAATGCCAGTCTCTCATCGGTCAATTTTTTTGACTAAAGATACTAAAAATGCAAGTTCTCTCAAAGCTCATTGTTTCTTTACATTTTTTTGTGAACTATACAAAAAAACAAGCTAGAGCCTGTTCGATGACATTCAAATTCTTGCTACCTAAAAAAACATTTGAAGTTTGAAAGAATTAAACTTTTCGAGATTCAAGAAGATAATATCCGAAAAATGCCACTAGCACAAAAACTGCGATCTTCTTGCAAGAACCAGACAAACTTCTTGCCAGAGCTTTTACATCCTTCATAGTTTTCTCGCTTGCTTCTACCATCTCTTTAAATTCCTTAATTTTTTCAATTGCTTTAGCAGAATAAACATGCTGGAAACTATGGTAATCGTAATGATTCTTTGTAAAAATTTCTCTCGTATCATAATCTTCTGCCAAGTTGGGTTTCACGCGTATAGTTCTCCAAGTAACAAAATTTTCAGAAAAGCCCTTATAATATTCCCCGCCAGTTTCAGCAATTAAATCTGTTGTTTTGCCTAATAAATCCTGACCGACAGCAGTATAATTGTGAACTTCAACCCCAAGTCTTTTTGGAATCAGAGTAATTCCACCAAATCCATATACACGAACATATGTACGAAGATCGGAGCCATAGCTGCTTTCTAACTTCTCTAGAGCTTGCAACGCAATATGACATCCTTTGCTGTGCGCAATGATGCAAATCTTCCTTTTCTCAAAAATATGCTCAACAAGGTAGTTTTTAAGCTCTTCAATTGCATACTTGGCACTTGTTCTTTCATCATTAAAAAAAATCCCATCTAATCGGGTCGAATTCCAAATGTAATCAACTTTTATTTTCGCTTCAGGTTCAAGAATCTTAGTACAAGTATTACTAGCGTTTTGCTTACTATTAAATATTCCATTTATATATATCACCCTCGCACGTTCATATTGAATAGCATTTATCATAATTTTCTTATGAACCTATCTTGAAATTCGAGAAACTGTTTTTTAGAGACTGTTGTCGAATTAAGGCTTCGTCGCTTTGCGAAAATCTCCACTCATTAGCAAAATTTCGCTATGAATTTTTTCTATTGATTGATTTACAAATTCTAGAATTTTCTATTCCAAAAATCAACTGTTTACATTTTATCTGAACTATGCAAAAACAAGCTAAGGGAATTTAGATAGGGAGTTTTATGAAAAAGATGAGAATGTTAGGCGTTATACTTGTGGTTGCTGGCATAGTTGCAATCTTATTTGCAAATTACATCAGTGGAGAAGTGGGTGAAGGAAAGCTCAAAATCGCCAGAGGAGAGCAACAAGTAGAATCAGGAAAAAAATATTTTTCTGGCGATCCGGTTAGAAAAGAGATCGGGAAGGGGTTATTTAGTCCAGCAGAAAGAAAGATTGCAGAAGGAAAACGTCAAGTGGGCAAGTATGAAGAAATTGCACAACTCCTTCAGATCGGGGGAATTATTTCGATCATTGTAGGGGGTGGCATGATCATCATGAGCTTTATCAAAAAGAGAAGACACTGATTACTCCAAAAGTGGCACATCGCTTTTTAATGCGAGCTCAAAACACTCATCTAGGCCAGGCGTTAGAGCAAAGGTATAGACCTCTTGTACTGGGCAAATGCAATAAGCTTGGTGCTCCCGTTCACTAATTTTTACTTCGACCTGTTTTGAACTTATGTAGGTCTTAAATAGATAAAAAGTGAAATCCCCATTTGGATATCGCACATAAAACTTTCCTAAATAAATAAGAGACTTAAGATCAATTTCTATCCCAGTTTCTTCTCGGAGTTCACGAACTGCTGCATGAGAAGGAGTTTCCCCAGGAAGTATTTTTCCTCCAGGAATGACCCACATATTTGCTTGAGGATGTGATGGCAACCTTTGCAAAATTAAAGCCTTATCCTCATTGATAAATGGGATCACTGCTGCAACTTCTGCCTTTGGCGAAAAATATTGGGGTGGAGTTATCGGTAACATATTTCTATAGAATTTTGCCAATTTTTGATATAAGGATCATAGCAAAGACTAAAATAAGATAAAGATGGAAAAATTTTGGGAAATAATCAGTGGAGCGCCTTGGTGGATCTACCTGATTTTCATTTATCTTGTGATCATCGGCATTCAGTCTATGAAACCGCGGACAATCTCTATAAAAAGAGTAGTCTTGCTCCCCTTGTTGTTTGTTGCTTGGTCTTTTTATGGATTATATGAAAAGGTTCTACTTGGATTTTCATCATTAATTTTTCCATGGATCATTTTCCTTGCTTTAGGAGCCTATTTAGGAGTGAAAGAAGTCTACTTCTGGCATTTTCATAAAGATCATCAAAAGGGCACCATTACGATTCCAGGTAATTATTCCACTTTGGTCTTAATCCTTCTCATTTTTATTCTAAAATTCTCCTGGGGCTATATCTACGCTGCACGCACAGAGATCCCTTATTGGATCTATCTATCTGATATAATTACCTCTTCTTTAGTAACTGGCTTTTTCGTTGGAAGGGCAGCTTTTTTCTTCAAAAGTTATCAGAAAAAATGAACCCAAAATTCACATTAATATTCAAATCCAACAATTAAAGAAACCCCTTGAATATAAGATCGCCTCGGTTTAATGAAATTTTTCATTTTTGAAATTCGCATTATTTTATGCTTTTATTGGGACTAGATTTTTTAAGCTATCATTTAGAGTCACCTTAAAGTGAGCCGTCGTATAGGTGATTTCCCATATTTTTTTTCCGATGATATTTTGAAATTGAGGAAATGGGTCAACAGGAGGAATTTCTTCCGTCATTGCGATTGTCATGCCAGAATCTCGAAAGATTCCATAAAGACGCCGCAAGTCACATGCATAAAAATTTGGACCAAGCTTTCGCCCCACTAAAGAAACCTCATTAGATTGTTGATTTTCCAGTTTGGAAAAGTGATTTTTCATTGCCGTGAGAACTATTGAAGCTACACCTTTTACATGTTCTACTGGAATCTCTTCTTTGTAAATAATATAGGGTTGATTTTTTTCAATCTTGTTTTTAACAGTACTAACAATTGTATCAAAATTCTCGACAAAGAATTGAGAGTTGGAAACCGTGTTTATTGGCATATTTTTTCTCCTAAAAGAGAATAAAATAACTCAAGCTTGTCTTTTTGACAATTAATAGCTATTTTTTGACTAGAAAATTAGAGGTGTAACTTGAATGAACCTATCCGATAATTCAGAAAATTTGATTTTTGGTGAATTTTCTTCACAGATTTTAGAGGGTGTTTAGAAATTAATCCCATAGAAAGTTTTAAGAGATTTCTGAGGAGAATTGATGTCGCTCTATGGGGACAATATGCGAAGCTGCATATGGCCGAGGAGAGCGACATTAATAATCTCGGAAAGCTCAAAAACTCTCTAGGAGGAATTTTTAAACACCCTCTTAGAGA
>JAKEHU010000004.1 GCA_022614855.1 Chlamydiota bacterium
TATCGAATTAAGACTTCGTCGCTTTTCGGGATTATTTTGACCGATTTTCGGTTCAAATTGCAGGGGTCATATACGCAGTTGATATTACCCCTGCAATTTGAACCGGAAAAGCGATTCAAAAGAACCCAAAAATCGACAGAAGCTTAATTCGATAACAGTCTTTAAAACATTAAAAATAGTAATAGTTGGATAGGTTCATAAAGCAAAAATTATAGGGTTTCTAATCTTTTTTCCGCAGTGAAATGAGAGACAATTAGAATTGAAATAAAGCTTAATAAGAAAGCTGGGGGAAGAGAAGGAATGGAAATCGGCAAGAATTTAGTAAAAAGAGGCCAGATAGCAGAAGTGATGCCTCCAAAGAGAATTCCTGCCCAAGCTCCATATTTATTCACTCGATCGCTGTAAAGTGACAAAATCAAAAGAGGACCGAAAGAAGCTCCAAGCCCTGACCAAGCATATAAGACCAGAGAATAAATCGTAGTGATTTCTCGATAAGCGATGATGAAGGCGATTATAGCAACGACAATGACTCCAATTCGAGAGATGAGGAGAAGTTCTTTAGGCGATGCTTTTTTGTGAATGATTTTTTTATAGATATCTTCTGTAAGGCTAGAAGAGAGCACAAGAACCATTGAACTCATCGCATTGATTGTCGCAGCAAAGACAGCACATAAGATAAAGCCGACAATGAAAGGGGGAAAAGATCTTTTCACCATTTCAATGAATACTTCAGCGGGAATTTTAAGACCTGTTGTTTTGAAGAATGCAATTCCAACAAGACCAACGAGTGTTGCAGCTGCTAGAGCAAAAGTCATCCAGGTCATTCCAATGATTTGTGCTTTTCTAATGTCATGCACCTTTTTAATTCCCATGAATTTTGTCACAATGTGCGGTTGTCCGAAATAGCCAAGACCCCAACCAGCTGCAAGGAAAAAGTTTTCTGCAAGGGATTTAAAGTCAAAACTGGGAAAAAGAGAAGAGGGAAGTTTTCTTTCTGCCATAGCAGTGAGAATTCCACCCCAGCCCCCAACAGATGGCAAAAGATATAAAGGGACGAAGACGATGACTATCATCAAAAAAATCCCCTGAAAAAGATCTATTTGTGCCAAAGTCAAATATCCTCCAACAAAAACGTAGGGAATGACGATGATGATCCCTACAAGGACACCAATATGATAAGAAATGCCAAAAAGGGTATTCAATAAATATCCCATTCCTATCAGTGCCGCAGAGATGTAAATCGTGTAAAAAATAAAAAGCATGATTGCTGTAAAGACGCGAATCCAGCCAGAGGTATCTCCAAGGCGGTTTTCAAAAAAAGAGGAAAAAGTCAAGCTATTGTATTCTTCCGTTGCAATGCGCACTTTTTTAGCGACAATCTGCCAATTTAAAAACATAAAAATGAGAAGACCGATTCCAGTCCATGTTTGTTCCATTCCCAAAGTAAAAATGACTGCAGGATATCCCATGAAGAGCCAGCTACTCATATCACTTGCATGAGCTGCCAGCGCTGTTAGCCAAAAATTCATCGACCGATTTCCAATGATGAAATCGGTATCAGTGAGCTGTTTGCGATAAGAAGAAAATGCGACGAGAATGAGTATGGCAAAATAACTGCCAATTGCAACCAGTTGCCAAAGAAGGCTGTGATCATTCATGCTTATCCTTGCTCAATTGCCTTTTTTGACCCGTATTTTAAACTTGCATGAGATAGATTTTGTCTCACGTTTGGAAATAACTCTTCAATTTTTTGGATTAAATCATCTGTTTTGCGCCTCATTGAATTTTGCCCAATGGGACATTCACATGTAATTTTTGCAAAACCATGAAGCTGAGCAAACTCTCTAATATCATCTTCAGAGATGTAAATCAAGGGGCGAATGATGGTAATTCCATACTGGGCCATCGGAACTTTTGGCAAGATGGCAGCAAACTCACCTTTGTGAAAAAGATTCATCAAAAGAGTCTGAATGCTGTCATCTCGATGGTGGCCAAATGCAATTGTCATTGCTCCAATTTGCTTTGCCATTTCAAAAATCAACTTTCTTCGTTCTCTTGAACAGCTGTAACATTCAAGTTCTTCGATTTTTTGTGCAGATTCTTGAGAATAAAAAGGAACTTCTAATTCTTTACAGATCGATTGCAGATAATTTTTTTGGAAACTTGGGCCACAAGAAAATTCTCCCGAGATATGAATTGCTGAAATTTTGCATAGAGGAGTTCCCTTTCCCACAATTGCTTTTAATAAAAATAAAAGAGCAAGACTATCCTTTCCACCACTTAAAGCTATTGCCAAATGGTCGACACCTTGCAAAAGTTCAAAGGTGTAGATTGCACTCCTGCACATGCTTTCTAATTTTCTACCGAGCTTAGTCCATGGAGGTTGTGCAATGGGGAAAGACAGGAATAGGTTCATAATTTTACTTGGGAAAAACCCAAAATTCGCGTTATCATATTCTAATCAATATTGGGATAACAATGCATGACTAAAAAAGTTGGCCGTAATGACCCCTGTCCATGCGGATCTGGGAAAAAGTATAAAAAATGTTGTGAAGAGAGAATAGAGAAAAAAACTCTCTCCTCTCGAACCATTACCCCCATATCGATCAAACCAGAAGCTGACAAAGCAAAAAAAATTTCAGGGGGCTTTTTTCATCATGAAACTGCCCCAAAGCCAGAGCAGCCCCAGCATCAGCCCCCTCATGATCACCCCGATGAAACCAATCCAATTTGAAAGGCTAAAAGCTAAAGTCTAAAGGCTAAAAAAGTGAAAGTAAAAATTCTCTAATTTATTCTATAAGACATTAGCTTTTATCCTTTTATAAATGTGGGCATATTCTTGAGATGAAAAGAGGTCATCTGTTATAAATAGCGTTCCCTTTTTGCTGGCGTAGCTCAATCTGGTAGAGCGCCCGACTTGTAATCGGATGGTTGAGGGTTCAATTCCTTTCGCCAGCACACTTTTTAAAGGCTAAATGCTAAAAGATAAAGGCTAAAAAAGGAGATTTATTCGGAGTAAGTTCTAATTTTTTAGCCTTTAGCCTTTTGACTTTCAATCTGGGGGTGTCGCATAGCGGCAATTGCAAGGGACTGTAAATCCCTCGTCTTCGGACTTCGTGTGTTCGAGTCACACCGCCCCCAATTTTTAAAGGATGAAATATGAAATAAAAAGCTGAAGGATAAAGGCTAAAAGCTAAAAAAAGAAGAGTTATCAATCTCGCTTAGCCTTTAGATTTTAGCTTTTAGCCTTTAAAAATGTATGGGTGGAACACTCGAATGTTATAGCAGGCATATGCCTGCCAAAGTGTATTTAGCTCGTTAAGACAATCTTCTAAATTTTCACCTGGATAAAACTCACAATTGTTGTCATAAAGAACATGGATTTTGGCTAGATTATCAATTTCTAAAAGAAGAACATGACCTGCAATATTTCCATTATTATCCGATCCTCGAATAATGAAAAATCCTGAAAAATTTGGCTGGTTGATTTCCGGACATTTTTTAATCAGATCTGATTTTTGGATTGTATGAGATAAATAGAAAGATTCTTTACTGCTAACGTTAACCTTTTCGGGTTTGGGATAAATGAAATTGGGGGATGAATCAAAAAGATTACCACCAGGTCGTAAAATTCCTTTTTTTCCAGGAAGAACGTAGCAGTCTGGAAAACCCTGTGAAGCTCCCCATTCAATTAAATCTTTACTAGTTTTAAGGTCTGGTTTTTTGAAGATCTCATTGCGGGCCCACTCAAAAGGAACATCACTTCTAATGACAAGAGAATATAATACCTTAAATTTCTCATCTGAAAGTTCTGAAACATCTTGGAAACTTAAGTTGTAGGTTTTTAAACATTCTGTATGGCGGTTATAACAAAAATATTTTGCTCTTTTTCCTAGAATACCTTTGTCTTCAAGAGTTAATTCTGATGG
Source organism: Chlamydiota bacterium (assembly GCA_022614855.1). Taxonomy (GTDB): domain Bacteria; phylum Chlamydiota; class Chlamydiia; order Chlamydiales; family Rhabdochlamydiaceae; genus JAKEHU01. The sequence goes on from JAKEHU010000004.1 coordinate 3,930, forward strand.
TTTTTCAAATGCTGGAGTGTCGTAAGCTGCATCGACTCTCTTACAGATCTCTTTACAAGTAGGTTGAAGTAATTGAAATCCCATGGCTCTTTTTGGAAATTTATCGCCTTTTTCAATTTGTTGCAGTTCAGCGGCAGTTAAAATCTTGCCCTTGCGAATGATTGCTTTTGCAAGAGCAGCAACATTTCCAAAACAGGTTCCATCAATTTTTGTTGAACGGATCGTTGTAAAGATCTCTTTTTTTTGGCTGAGATAGATCCAATCCCATCTATTATTTGCATTTGGGTTAACAATTCTATTAAAGCATTTCTCTGTTATTTTAAGAGCATTATCGAAATGTTGTGGGTATTTATCAGATAGGAAATGTCCTCGAGTTTTTAATGGGTTGGATGGAGAGGAAAAAATCCACTTTACTGCGAGTAGTGCAATCCCAGTAAAGACAAGAACCGTGAAAATTTTTTCTTTGTTCGCGTAAATGGTGGTTTTTATACCATTAAAATCACTATTAAATGGAAGGTCAATAATAGATATAATTTTATTATCCATAACAAAAGACTTAATTTTAATTAAATTACGGATAAAATGCAATATATTTAAATAAAATTTATTAATTGATTAATCTTATTTTTTCGCATATAATTAGTTAATTAAATTTTTTAAAATTGGGTTTTAATGGCTACATTTGAAAAGTGTTGTATATGTCAAAATTCATTAATTCCATTAATACAAAACATCACTTATTTACCCTGTACTCATAAAATTCATAGAACATGCATGGTCCAGCTTTCTGACACTAATCATAGAGCTAGCAAAAAAACCTTAGAATGTCCTCTCTGTCGTAGGGTAACTCCATTACCAACTAAACATTCAGCTGAGCAAATCATCGATTGGGTAAATTTTGCCAACAAGGCAAAGCTGGTAGCAGGGGGAGTTTTAGGATTGACTATTGGATTTGGTATTGCGAAGATTAGTAAAAGATCATCTATCTTAGAGCAAATTTGTAAAATCGCTCAGCAGAAACTTCAGATGCCGCCTAACCTATTTTTCCCTGTTACATTAGGAGGCCTATCATTCATAGGAAGCTATTTCCTTCGCACATCATGGGTCGCTAGAGGGGTAACTTTACTCTATAACTGGATTCATGAAACGAATATTCAGCCGTTTGATATATGGATTTACAATTCAGGGCAAATTAATCAAACTCTTGAGAACCAAGTTAGTGTAGTGATGGCCTATTTTGTTGCTTATGGGTTAGCTTACCCGCTTGAATTAAGCAAGCGCATTCCTTTTGACCAAGAGGAAAGAAAGTTCGTTGATTTAGTTTCTCAAAAACTTAAACCTTTGTTGGAGACAAAAAACAATCTAATGGGATTAATCGCAGCCCATCTACGAGATAATCACGGAGATGTATTTAACGATGTGTTAAGATTAAACTGTCATCTTTTAGAAAGTGATGGCAATGAAGAATTAAAGGAAGAGATAAACACCATTGTCAGAGATTATCTTTTAGATTTTTTTAAATCAGAGCCTACATTCATTATTACTGATGCGAATATGTCTATTCGCATAGCCCTTGTAACTGCCATCGAACTATTTAAGGATAAAATGGAATTCGAAGATCTTAAAAAAAGTAAAGAATTCAAACAACTTTTAACCTCTTTTCAACAAGAATGTCGTACTCTTGATTCATCATTGATCAGCGATATAAAAACTGGTATGACAGATTATGATTTTTCTAAAATTTCTTTGGTCTCTTTGCTTTGGGATGAAAATTTAGAAGATGAGATTATTTATGCTCTTAATACTGTGCGAAAAGAAACATTTGAGCAAAATGGCTTTTATTTAGAAGGAAGCCTGATTAATCCATTTTTCATTTTTTAAACTTCGCATATGAACCTATCCGATAATTCAAAAAACTGCTTTTTGTGCCTTTTTTCCCATATCTTAAAGCCATTTCTTGGCCTACTTAATTTAAGTATGTCCTGCGAA
>JAKEHU010000005.1 GCA_022614855.1 Chlamydiota bacterium
GCCACCTCTTTTTGCAAGTCGATCTTCTCCTAATTCTATTTGAACTGTTTGAGGAGGAGGAAGCAGATTATAGGTACCTAAGGCCATGGGATAAAATAGGGTTGGTTTGATTGCTTTTTTAGACATGAGATAAAACATTTCAATGCTCTGTGAATCAAATGGAGCGATTTCAAGTATCCCTTCGGGATTTCTTCTATCTCTCCCGCCGCTTGGGGCAACGTAAATTGTTTTTCCACCTTGGCTGAGGAGGTAGCTCATCAGTTGCATGGTTTTTTTATTGTGAATTTGTTTTTGATGTTTCAGCTCAGGAGGATGGTCAATGTATTTTTTGGAATAGATGCAGAGCAAATTGCGTCCCATGCTAAATGGAATCGCCAGTGGGTCGGAGGTCACTCGTTCCCCTGCAACGAAAATCATCTCCTGGGCAATTTTTGGATGCGATTTTTCAAGGAGGATGCTAATGGCCTGTGGATCTGCTTCTGTCTGATGGTTAGAAAAAAAGATCACATTTCCACCTTGCGCGAGAAATTTAGCAATTTCATTTAAATGATTTAGACCTAAAACAGAGGACTGCTTTCTATCAATAAGAGGTTTCATGAATTCAACGCCAAACTCATAGTAATCAAAAGGAGTGCGAATTTGCTCGTGATATTGTTGAAAAGAATAGGGAGATTTACACTGCTGCTTTACTAAATCTAAGAATATAAAAAAAATGGGAGCATGTGAATCAATAGAAATTCCGTGCATGGCTAAAGTATCTCGATAACTCTGAAAGAAAGTTTCAAAAATGGCCTTTATCTTATGGGAGATAAGTCCATTTTCATAATCTTCATTGATTTTCTTAAGAAAATCAGATTTCGAGTTTTTTCCCATTGATCGTTGAATAGAAGTGAAATTCGTTAAGGTGGAGTGAATCATTTATCTCAAATATTAGCTGTGCATTTAATTTTTCTGCCAGCTTTGTCAAATAATCTAAATCTCCTCCCTTTAAATATTCGTATAAGAGGGGATGTGACAGGAGTTTAAGACCATATTGCTGTTTTTGGTTGATGAGTTTTTTTAAAATTCTCTCGATTTCAATAGAGGTACTCTCATGTGTTTTAATTTGCGAGCTGCCATTGCAATAGGGACAATCCATATTGACCATTTGATCGAGAGATTCTCGACTTCTTTGTCTTGTCATTTCCACAAGACCAAATTCGCTCATTCCTAAAATGGTACATTTTGCCGAATCCTCTTTCATGGCATCTTTTAAATATTCCAAAATTTTCTTTTGATTTTTTTTAGATCGCATATCGATAAAGTCGCAAATGATCAGGCCGCCAATATTTCTGCGCCTAAGCTGTCTTACAATTTCTTCAGCAGCCTCCATATTGATTCTGAGGAGAGCTGCTTCTAAATCGGCAGTTCCAGCTTGCTGCGAACTTCTTCCCGAGTTGACATCAATGGTGTGCATTGCCTCGGTTCTATCAAAAAATAGATATCCTCCGGATGGTAGGTAGATTTTTCTTCGGAGCGCGCGATCAATTTCTCTTTCTACCTGAAACCGCTCAAACATGGGAATTTTATCGCGATATAATTCAATTTTTAAAGGATATTCCCTAGCATATTTTTCATAAAGTTTACGAAGAGTTTGATAGGTTGGATAATCATCTACCATTACGCGGTCATATTTTTTATCGATAGCGGTCATGATTGTTCTCTTTAAAAGATCCGACTCTTGGTAAAGGCAGATTGGCTTAGTGGATTTATGAAAGCTTTCAACGATATTTTGCCACGTTTGTAAGAGTTCATTTGCCTCCTCAACGAGCATTTCTTTTGTAGCACTGATGCTTGAAGTGCGGCAAATTAATCCCATGTCTCCAGGCATTTCAAAAGCGCGAATCAATCTTTTTAAATTTTCTCTTGTTTGTGGGTCTTCGATTTTCCTAGAAACTCCCCGATGAGCAGTGTTTGGGAGAAGAACAAGAAAGCGGCCAGCGATGGAAATATTAGAAGTTAATCTAGCGCCTTTAGTACCGATTGGTTCTTTTACCACTTGTACAAGGACCGGTTGGTCGATTTTCAACACAGAGGAAATATCTAAAATTTCTTCTTTTCTTTGCTCCTTGCTTCCACTTTGATCCCAATCAAAATCCATTTCAAACATTTCTTGAAACTTTTGGATGTTTTCCAGAATATCTGAGATGTGAATGAATCCATTTTCTCCCTCATTGATGTCGATAAAAGCAGACTGGATATTGTGTAGAATATTGGTAACCTTTCCTCGGTAAACATTCCCTGTCATCTGGCGATTTCGTTTTCTTTCGATTATGAGATCGTAAAGCTGGCCATTTTTTAGGTGAGCAAAGCGGATCTCTTTGGATTCAACATTTAAAAGAATTTCTTCCATTTTCACCGGCGGCTTTATTTCAATGTTAATTCGATTTAAAATCTTCTATGAAAAAACCCTCGAAAATTTGGTCTTTTTCATAGAAGATTTTAAAACGAGCTAACGTTATTAACTATGGTATCAAATAAGAAGATTGAAAAAAAGATCAGAGAAGTTCTTTTTTAATCTTTTCTAGAAAAAAATGTTTCACCAACCTTGAAGCCGATTTAATCGTATGTATCAAGGCTTTAGGATTTAAGGTGCCATGGCATTTGAGGACGATTCCATCGACGCCGCAGAGGACAGCTCCAGGGTATTCAGCATAGTGGAGTTTTGTTTGCACAACTGAAAGAAAATTCTTTAAATCATTTGAACAATTTAGCATGGGAAAGCTCTCTAGCTGCTCTAAGATGAATTCAGCAATTCCCTCAGCAGTTTTGAGAAAAACATTTCCAGTAAAACCATCGGTGACAAGAACATCAATCTCTCCAGAAAAAGCATCCCTTCCCTCTACGTTTCCGATGAAAACCGGTCTGCCTACAGGACTGTCTCTATTCAGTTTTTGCAATTCTGCGTAAGCTTGCCTAAGTTCTTGCGTCCCTTTTTTTTCTTCTGTTCCAATGTTTAATAGCCCAACGACAGGATTTACCACGTCTCTTGTCTTTTGATAGGCAATTCCCATTTTGGCAAATTGAACCAACTGCTCTGCGCTGACTTGCAGATTCGCACCTACATCGATCACCGCAATCGGTTTTTTCTTTGTTGGAATGAGGGCCATAAGAGCGGGTCTTTGAATTCCCGGAATCATTGATAAATAGAGTTTGCTACAAGCCATTAGAGCAGCAGTGTTTCCTGCAGTGATAAAACCATCGAGCTCGTAATTTCTTATCATTTTCATTCCAATACAAAGAGAAGCCTCTTTTTTTCTTCTTGCTGCGTGCAAAGGATCCTCTTCCATGGTGATCCACTCTTTTACAGGATAGGTATGAATTTTTTCAGGACAAGGGATTTTTTCAAAAACTTCTTTTGTAGCAAAAATGGTAAGCTCAGGAGAATCATCGGAGCTTTCTTTTGAAAATTTGATAATTTCTTGGAGGACTTTTTCAGGAGGTGTGTCGCTTCCTAATAAATCTATCCCAATTCGAACAGCGCGATTTTCTATCCAATCTTTATTCGTTTTGTCCATGAATCTACCCGCTAATTCTAAAAAATTGATTTTTGTAAGATTTTTCTGTCAGATTTTTATGCCACTTCGAAGGGGCAAGAAGTGAGATAAAAATATGAAGAAAAAGATACGAAAAGCAAGGTTTAGAATTAACGGTTGGATTCATCAGCAACTACTACCGATCGCCCAGAATAAAAACCACATTTTGGGCAGACTCGATGAGAAAGACGCATCTGTTTGCAATTGGAGCAGCTTGAGACATTGCATGGCTTTTTTGCATGATGAGAACGACGCGAATTTTTTTTGGCATTAGATGTTCTATTACGTGGGACTGCCATCTTAAAAAACTCCTTTAAAGAGTCATTAATATAAAAAAAAGTCTCTTTTTTAGCTATTATAGACTTCTTTTGAAGCCCCATTTTCTCGCTAAAAATTTCCTTTTTACCATCAAATTGTGGTCAAAAGCCGCTTTAAGAGACTGTTGTCGAATTAAGGCTTCATCGCTTTTTGGGATTATTTTGGCCGATTTTCGATTCAAATTGCAGGGGTCATATACGCAGTTGATATTACCCCTGCAATTTGAAGTTGAAAAGCGGCTCAAAAGAACCCAAAAAATCGACAGAAGCTTAATTCGACAACAGTCTCTAAGATCTGCTGAAAAAGCTTTTTTTTCGAAAAAAGCGAGTTTCAAAAAAAGTCTATTTTTCTTTTAAAGAAGAGAATGGGAAGTGAGAGGGGGTAATATTAGATTTTTTAAAAAATTTTTCCATCTGTTTTCTTTCCTCACACCTTCCCTCATTGCATTCGGCAAATTGGGGAATAGAAAGCAAAATAGCACTGCGGATCTCTTCCGAATAATCAAAAATATGGCTCTTTATATTTGCGAGTTCTTCCGTGTGATAAAAAGAATTGATATGAATGGTTTTTTTAACTGGTTGGTTGCAAATAGAGCAGGGGAGAAGGACAGAGGTATGCACACTCCCATGGATGACAAGATGGTCTGAAGCGAGGTACGTTTCTCCTTGAATGAGGATCTCCTCTTTAAAAGTAATTTCATCTTCTGGATAGGTCTGGAGAAAATCTGGAGGGAGTTTTAACTCTATCGCCTCCCTTTGCTCTTCCTTTAGTCTATCGGCATAGATTATACAGCTCATTAGCTACTTCTTCTTCTGCATTTAAATTACCTATGACATCATATATCTTCGCACAATTTTCTCGGCATTGGTTTCTATCTTGTTCAGAGGAAAGAAAACGGAGTGCGTGAGAAAGGAGAAGCTCTTCGGTAAAAAAAGGTCCAAACAATTCAGGAAAAAGTGGAGAATTTAAAATAATATTTGGAAGACAGTAAAAGGGCAAAGATATTTTTAAAATATTTTTTGCAATGATTAAATCAAGTTTTGAAATTGCATAGGTAACAACAGTTGGAATTTGATTTAACGCAAGTTCAAGAGTAATGGTTCCCGATTTTGCAAAAGCCAAAAGAGAAAGGTCCATCAATTTTCCCTTATCTTTCGCAGGATAATATTGAATTGGCAAAGAAGGATGTTTTTTTACTAAAGAGTCTATGAGGGGAAAGAAAAGATCTTGCGAGATAGAAATCCCAAAGACAAGGTCTGGAAATTTTGCGTGAATTTTTTCTGCAGCTTTTAGATGGATGGGAAGGTTGGAGAGAATTTCTCTTTCTCTACTTCCTGGGAAAATAGAAATGCATTTTAAATTTGCATCATCCACAACCCTTTTGGGTTGGTTTTTAATGAGTGGATGTCCCACATATTTGACCAGGAGTTTTGGATCTTTAAAAAGTCCTGGTTCAAAAGGAAGGATACAAAAAAGCTGGGTGAAATTTTTTTCAATAAGAGAAATTCGTTTTTTATTCCAAGCCCAAACAGACGGACAAATATACTGACATATTTCTCCTGTAAACCCTTTTTTTCTCAAATATTTTGCTAGGCGCAAGTTAAATCCTGGATAGTCAATGAGAAGGACAACTTTGGGATTCACTTTTAAGATACATCCTGCTGTTTTATAGAAAAGGCGGATGAATTTTAAAATATTTTTAAAGACTTGAATAAATCCCATGATTTGAAAAGATTCCATGGGAAGAAAACAATGAATCTTCATTTCTCTCATTTTAGGACCGGCAATTCCAATCGTCTGCATTTCCGGGTTTTTTTTCTGGAGAGCATGAAGAATTTTTGCACCGTGGACATCTCCGCTTGCTTCCCCAGCAATGATAAAAAGATCAAAATTCGATGTTATATCAGTTTTTGTGCGATCCATTCTGCTCCTGCTGCAAAGATGTGATTTGGAGTTCCATGACCCATTTGCCCAATCGGAGGGCTGATGATCAGCTCCATTTGAGGGCTGCGGATATTATATTGAAAAGCAGTCTCTGTGAGCAATGTGATAAACTCAAAACTAAGAGCAGTTCCAACTCTTGTATCTCTGTTGCTAATATAAAATCTTAAATTTTTATTATATAGTTGAGGAGCTAAATGGATGATATTTAGCGACTCTGCCAAAGGCAGCGTTTGTATGGGTTGAAATTCTTTGCTGAAAGTGAGCTTTAGAAGAGGAGCAAAGGCAACGATAAAAGAAATAAAGGGAATTTTTGCAGCTAAATGGCAAGCGATAAATCCTCCTCTCGAAAGACCCATCAAACCAAGTTTTTTTGTTGCAATGAGTCCCATGGAGATGAGTTCATCTATGGAAGAGATCAACATATCAATATATTTTTGAATAAAATTATTTCCTTTTTCAATTTCATTAGCCCAATATTTAATCGCATCTACAGAAGAAAAATTGGCTCCATGAAAGGGAAGATCTAAAGAAAAAATTCTTAAGGGAAAATTTTTTAAATGAACAACGGGTTCGTTATAGGGATCCACTTTTAAACTTTCTTTTTTGGAAAGGGCAAAATAAAAAATTGCTGGAAGAGGTCCTGCTTTTGCATCTGGCCCAACAAAACCAATTTCCGCTTTATTTTTTAAGGTGATTTCATGATGAGGAATCATTAGAGGTCGGTTACCTTTTTTGTTTTTCCCGTTGTTTTTTATGTTTGATCATTTCCACATATTTTTGATCCCATTCTTCATAGATTTTTTGTAGTCCAGGTTCAATGCATGCTCGCAAATTCAGAAATTTAAGGGCTAAAGAAAAATCAGGATCTCGAGAAATTCTCTTTTTTCTTTTTATATTTTTCCCAACAGGAGTGAGTCTGTATTGAGAGGTGAGAATGGAATTCATACTAGTTCGCAATTTTTTAGGGATGAGAAGAAAACTGTGGAACAGTTCTCTTAAGAGTTCTCTCACCTCCATTTGAATTTGTCCAAGGTGAGGGGTATGATCTCTTTCCAAGTAGGTTTCGTGTATTCGCTTTTCTAAAATCGGGTAGACCAAACAAGAGAAGATAATCGGTCTTTCAAATAGGGGATTGATTGGATCTTTATGTATAAGATCAATTTCCTCTAAAAAAATATAGATATCTTCTGATTCTTTTTCTTTTTCTAAAAATCGTGCAAGGACAGGTACCAAATGATAAAGAATTCCATGATCTGACAATAACTGAATAAAAAGTTTAGCTGATCCAGATTCAAGCATGCGCAGAATTTCTTCCAAGATGCGGGCAGGCGAGCTTTTTGTAATTTCACCTCTACATTCAAGAAGAGCGATGTGCGCTTCTTGATCTACTTCAAACCCAAAGCGAGCTTGGAATTTCAATAGCCTCAACATTCTTACAGGATCTTGTTTAAATCGAATGTAGGGTTTCCCGATGGTGCGCAAATATTTCTTTTGTAAATCGGCAAATCCACCGACATAGTCGATAATTGTCTGGGTAGCGGGATCGTAAAACAGCCCATTTATCGTGAAATCTCTTCGAAGGGCATCTTCTTCGGGGTATCCCCATTGATTGTCTCGCACAATGAGTTCATGTGCCTCAATATCTCCTGATCGAAATGTGGATACCTCTAAGATTTTTCTTCCAAAGCGAATGTGAGCGAGGCGAAAGCGTCTTCCAATCAAAATGCAGTTGCGAAAGATCCCTTTTATTTGTTCTGGAGAAGCAGAGGTAGAGATATCAAAATCTTTTGGCTTTTTTCCAAGGAGAAGATCTCGGACACTTCCTCCTACCAGATAGGCAACGAACCCAGCAATTCTCAGCTTTTCCATCACATAAAGAGCATGAGAATCAACCTTATTGATGGGGATTCTGTGCTCTTCGGAAGTGTAAATTTTTTTTTCCACAAATTATTTCGCTTATCAAAAATAGTGCTTTAAAGTATCTTTTTCATAAAGATGAGAACTTCTTTTAAAAAAACCTATCTAGCCTCTTTTCTTTATTATCGACGCTAAGTCGATCAGAACGATTTTAAGAAAAAAAGATCTATTTCACCAATAAATTTTAAGTAAGAAGATATTATGATAAAGTCAAAAGTATTTGGAGCAGTTCTTCTCATAGCAGGATTCTTTTAAAGGCAAAAAGCAAAAAAAAGAGAACTATTTTTTCATTGATTTTTAGCTTCTTATTTTAGCCTTTCGACTTTTGCCTTTAACCTTTGAGTAAAAGGAGTTCGGGATAGTATTTCATGAGCCAGAGATCGAGATTTTTTTGCAATCTGTCAACTTCTTGTTCAAAAGAACCATCGTAGTAATAGAGCTTTCCTATATCGATTTGCACAGGTTTATCATCGAAATAGCCAAAATTGATGCGATAAGATTGCCGAGGATCGGTAAAGCCTTTTCGAGTTCTTTCAATTAAAAAAGAACGGAGATCTTTTACTGCACTTTCAGCTTTTTGGAGATTGCCTTGTTGGATGAGAGTGGTTAAATATTCGGGCACTAAAATGGCCCTTTTTTGCAGGATAAAGGGGTATTTATTTAAGTCCAAGGTGACAGTCTTGTTTTTATCCAAAAGAGTGCAAGTCAAATTTGGCAAATTTGTTTTTTCAAAATGCAAATAGACTAAACAGGTTTCTGGGCGCAAATGGTTCCATGCAAGCTGGTAGCGCTTGCAGGTAGCATAAAATTTGTCGACCCATCTTTTTTGTCGAGTCATTTCTTTCATTTTGCTGGCGAAAAAGGTACTCCTAATCCATCGTAAAATCTTATTTGGATGGATGTGTTTTGCCTTAAATAATTTTAAAACAGTTTTGCCATCTTCACTCAAAAAAGCATAAATTTGAGCACCATGGCCAAAATAGGTAAATTTTTGGGAAAAACAAGAGGATAGCATTGAACTATCGGATATTTCTTCATCGATCTGGTTTGGAAAAAAGGTAAAAAGATTGTTTTTATCGAATGTTTTTTCTCGATCTTTAGCATATTTGTAATAGAGCAAGATAGATGCAGGAATTAAGAAAAGAATGAATATGATTAAAAATTTTTTCATAAAAACCAAAAACTCAGGTTAGAAATTTGTTCTCAAGGTAATGGATGAATGGTTCAGGAGAAAGAGGTCGATTTGTGATTTTTCGGATCATTTCAGAAGAAGAATAGATTTTTCCAAATTGATAAAGATTCTCTTTAAACCATTTTTGAATGGATTGGAATTCTCCTCTTGCAATTTCATCAGGCCAATTTGGATCACTTTGTGCAAAAGAGGAAAAGAGTTGCGCAGCATAGAGATTTCCTAAAGTATAAGTTGGAAAATATCCAAAAGCTCCCATCGACCAGTGGATATCTTGCAAACAACCTTCAGAGTCATTTTTTGGCACAATTCCAAGATAGTTTTTCATTTTTTCATTCCAAATTTCAGGAATATCTTTAGCTTCTAATTCTCCCTCCATCATCATTTTTTCCATTTCAAAGCGAAGGATAATGTGCAAATTATAGGTAATTTCATCAGAGCTTGTTCGAATCATAGTGGGTTTAACCAAATTGATAGCCTGATAAAATTGTTCCATTTTAACAGTTTTTAAATTTTCAGGAAATTCTTGCTGTAGAATTGGGAAAAAATGTTTCCAGAAAGGAGGGCTTTTTCCAATGATGGTTTCCCACATTCTCGATTGGCTTTCATCAAAACCATAAGATAGCGGAGAGTAGATGGGGGTAGCAAAAAATTCATTCGGCAGTCCCATGTGATAAAGACCATGACCTGCTTCATGAATTACAGAAAAGATGTTTTCAGTGATCGAATTGGGATAGATTCGAGTGGTTAAGCGAGTATCATGAGGATGTATCCCTAAACACATTGGATGAGATGTGAGATCAAGCCTGCTAGAATCTTCGGAAAATCCCAATTTCTTTAAGATCATATTAGAAAAATGGAGCTGTTTTTCCTTTGGGTAAAAGAGATAGAGAAATTTGGAATCTGAAGGCTGCTTTTTGCCCATTTTTTGCAGCAGATGAATTAACGACTTTTTAAGAGAGGTAAAAAGGGTGTCAAATTCTTTTGTTTTTGCATCAGGCTCAAAGTAATCAATCAATGCGTCATAAGGATGCTCTTTATATCCAATAAAGTCTGCTTTTTTTCTAGAAAGAGAGATGATCTTTTCTAAATAGGGTAGAAAAATGGAGAAGTCATTTTTCTCTTTGGCAGATTGCCAAGCTGAGATAGAAGAAGGTTTGAGTTCTGCAAATTCCTTTATAAAATCAAGAGGCAATTTTACAGTTTTGAGATATTCCTTGCGCCAGAGCCGCAAATTTGCTTTCTCAATCTCCGTTAGGGATGGATCTTTAATCTGCCCTGAATCTAGGTCGATAAATTCAGAAAGCGAGTGTTTAAATTTTGGCTTTATTTGTTCTTCATGGATTAAACCGGAGAGGTATTCCAATTGTTTTGCACGTATTGTAATGGCCTTAGCAGGCATGTATGTTTCTTGATCCCAAGACAAAAGGTGGTCAATGGTTTGTAAGAGGGCAATATTTTGTGAAATTTCTAAGAGATTTGAAAGGGAATTTTTTGTTTTTACCGTTTCCATGGCGATACTCTTACCAGAGTTTTGTAGATCGGTTGAATAAGCCGTTCGATCCAATAAGTCATTTTATATTGAAAAGGGGAATAAAATGCCCAGCCAAAAGAAAATAGGATGATTGCCCCACTTCCGACAATGATATCTGAAAACCAGTGGGCTCCAACCATCAATCTTGGAAGGCAGCGAAATATAGCGTAAAGAATAGCAAAAAAATTTATGGGAAAAGAGGAAAACCTTGCGAGGGTTAGACCAAAGAGCAAGATCATCGTCGCATGATCTCCTGGGAAACTTTTAGCCGAATGATCTTTGATTTTAATCCAGGTAATTTCATCAGATAAGCGAATAGAATTGTCGAAGACTAGAGTAGGGCTATCTCTTCTCATTCGCAAATAGTCTAAGAAAAAAAGTCGATTAATGCAGATGATTGTAAAGGTAATAAAAAGAACGCAAAAAATGAGTTGGCAAAATCTCTTAAATCGCAGCTCCTTTGGTGTTGAAAAAATAGCAAAAATATAGAAAGTGATCATGAGAAGATCCTCTATAAAATCAATACTTCGATGGTTCAAGAGTGCCCAAAAATTTTTCCATATTTTATTTCCCTGAAAACTTTGATTTGTTTTTTGAAAGATGTAGAGATCAATCTGCTGCCAAGCGGAGTTGATTAGGGGAATAAAAAGAGATGAAATTAAGAGGAGAGAAATAACCTGGCAGAAAAGCAATTTTTTCCATTGCCATCTATTCTCTTCGTTTGTAACTAGGTTCATCTAGACCCCATTCGATAAAATCGCAGCCCAAAAAGGAGAAAAAGAAAAGAAAAGGGAACAAAAATAGCAAAAAAGGGGTTTATCGTTGTATTCGCACCTAAAATGAGAGAGCCATTCATCAAAGCAAAAAATGTAACAAAGAGAAAAAGGCTAATGCTATAGGTAAAAAAAAGGGGAAAGGTACGCGAATAGGGCACACAAAAAGGAGAAACTGCCAAAATAGTCAAAATGCAAAGAAAAGGCATCGCTATCTTGTAGTAAAGCAGAGTTTTTAATTCTCCTGTTTCATAAGCTGATAAGTTTTTTCTTTTTTGAATTAACTGGAATAAGCTGGATAAAGAGCGATTTTCAAGGGGAACAAATGCCTTTTCCGCAATTTCCAATTTTAAATCTTTAAAGACAAAAGTTGAATAGGATGCCGTTTTTTCTAAGACGCCCTCCTTTGTCTTTTCTAGATGGTCTACATACTGTCCAACGGTCTCTTTTGCAGCTTTTAAATATTTTACCCTCCAAATATCTGCATGATTTTTTATCCAGATTACATCAAAAAAAGACTCTCTAGACGGATCAAAATATTGGTAAAAAAATTTCGAATGGTCATCTAAATAAAGCAGATGAACAGGTTCTTTTCGATGCTGCCTATCAGGATGTTTGAGGTGAGAATAGTAGAATTTATCAATATAGTTTAGAGAAACAGGGAAAATGTATTCTTCAATAAGCAAGTTTAATCCACAAAAAATAGATCCCACAATTAAAAAAGAACGAATCAATTTTTTTAATGAAAGTCCTGCACTTTGAAGAGCTACAAGTTCAAAATGGATATTGAGGGAGGTCAAGACCTTAATCGTAGATAAAAGCAAAGAGAGGGGGATCAAAATATTGATTCGTTTAAAAAATTGAAACGAGTAATAAACAAAAACTTGAGAAAAGGAAATCATCTGATTTTGAATGAAATTGTGAATATGGCAAGAATAGTCGATGATTACGTAGGCAAAATAAAAAGTAGGCAGAAAAAAGAGAAAAAACTTAAAAAATTCCTTTAATAAGTACCGTTGCCAGATTTTCATGTTGAATCCATCTCGAAGTTGAGAAAATTTGATTTTTGATGAATTTCGGGATAGGTTCATTCGACTCCTCGAGAGATCTTTCTTAAATAAGCATAACAGATCAAAAAAATCATCAAATGAGGAATGAGATAGACTGCGATCGAGGGAAGAGGTGAATGTTTTATCGATTTAGCAACGAGAAAACAGAGCATATAACCGGCAGATAGACAAATTGCCCAGATAAGACCCTTTTTTCTTTGGATGCGCCCAATTTGCATCCCAAAACTGGCACCAATGAGGGTAAAGGTCAGTGCAGCAAGGCTTAGGCTGATTCTTTTTGCGATTTCTTGCGTTGCTCGATTAAATATTTTATTTGGGAAAATATTTCCTGAGCTTTTTCTTGCGAAAATCATTTTTGTAGGTAAATGGTCATAACCTAAGTTCAACTCATTAGAGGAATGCAAATGTTGGCAAAGTTCTGTGGATTTGATGATCATTTCAGCTTGATTTTCTACGATGAGATGGTCAAATCCCTCTTCTTTTTTAGGATCCATGCTAGAGATAAAAACGACCTCCTTTCCGATTAAATTTCCCTCATCTAAGGAGAGCTCTTTTAACAAAATTGCCCCTAATCGTTGATTCGAAACGCTTTTCGTGATAAAAATGACATCTTTTGCATATTTTCCTAGCTTTAGAACTTTCATGTCGATGAACAATTTTTTTAATTTAACGAGCCGATCTCTTTGAAGCAAAGAAAGGGGGTTTTCTGCAACCATTTTATAGATTAACCCCTTAGATAAACTTTGACATCTAGGGGCAAATTCAGAAACCAATGTAAAATTGATAATGGTAAGGAGAATGGCGCTGAAGATAACAGGAAAAAGAATGGGAAAAAAGGAAAGACCTGTCATTCGAATTGCAGTAAGCTCATTAGATTGGCTTAAATTTTGAAAAAGTAGAATTGCAGAAATCAGACAAGAAATCGGAATCGCGATCGGTATAATTGTCGGCATTTGATAAATTGTGAAGAGAAAAATCGAAAAAATAGGTGCCCCTGTCGAAGCAAAGCGGGCAATTTCTTCAAATCTGGTCACGAGCAGGATACAGATAAAGCTGATTATGCTTAAGCAAAAAACTTGAAAATAGCGGCAAATGAGATAGCGCCAAAGGATTGGCATAAAATCCCTGTGTTTCCTGGGATTTTAGAAGATAGAGCGTTATATACTCAAGTAAACTGACAAGCAATGAGAAATCTAATCGATCATCTTAAATTTTTTTTAAGGGAAAATCTGAAATCTGAAAGGCCACTCCTTTTGGGTTTTTCAGGAGGCAATGATTCCCTGGCTCTTTTGACTCTTATTCTAGAGTGTAAGAAATTTTTCTTCATGGACATCCACCTTGCCCACGTAGATCACAGGTGGAGAAGAGAAAGCGGCATGCAAGCTGAAAAATTAAAAACTTATGCACAAAACCTCGGTTTGCCCTTTCACCTCCATGTTTCAAGCGGAATAAAGCAGAGTGAAGAAGCAGCTAGAAAAGAGAGGTTTACTTTTTTTCAATCTCTCTATGGAGCAGGAAACTATCAGGCACTACTTTTAGCCCACCAAGCTGAAGACCAAGTGGAAACAATTCTGAAAAGGCTTTTTGAAGGAGCTTTTTTTTCCCATTGGGGAGGAATGAAACCTGTTTCAGAATTTAAAAACATGGTCATTTGGAGACCTTTGCTAAAAATACCGAGAAAACTGCTTGGAAAATGGCTAAGAGAAAAAAACCTTCAACCTATTGATGATGAAACAAATCGAGATAATCGGTATTTACGAGCGAGGATGAAACAAGAGATTTTTCCAACGCTCACAAACTCTTTTGGCAAAGAGGTCACAAATCCTTTGCTGCGAATTTCTGACCTAGCAAGCGAGATTGACCAGTATTTTGCAGAAAAAGTAGCCCCACTTTTCCACAGTAAAAAAACAGGTCCATTTGGCAGCTATTTTGATTTAAATCCTTTTTTTCCACTTTCTAAAATTGAATTGAAAGTTTTTATAAAAAAGTGGGCCGGCTTGGAGGAGCTGGAACTAAGCTATGATCAGGTAGAAAAAATGGTAGAAAGTTTGGTGAAAAAAAAGGCTAATTGTCGATACCTTCTTTCTGATAGGGAAATCTTCTTGGATAGAGGGATTTTATTTTATCCAAAAATTTCGATGCCCTCCTTCATTCATGATCCACTCAATTTTAAGCCTGCCTTTATAGAACAAGGCAGGTGGCAATGGCAATGGGAAGTTCATTCAAAAGAGGCTGGAAATGGCTCTTCCGGTTGGAGACAGCTTTGGGAAAGGGGAAAAGTATCGATTGAACTTCCTGCAGATTCTTACCAACTCCTATCTCCTTTAAAGCCAATAAATTTGATACGAAATAGATGGGAAAAGTTGAAAACGCCCGCTTTTTTAAGAAAATCCTTACCTATCCTGTTCAATAAAAAAGGAGAATACTATGAGTTTTTATCTGGAAAGGTTATTAAGAAAAATTGTAAATTAAAAAACTTTATCACAATTGAATTAAAATATCGGGATTAAAATTTCAAGAATGTGCTAATCTTAGGAATGGGTAGGAAAAAGTAACCCCACCTATGTCGGGGTATGTAATTAATATTTTAATGTACCTCATTTCCCAACTATTATGAGTGATAACACAAAGAAACCCAAGTCCTCAAAAAAAGGTCTATCAAGCGGCTTTCTCATTTTTCTTTTGGCCTCTTTATTGACATTTTTTACCATTCAAAATTTCAATGAGGATTCCGCAGCCCCCGTTTCATTTAGCCATCAACTTGAACACTTAGTGAACTTAGACTTACTAAAACAAGAAGATAATCGAAAAATTGCCTTGAATGACCATCTCGTTACTTTTACGGGAAAATTTAAAGATCGCCAATCTGAAACTGCCAAGGCAAGGTTCCGCTATCTTGAGTTTTTGGATATAAATCACAAACTTATCTCTGAAAAATCTAAGCTAGAACAGGAACTTTCTATCCTTCATCAAAGTGTTATCGATTCTGCTGACTGGTTTTTGCATTTGAGCGGCATTTCCATCCCTAAAAATGGCTATGTAATTGTTGGGTCGATTTATGATACTCCAGAGAAGAACAATTCCATTGTTCTGCGTGCTGTTTCTAACAGGCAGATCTTAAGTTTAAGTGAGCTAGAAAAGGAATATAGAGCTCTTTTTCAAAATCCTACAAATAATGGAATGAATTCTTTTGGAAAGGGAATTTCTATCTTAATTCAGGGTTTTAGATCCCCCACCTTGGGGATTGGAAGCCAGTCCATTAAACAAAAGTTAAAAGATTTGCAGGAGCAGCTCAAAGGGGCAGTAGGTCTATCTCCCAAAGAAAAATTGAATTCCTATAGAGATATTCTCAATGAATTGAACCTCATTGTGCAAAATCTCGATCAGGAACAGGAAAATATTCGCCTATCTTCATTGAGAAATGTAAGAAATTATAAGCAAACTTTAACGCGATTTGAAGAAGTTTCCAATGAGTTGATTAAAAATCAGGCACAACTAGACAAAGCAAGACAAGCCGTTGCAGAAATGGTCTGGTATTTCAATAACCAGGAGCTTTCTACGAGGGGATTGGAAAAACAAGATCCCGATGGTTTTTATCAATGGTTTGCAATTGCCAAAAATGAATGGCAAAATTTTACCATCAATCGAGGATCTACTTTTAAAGCCCCGGATCAGCCCCGAAACGCTGTCTTAGAAAAAACCTTCAAGAGTGAAGAGCCCTCTCCCAATTATTTCAGCTACCTCTTGACCATTCTTCCCGTTCTACTGGTCATTTTCCTTTTGTATTTTGCCTTTTCAAGACAAATGAAGGGTGTTGGAGCCAATGCGATGAATTTTGGCAAATCTCCCGCTAGACTTTTGACAAAAGACAAGAATAAGGTGACCTTTAAAGATGTTGCCGGTTGCGATGAAGCAAAGGAAGAGCTACAGGAAATTGTCGAGTTTTTAAAAGATCCCTCAAAATTTACCGTTCTTGGAGCGAGAATTCCCAAAGGAGTTCTCTGCATTGGTGCGCCTGGGACAGGAAAAACATTAATCGCCAAAGCCGTTGCAGGCGAAGCGGACAGGCCCTTCTTCTTCATTTCTGGATCAGATTTTGTGGAAATGTTTGTGGGTGTTGGTGCAAGCCGTATCCGAGATTTATTTGATCAGGCAAAGAAACATGCTCCTTGCATCATTTTTATGGATGAAATTGATGCTGTTGGACGCCATCGAGGATCTGGAATCGGCGGCGGCCATGATGAGCGCGAGCAGACATTAAATCAGCTACTAGTAGAAATGGATGGATTTGACACGAGCGAAGGGATCATTTTAATCGCTGCTACAAACAGACCAGACGTACTGGACAAAGCACTTTTAAGACCAGGTCGGTTTGATAGACGCATTGTCATCGACCTTCCCGATATAAAGGGTCGCCACGAAATTTTAAAGGTACACGCGCGAAAGATAAAACTGGATTCCTCTGTGGAGTTAATGGATATTGCTCGCAATACGCCCGGAGCTTCAGGAGCAGATCTCGCCAATATTCTCAATGAAGCAGCTCTTTTAGCAGCAAGACGCGGTAGAAGTGCAGTCACTGCTGAAGATACAGCTGAAGCGTGCGATAAAGTTCGCTATGGAAAAGAGAGACGAAGTCTCGACATCGATAGACAAGAAAAGAGGACTACAGCCATTCACGAGGCAGGACATGCCATTGTCGGACTTTGTGTAAAACATGCTGACCCCATTGATAAAGTTACCATCATTCCTCGAGGCCTTTCACTAGGCGCTACCCATTTCATGCCGAAAAAGAATCGACTTAGTTACTGGAAAAAAGAACTTTTAGACCAGCTTGCTGTTTTAATGGGAGGAAGAGTAGCAGAAGAGATGTTTGTCGGTGATATTTCAAGTGGCGCGCAAATGGATATCTCCCAAGCAACCCGCCTTGTCCGCAGCATGGTCTGCGAATGGGGAATGGGCGATAATCTCGGCGCAGTTGCCTATGATCAGCGCAGTGAGGCTGGACAATACTTAGGAATGCCCAATTTCCAAGAAAAGAACTATTCAGAAGCTACAGCCAAATCTATCGATGATGAGGTTCGCAAAATCGTTCAAGAAGCCAATGACTATGCAAAGAAGATCATTACTGAGAAAAAGGATAAATTACTGCTCATCACAGATATGTTGATGGAGTTTGAAGTCCTCAATCGACAAGATCTCCAAGAAATCATGGATGGACAGTGGGACGTCGAGAAAAAACGCCAAAGATTAAAAAGCGCCGAAGAGCTCCACCGCAAACTTCCCCCTCCACCCCCAAATCCAATAACCAATCCAGGGTTGGATCTTTCCAATCCTAGTCCTCAGCAGACCTAAACTATAAATTGCCAGCTTGTTTTAATATTTCTTCAGGGCGCTGATCAATTGCAAACCATGTCGAACTAGGATTCACTCCATCTTTTTTTGACCAAGCAAGAATAAACTGTACTTGTCCTTCTTCATTTTCAAATAGGAAAGGTAGCGATAAGCTTAACCCATCTTTTAAATAATCAATCATATCGAAAGTGGTTGATTCTTTTAGAACAAATCTTCGAGGTAAACCCTTTTCATGCACTGCCCTAGAAAGTAAATAATCCTCGTCTTCAGTTCCAATAGTAAGCTTGGTTTTTGTGTCTTGCCAGCTCTGCGCAATAAATCCTTCCCCTGATTCTGGCTCTCCTTCTAATTTTTCATGAAATTTTAAACGGCAAGTAAATTGTGATTGAATGTCAGAAAAGCATTTTAACCTGCAAAGAAATGCTACACAATAATCAACATGCATTCCTGGTGGCAAAGATGGTTTAAGAGTTACTTTTAAAAGTTCAAAATGAAAATCTTTGCAATTCCAAATATAGATATAAGCATTATTTGAAATAATTCCTTTTTCTTCGATAGATAATTCAGAAAGTTTTTTTGTCATGTCCGATTTTATTTTATTAAATGTAATATCTAAAATAACTTTTCCTAAAGGAGTAGAAATAGTTAGAGGCTCTGGAGCCTCGTTTGTTCTTTTAAAGGATACATTAAATAAATTTGTTATTTTCTTCATCTTTTAGAATTTTCTAAGGTTTGCCAATATTATAATAAGAATTTTATTTTCTAGGATAAGTCGGGACAATGTGTGCTCCTTTTTTACCATAATGAATAATCCCTTTGTTGTTTTTTTTTCTTTCTAAAAATTAATTCATTTATATAATACTTTAGCTTTTTCCAATTAAATAATTTAAGCTTTTACCTCCATTCTAGTAATGTCTCAAGATTTTTCAGTAGAGCAAGGATTTACCATTAGTTTGATTTTTTTTCTTCGCTTATGGCCATTCATTGAGAAAGAAGTGAAATTTTTACCCGGTGATGCCCCTTCTACTCATGAGCTTTTTTTCTTTGAAGTTTGCTCAGGTTTCGAATCAAGTGCAGAATGGAATGAAGCAGTTTTTCGTGCGAAAAAAATTTCGAAAGAAAAGCAGAGGCAATTAAAGCTTTCTGAGGAAGATTTATTTTTATGTACAATTGAGTTTTGCAAGTTACACAACGAAAGATATGAATCCAGACTCGGTTATACAGTTGATCTCTTGGAATCGATGAAACAAAATCCAAAAAATCATAAAGCAGAGTGGACTACTTGGAAGAGTGCAATAGATGCAGTTATTAATAAAAATCAAAGATTAAGTGATTTTAATTGGTCTGCTGAATTGCCATAAGAGAGAAAGTATTCATAAAGTAAGTAAAAAGGGGGAGGAATATGACATTGGGAATTCAAGTAAAAAGCTCTACATATCCTCAATTTAATGAATTTTTTCTTGGGCAATGTAATCTAAATACAGATAGGATTAAAGAACTTATAGCAAAGATATCTCCTCTTTGTAAAGAGTATGTTGATCCTAAAGGAAACTGATTGCGACTTTTTTGGGCATGAGGCTCCTGAATGAGCAAGTGCTTTTCAAAATGTTCAGGATGAATTATTCCTTTATTTATTGCATCTGTTAATTGAATGGAAAAATAAATTGTCTCTTTAGTTTTTAAAAGAGACTAAAGAGCAACTTCAATATCTTTTTCTATTTGAGTCATCTTTATCAAATCAAAAACAATAAATTAATAATTAATATTACTACAGAGAGATCTTGAAACAAATAATCACGTTAAAATCCAATCTATATGTCAATTGGATGTTCTCGTCTTTTATACACTAATTCCCCTTTGTTTTCTGGTAAGAGAGCAGGATAATCCAATCTTCTTGTGTCAACTTTTAATTTGTGTTTTGGAAAGCTTGCAATAACTTCAGTACCAACAAATTCAGCTGATTCATAATCTTCTTCAGAAATTTCCCCATCATAAAAGAAAAATAAATGAATAGTTTTTTCATTCCATTTTACAGATGCTGCTCTTAATTTTGGAGAAACTTCTCCCCACAGAGCTGTCATCATTGTAAGCAATACCCTTGTTCTATTTATAGGATATGAATTTTCTTCATCTGGGGTCTGCGGGAACAATATGCGCTCCTTTCTTACTATAATGTATAATCCCTTTTGAAGTTGGTAATTCAATTTTACTATCTTTATCCATAAAATATCCAATTATCTCTTGAAAATCTACTCTTTCTCTATAACCTGGTTTTCCGGCCTTTCCTGTAACTTTTTGTCCTTTGCCCGCATATTTGTTCAAAAGTTGTTGAGGATCAGGATGACTCCACCTTCCTTTTTCAATTTCATAATTCCAGCTTCCTGGAATATGTTTTGTTTGTTGATCTTTTACAAGTTTTACTTTTGAAAAATACTCGGTTCTTTGTTTTTTCCAGTTAGTAGCTGTTTGCGTAAGTATTTCTTTATTTCTTTGGCTTTTCGCAATTGCTTCGAAAGTTAAAAGATTATTGGCTCTTTTCAGATTTCGATACAGTTTCAGGTAAAACGGCTTTGCATCTAGCTATAGAGATGAAAATGGAAAAGATTTTTGAAGAGCTAATCAAACAAGATGCCAATGTCAATATACGTCGTAGAAATGGATATCGACCTCTTCATCTTGCAGTGATGTATAATTGGTTTGAAGGCCTTAAACTGCTTACTATGTCTCCGAATATTAAAATTAATGCTTTAAGTAATTCAAAAAAAACTGTTCTAGATTTTGCTATTGAAAATAATCGAAAAGAGATGATCGAATGGCTTTTGAAAAAAGGAGCGATGGAATCTTCTAAACTTTAAATAAAATTTTCCAAGAATTTTATTTTTTAGATTGAAGACTTACTAGGATAAGGCATCAGCGCCTTGTGGCTGAGTTTGATTTGGCCGCGATCGTTGATGTCGAGGACTTTGACCTCGATGAATTCGCCCTCTTTGTAAATGGCGCGAATATCTTGGATTTTTTCATGGGAAAGCTCGGAGATGTGGCAGAGTCCTTCTTTGCCAAAGATCTCGACAAAAATGCCGAAGGGAACAATGGAGACGATTCTGCCTCGATAGGTTTTGCCGATTTCTACTTCGCTAGTGAGATTTAAGATCATCTCTTTTGCTTTTTCTAAAGATTCTGCTGAAGTTGCTGTGATGCTGACATAGCCGATATCATCGATGGAAATATCAGCGCCTGATTCTTCGATGATTGCGCGGATCTGTTTACCGCCTGGGCCAATGACAATTCCAATTTTGCTTGGCTTAATTTGGAGGCTCTCAATACGGGGAGCATAGTGAGATAGGTGTTCTTTTGGTTTTGGGCAAGCATGGAGCATCTTATGCAGAATTTCTATACGCCCTTCTTTGGCTTGCTCTAAAGCAGCTCGCATGATCTCTTTGGTAATTCCCTCTACTTTGATATCCAATTGGAAAGCTGTAATTCCATGGGCATTTCCCGCAACTTTGAAATCCATATCCCCGAGGGCATCTTCGATTCCGAGGATGTCGGATAAAATGGCATACTTTCCACTTTCTTCTAGAATGAGCCCCATTGCGATGCCAGATACTGGTTGTTTGATTGGGACACCTGCATCCATGAGAGCCAAACATCCACCGCAAACTGAGGCCATAGACGATGAACCATTGGATTCTGTAATGTTTGATTCAAGGCGGATTACATAAGGGAATTGATCGCGAGGAGGAATAACCATAGCAATGGCTTTTTCTGCAAGTCTTCCATGGCCAATTTCTCTTCTTCCTGGAGTGCCCATTTTTCCCACTTCTCCAACAGAAAAAGGAGGAAAGAAGTATTGAAGATAGAAACGTTTGCTATCTTCTCCGTTTAAGTCCTCAAATTTTTGTGCCATCGTATCTCCACCAAGGGTCGCAACAGCAATGGTCTGCGTTTCTCCTCTGGTAAAAAGGACACTCCCATGAGTTCTTGGAAGCAGAGGCATTTCGATGTAAATCGGTCGAATTTGATCTGTTTGCCTTCCATCCATGCGCAAATTTTCTTCGAGAACCATCTTTCTCATAATCTTAATTTTGAGATTTTTGAAAGCATGGGTAACTTCTGTTTTAGGGAAAATAGGGGAAGCTTCATTGCATAGAGCATCGCAGACTTTTGTGGAGATTTCGCTGATTTTTTCATCTCTTTCTAATTTTTTGCGAATGCGAAAAGCATTTTTTAGCTCATGGGATGCAATTTTTTCTACTTCCTCTAAGAGGTTTGAAGGAGGAAGTCGAAGTGTAGATCTATTTTTTGGTTTGCCAATCGTAGCTTGCCATTCTTGTAATTTACGGCAAATTTGCCCAATTGCAAGATGGCCTTCTTCTACTGCTTCTAAAATTTGGCTTTCGGTTAAAAAGTCTGCATATCCCTCAATCATCAGAATTGCATCTTCTGTGCCGGCGAGCATTAAGTCTAATCGAGATTGACCCATTTCCTGAAAAGTAGGATTGACGATGAAGCGATCTTCAACCATCCCGACTCTTACTGCTGCAATGGGTTTAATTAAGGGGATGTCCGAAATGGTGAGAGCTGCGGATGCAGCGCAAATGGCTAGGGGATCAGGAGTGTGGATTCCATCATAGGAAAAAACATAGGAGAGAATTTGCACTTCATTGTAATACCCTTCTTCAAACATGGGTCGAAGAGGGCGATCGATCAAACGGCAGGTTAAGATCTCTTTTTCCGAAGGTCTTCCCTCTCGTTTGATGAAACCACCTAAAGTTTTTCCTGTGGAGGAAAATTTTTCCTGATAATCTACTCTTAATGGAAGAAAATCTGTCTCTGCAGAGGCTTCATTTGCAGCGCATGCAGTTGCTAAAATAATTGTCTCTCCGCTTTGAACAGTGACAGCCCCATTTGCCTGTCTTGCAATTTTTCCTGTTTGGAAGGTGATTTCGCGACCGTTAATCGAAACCGATATCTGATGAAATTTGTCCATATGACTTATACACTCCTATTGTCAGTGGCTAATAGAATAACATTAAATTGAGGACGAAAGAATTTTTTTTCATCCTCAAATAATCAAGGGGGAAGTTTACAGAATTATTTGCGCAAGTTCAAGCGTACAATTAAATTTTGATACCGCTTTGTATCGGTTGAATTGAGGTAATCCAATAATTTTCTTCTTTGACCAACAAGTTTTAACAAAGCAAGCCTAGAACTATGATCTTTGGGGGCAAGTTTTAAATGTTCCATAAGTTCAGCGATTCTCTCTGTAAGAATTGCGATTTGTACGTCGGCAGAGCCTGTATCTTTTTCATGAAGTTGAAATTTTTTGGTAATTTCCTCTTTAGTACCTTTATCTAAAGACATGCACTTCTCCTTTGCTTAAGTAAGAGGGATACTGTGATTGAATATTAAAGCTTATTATAACTCAAATTGTTACAACTTTCAACTAGAAAAATCTCCTTCACATTTGTTAAAATTTATGCAATGTCTATGCAAAGAGATATTTTTTATATGAATGAAGCATGCAAAGAAGCTGCAAAAGCATTTGAAGCAGATGAAGTTCCTATTGGTGCTGTTTTAGTATTTCAAGAAAAGATTATCGCGCGTGCACATAATCGAGTAGAGGAGTTGCAAGATGCATCTGCTCATGCTGAGATGATTTGTTTGAGATTAGCCATGAAATATTTTAATTCTTGGAGACTTTTAGATACGACTCTTTATTCAACATTAGAACCTTGCTCCATGTGCGCAGGAACACTGCTTTTATCGCGTGTTTCTACCCTTGTTTGGGGCGCTAGGGACATTAGACAGGGTGCGAGTGGAAGTTGGGTAGATCTGCTCAATATTCGTCATCCTATGCATAAATTAGAGGTGAGATCTGGCATTATGGAGGAGGAGTCTGGAGATCTATTAAAAAAATTTTTTCAAAAAAAGAGGGAAAGCGTTGGAAAAAATATTTAACGAATTGATCGAATTGCAAAGAAAAAAAATTTTTACCATTGCCAAAACCATCGTTCCAAGAATTACAGAGGATGATTTGCTCCAGCCCAATGATTTCCCCAAACTCGAAAATCACCCTCTTTTTCGCTATGAAGAGGGTGTTTTAGAGGGCCTCATGACTGCTAGGATGGCTTTTTTAGCAAAACAGAAAGAAAAAGAATATTAGGCTTCTTTCGAAACCCCATTTTCTCGTTAAAAATTTGCTTTTTAGCATCTCTAAAATCAGCTTTTTCGCCCATATGCTCTACACATTGTTGCTCAAAAGCCGCTTTTAGATCTGCTGAAAAACCATTATTTTTTTCGAGTAAAGCGAGTTTCGAAAGAAGTCTATTGTTCTTAAGCAAGATTTGGGTTAAAATAGTAAGATAAAAATAATTTGAGGAGCAGATTATATGAAAAAAGAAGGTCATCCAGAATACCAAGATGTGCTTTTTGTTGATTCCGCTACAGGATTTAAGTTTGTTTGCGGCTCCACATTAAAACCAAAAGAAAAGGAAGTCTTTGAAGGAAAAGAATATCCTGTTTATCGCGTTGCCATTTCTTCTGCATCTCATCCCTTTTTTACAAAAAGCAAACAATTTGTCGATTCTGAAGGAAGAGTTGATAAATTTCGCAAGCGCTATAGCGGCTTAAAGCAGGAAAAAAAGGAAGTTGCCGCTGCGCCAGTAAAGAAAAAAGCAAGGTCTAAAAAATCCTAAATTACTCCGATGGAAGAAGCAATTCGCCGTTATCTAGCTCGTTTTGCAGAGCTAGAGCAAATTCTCGCCACCCCTGAAATATTTGAAGATCAAAAAAAATATCGCGCTCTCACACAAGAACATGCCCATCTTTCTGAGATAAAAGAGGCGTGGAACCAATATATACAAGCGCAAAATCAGCTCAAAGAAAATCAAGAATTAGCCAAGGTAGAAAAGGATCCCGACTTTCTCCATTATCTAAAAGAGGAAATCGATAGTCTTTCTAAAAAAATCATTTCTCTAAAAGTCAAATTGGAAAATCTTTTAGTTCCACCCGATCCAAATGATCATAGAAACATCATTTTAGAAATCCGTGCTGGAACTGGAGGAGATGAAGCAGCCATTTTTGTCGGTGATTGTGTGCGGATGTACAAGTGTTATGCCGATCGAAAAGGTTGGAAATATGAGCCTCTTTCGTTTGCATCTTCCGAATTGGGTGGATATAAAGAATATATCATGGTTCTATCGGGACAAAATATCTACCGATTGATGCAATATGAAGCAGGTACGCATCGTGTCCAGAGAGTTCCTGAAACAGAAACACAAGGAAGAGTTCACACCTCAGCAGTTACCATTGCAGTTCTGCTTGAGCCAGATGAAGAAGAAAAGATCATTCTCGACGAAAGAGAATTAAAAATTGATACATATAGAGCTTCTGGTGCAGGCGGACAACATGTAAATACAACCGACTCTGCTGTTCGCATCACCCATCTTCCCACTGGAATCATCGTCTATTGTCAAGATGAGAGAAGTCAACATCGAAATAAGGAAAAAGCTCTTCGCCTACTTTCAGCTAAGGTTGCTGATGAAAAGAGAAAAAAAGCTGAAAAAGAAATGGCTGCCCTTCGATCTAGCCAAGTTGGAACAGGAGATCGTTCAGAGAGAATTCGCACATACAATTTTTCTCAAAATCGAGTAACGGATCATAGAATTGATCTGACTCTTTACAAGCTAGATCTCATCATGGATGGCGATTTAGATGAGATCACCCAATCTCTTGTTGCCTATTTTCATCAGCAAAAATTGTCGAGTGCAGGATCTAAATGAAGTTACTTGGTCAGGTATTGAAATTAGCTGAAACCTTTTTGTTGCAAAAAAAGATTGCCTCTCCAAGAAGAGAGGCTGAAATTCTTCTCGCAGAGCTTTTGCATATTAAAAGATTGGATCTCTATCTACAGTTTGATAGACCTCTTGAAGAAAAAGAGGTGGTAGATTTTAGAAACCTCATTTTGGAGAGAGCCACTGGAAAGCCGATTCCCTATATTTTTGGGAAAATGGAATTTTGCGATTTAACCTTGGAAATCAATTCTCATGTTCTCATTCCTCGTCAAGAGACCGAGATTTTGCTCCATCTAGTCTGTAAAAGACTGGAAAAGGAGAATTTGCAAGGGAAAATTCTATTTGATCTTTGCTCAGGTTCAGGATGTCTTGGCCTGGGAGTTAAAAAGAGATTTCCACAGTTAGATGTCTACCTTTCTGATCTCTCTGAAAGTGCACTGAGTTTAGCTAAAAAAAATGGAGAAAAAAACGATATAGAAGTGACCTTTCTGCAAGGAGACCTCTTAATGCCCTTCAAAGGAAAGAAGGCAAATATTGTTTTTTGTAATCCCCCTTATCTTTCCTTTTCCGATTTTGAAAAGCTAGATAAAGAGGTCAAAGATTTTGAACCTTCTTCTGCTCTTCTTGCAGGAGAAAGTGGGGTGGAATTTTATGAAAGACTCAGCAAAGAATTGCCAGACTATTTACACCCAAATGCGCAAATATTTTTTGAAATTGGGACAGGTCAGGGAGAAAAGGTGAAAAATTTTTTTACCAATTCCGAGTGGAAAAATCCGACTGTAGAAAAGGATTGGGCTGGCCATGACCGGTTTTTTTCCGCTATTTTCCTTGAAACCTCATGATTTATCCCATAAAATGTCTGTAGTATAAAATTATGTTTGATTCACTAACAAAGAAATTTCAACAGCTCTTTTCCGGTTTTCCCAAGGGGAAGCTCACGGAGGAGAATATCTCTGATGCGATTCGCGAGGTGAGGCTGGCCCTGCTCGATGCCGATGTCAACTACACCGTAGCATCGCAATTCATTAAGAGAGTAAAGGAAAAAGCCATTGGGGATCAGATTATCAAGTCCATTTCCCCGGGACAACAGTTCATTAAAATCATCCATGATGAACTCATTGTTCTCATGGGTTCGCAAGAATCGACTTTGCAAAGCAAATCTTATCCATCGACCATTCTCCTCTGTGGACTGCAAGGCTCAGGAAAAACGACGCAAAGTGCAAAGCTCGCTAATTATTTAAAAAAAAAGGAAGCCAAGAAAAAGGTACTCATTGCAGCCTGCGATTTGCAAAGGCCGGCTGCCATAGAGCAGTTAAAGAAACTTTGTCAACAGATTGCAGTTCCCTGTTTTTACTTAGAGGGAGAAAAAGACCCTACTATTGTTGCCAAAGAAGCCCATATCAAAGCAGCTAAAGAGGGATTTGATTTTCTCATTCTCGATACAGCAGGAAGACTCCACATAGATGAACCTTTGATGAAAGAGCTTGTTCAAATAAAAACGATTGTGAATCCCGATGAAATTCTCTTTGTTGCCTCTGCGCTTTTTGGACAGGATGCGGTGAAAACTGCACAGGAATTCGATCAGTATCTTGGCATTACGGGAACAATTTTAACCATGCTGGATGGAAATGCACGAGCTGGGGCGGCCATTTCTATTGTCGAAGTGACAAAAAAGCCACTCAAATTTGAAGGAATCGGTGAAGGAATAGAGGATTTTCAACTCTTTAATCCGAAATCGATGGCCGATCGGATTTTGGGAATGGGCGATGTGATCAATCTTGTGCGCAAGGCAGAAGAACAGATCACTGAAGAGGATAAAAAGGATTGGGAAAAGAAGTTGCGGAAAGCTTCCTTTACTTATGAGGATTATCTAAAGCAAATGGGATCTGTGAGAAAAATGGGTCCTTTAAAAAATCTCTTAAAAATGTTCCCAGGTGCACAGAATTTTGATTCATTTGACATACCGGAAAAAGAGTTTCAAAAAATGGAAGCGATGATTCTTTCTATGACGCCTGACGAAAGGGAGGAGAAAGTAGAACTTGTCCCGAGCAGAAGAAGGCGAATTGCAAAAGGAAGCGGAACAACGATCGATGATGTCAATCGCCTAGCAAAAGGATTTAAAGAGTTAAAGAAACTCTGCAAGAACATGCCAAATATTAAACAAAAATTACCGGAGAATAAGTTATGGCACTAAAAATACGCCTTCGACAATACGGACGCAATAACAGGCAAACGTTTCGATTAGTTGTAATGGATATTCGAGAAAAACGAGATGGAAAATATATTGAAAAACTAGGCTGGTATGACCCTCTCCTGAAAGAAAAAAATATGGAAGTAAATGGAGATAGAGTGACGCATTGGCTGAATCTGGGTGCAGAGATGTCCCATGATGCAAAAACCATCATTTCCAAATCAGCCCCATCCGTTATTAAAGAATGGAATGAAAAAAGAAGAGTAAAAAATCTAAAGAGGATTGCTCAAAGAAGAGCATTGAGAAGAGCTAGAAGTAAAGTACCCAAAGTAAAAGAGATGGCAAAAGGAAAATGAGATGCGCATTGATATCTTATCTCTTTTTCCCTCCTATTTTCGCGGTCCTTTTGATGTGAGTATTTTAAAAAGAGCTCAAGAAAAGAAGCTTTTGGATATTCATTTAATTGACATTCGGGATTTTGCAGAAGGAAAACATCGAAAAGTAGATGACCATCCCTATGGGGGAGGAAGCGGCATGGTTTTAATGGCTGGGCCAGTTGTAAAAGCCATTCGCAGTGTGAAAGAGGAGGGTGCAAAAGTCATTTATTTGACTCCACAAGGAAAGCTTTTAGATGCTGAAAAATGTTTGCAACTTTCTAAGGAAAGTCATTTAATTTTAGTCTGTGGCCATTATGAGGGAATTGATAAGAGAATTGATAAAGAGATTCATGAGGAGATCAGCATTGGAAATTATGTTTTAACAAATGGCTGTTTGGCTGCCATTGTTTTGGTCGATGGTGTAGTGCGATTTATTCCTGGAGTCTTGGGTTCGGAAGAATCGGCGATGAGTGATTCATTTGAGCAGGGAATGTTAGAAGGGCCCCAGTACACCAGACCAGAAAATTTTGAAGGAATGGTCATTCCAGAAATCTTAAAAAGCGGCCATCATGCAAAGATCAAAAAATGGCGCGAAGAAATGGCAAAAAAGAAAACAGAAGAAGTTAGGAGTAAGTTATGAAGGGGAATAAGATAATCCAAGAAATTGAAAATGAGCAGTTAAAAACAGATATTCCTCAAATTAAAATTGGCGATACATTAGATGTCCACATTCGAATCATCGAAGGAGAAAAGGAGCGCATTCAGGTCTTTAATGGCATTGTTATCGCAAAGCGTGGAGCAGGACTTTCGGAAACCATTTCACTTTATCGAGTTTCTTATGGATCTGGCATAGAAAGAGTTTTTATGCTCCATAGCCCTCTAATCGCTAAGATTGAAGTTGTAAAAAGAGGAAAGGTAAGAAAGGCAAAACTCCATTACCTCAGAGGAATTTTTGGCAAAAAAGCTAAGGTAAAAGAAAAGATTGGAGCGCAGCTCCAAACTGGTTCGAAAGCTGTATTGGTCAGCTCAGAAACTTCTCTTGAAGAAAAGCCATCTTAAGATAAATGATATTTGCCAATGGCAAAATCAAAGGCTGCTGTCAAACAAGCTACAAAGAAACGTGTAGAGACAATGCGTCTACAACGGCTCTGTTCAATTGAAGATGAGATCAAAAAATTAGGTTTCGGAACCATTGCAGGAGTTGATGAGGCAGGAAGAGGTCCATTGGCAGGTCCTGTCGTTGCGGCTGCTTGCATTCTTCCCGATGGCTTAGTGGTCAGAGGGATCAATGATAGTAAAAAATTGACATTTGAACAGAGATATAAGTTATACCAAGACCTCATTATACATGCAGAGATTTGTTATGGTGTTGGTGTTGTTGAAGCTTTTGAAATCGATCAAATCAATATTTTGCAAGCAACGTTTAAGGCGATGCTCATCGCCATTGCAAGACTTGCAAAAAAGCCGGATTATCTTCTATTTGATGGGACTCAATTGCCACAGACGCAGATTCCATGCCAAGGCATTATTGATGGAGATCTACTCTGCCAATCAATTGCCGCAGCGTCTATCATAGCAAAAGTAACCAGAGACCATATCATGCTCGGATATCATGATTTATTTCCAAATTATGGTTTTAATGAGCATAAAGGATATGGAACAAGCGATCATCTTCGAGCAATAGAAGTTTATGGACCTTGCGACATCCATCGCAAAAGTTTTGGGCTCTTGAAGTTAAAAGCGGATGATCTAATTTTAGAAGAACAAACAGTGAGTTAGGAACTCACCTTAAGATGAGTTAGGAAAAATCCATGCGAAGTATGACAGGATATGGAAGAGTAGAAAAGATCTTAGATGGGACCAAGCTAATCATGGAAATCCATTCTGTAAATCGAAAAAATTTAGATATGCAGATTTACCTTCCAAAAAATTTTTTGCGATTTGATATAGATTTGCGAAAATGGGTCGGTCAAGAAATCATCAGAGGAACACTCATTATTCGTTTGCATTTAGAAGGAGATGTTCCAAGTAGACTGCCTTCAAAAGAACAATTATCACAGATGAGGGCTTTAAAGAAAAATTGGGAAAAAATCGCAAAGGAAATAGGATATCCCTCAGAAGTAGTGAATTTCCCATTTATTTTTGACCAGATGCAAAATCTCTCTTTCCTAGAAGAAAAACCATTTGATGAGGGTGAATGGAAAAAGAAATTGAAGCAAATGACAGAGCAAACTTTAGAAAAACTGGTAAAAATGAAAGAAGTAGAGGGGACAGCTCTTGCAAGAGATATGCAAACGCGAATGAGGCAGGTGCAAAAGAAAATTGAAGAGATTGAAAAGATTGCCCCTAAATCATTGGAGGAGTTTAAGAAAAAATTTAAAGAAAGACTTTCAGAAATTGTTGCGAGCGAATTGCAAGAAAAAAGTAAGTTTTATTATGAATTGGAAGCTTTTGCAGATAAAATAGACATTACTGAAGAAATCATCCGTTTCAAATCCCATTTGGATCAATTTTACCCATTATTAAAATCAAAGGAAAAAAGTGTAGGTCGCAATCTCGATTTTCTGCTTCAAGAAATGGGAAGAGAAATTGCAACCATTTTGGCAAAAAATGCAGATCTTCCTATTGCCAATTTGGCTTTAGAAATAAAAATTGAGCTCGAAAAGGTGCGAGAGCAAATACAGAATATCGAATAGAGGTCTCAAAGTGGAAAAATTGTTGGGAAATTTGACCAGAGGCTTGGTTTTTGTAGTAAGCGCTCCAGCGGGAACAGGAAAAACAACTTTGGTAAAAATGATTTTAGATGAATTTCCTACCATTGTAGGCAGTGTCTCTTGTACTACAAGACCTCCAAGATCAGGGGAAATTCCTGGGAAGGACTACCATTTTTTGAAAAAAGAAGAATTTGAAGCTAAAATTCAAACTGGAGATTTTTTAGAATATGCCCAAGTATTTGATGATTATTACGGGACTTCTAAAGAATTTGTTTTAGAGCAGCAAAGCAAAGGGAAACATGTCGTCTTGGTCATTGATACGCAAGGGGCAATGCAATTAAAGGAAAAAAAATTTCCGGCAATTTTTATTTTTATCAGTCCACCTTCTTTGCCAGAGCTAAGAGAAAGACTATTTAAAAGAAAAACTGAAAACATAGAGCTTGTTGAAAAAAGACTATCTTGGGCTATGCACGAAATGGCAATAGCAAACAAATATGACTACAACATTGTGAATGACAATCTGTACGTAGCTTATGATATTTTGCGGAGCATTTTTATTGCAGAAGAACATAAAATTAGGAGAGAAAAATGAAACAAAAAGAAACATTGACGAATCAAGAATTTCAAGGACTTTGTAAAAACAGCTTTGAATTGACCTATTATGCCATTCGCCTAGCAAGATTTAATATTCGTTCGGGAAAAGAGGTGAGCATGGAACAAATTTTAGAGGAGGTTATCAAACATCCCGATCCCAGCTATTTAGAAGAATTGCAAAAATTGGAAACCATAGAAGAAATGCCAGAAAAATATGTCTGAAAAAATCCTCATCACATCTGCTCTTCCCTATGCAAATGGCCCTCTTCATTTTGGCCATATTGCTGGTGCATATCTGCCGGCAGATTGCTATGCCCGTTTCCAAAGGCTCATGAGAAATGAAGTTTTGTACATTTGTGGCTCAGATGAATATGGGGTTGCTATATCGCTAAGTGCTGAAATCGCAGGTCGCACTCCAAAAGAACATGTGGAGATCTTTCACCACATAAATCAAAAACTCTTTCAAACGTTAGATTTTTCCTTTGACCATTTTTCTCGTACAACATGGTCTGGACACACAGAAGTAGTCCAACAATTTTTTCTCGATCTTTTGCACAATGGATACATAGAAGAAAAAGTTACCAATCAGCTTTATTCAGAGCAAGATCGCAAGTTTTTGGCAGATCGATATGTTGTGGGAACCTGCCCAAAGTGTGGTTTTGAGCAAGCAAGGGGAGATGAATGTCCAAAATGTGGAGCGAGCTATGAAGCTACCGATTTGAAAAACCCTCGTTCGAAACTCACCAATCAGCTGCTCGTATTAAAGCCTTCAAAACACTGGTTTATGCGCTTTGACCTCTTTAAAGATCAGCTCTTAGAGTGGATCAGCAAAAAGAGATGGAAACCAAATGTCCTTCATTTTGCACAAGGATACATTGATGAATTAAGACCAAGAGCCATTACCCGAGATACTGAGTGGGGCATTCCCGTCCCACTGAAAGAGGCAAATGGAAAAGTTCTCTATGTCTGGTTCGATGCTCCCATTGGATACATTTCTGCTACCAAAGAATGGGCAAAAAAAATCAAAAACCCAGAAAAATGGAAGGATTTTTGGCTTGATCCCGAGACAAAACTGGTCCAATTTATTGGAAAAGATAACATCCCTTTTCATGCAGTCTTTTTTCCGGCGATGATCATGGGACAAAATATTCCTTATAAAATCGTCGATGAGCTTCCAGCAAATGAATTCTTAAATTTAGAAGGGAAGCAATTTAGCAAATCAGAAGGATGGTATGTCGATTTAGAAGACTTTTTCAAAAATTTCACCTCAGATCAAATCCGCTACTATTTAGCTTCTCATGCTCCAGAAACGCAAGATTCAGAATTTTCCTGGAAAGAGTTCCAATTCACCTGCAATGCAGATTTAGTGGGAAAATTTGGCAATTTAGTCCATAGAGTCCTCACTTTTTCCCACCAGCATTTAAATGGAAAAGTGGCGCAAATGGCGCAGTTCAGTGAAGAAGACAGAAAATTCATTGAAAGACTTGGGTTTTTAGCAGAAGAAACCAGGCGATGCTATGAACATTTCCATTTGAGAAAGGCATGTCAAACCATCATGGAGTTGGCATCGTGGGGAAATAGCTATTTCGACCATCAAAAGCCCTGGGTTTTAGCAAAGGATGCCAAGAAAAAAAAGCGAATGGGAACAGTGATTGCCTGCTGTTTAGAATGCATTAAAGTTCTCGCAATCATCTCTTTTCCCATTATCCCGCAGGCTACAAACAAAATTTGGAAAATGATCGGTTTTGATACAAATTTAAAAGAAGAAGATTGGAGGTTGCAATTGGAAGAAAAGTTAGAAGAAGGACAAGGTTTAGGTAAACCTGAAGTGGTCTTCAAAAAAATTGAAGATGAGACAATCGAAAAAGAGATTGCGAAACTAAAAAATATCAAAGAAGTGAATCCCGCAAAAATAGAAATTACTTTTGACGAATTTAAAAAGATGGATTTACGAGTCGGAGAAATCGTCTCAGCAGCCAAAATTGAAAAGAGCAAAAAACTGCTCCATTTCATTGTCAATTTGGGTGTGGAAACAAGATCGATTGTCTCAGGAATTGCAGAGCACGTCGAAAACCCCAATTCCCTTGTTGGTAAAAAAGTCATTGTCGTCGCAAATCTAAAACCAGCAAAATTGATGGGGGTGGAAAGCCAAGGGATGATTTTAGCTGTAGACACACACAATACGGTAGAAATTATCTCTCCATCACTTGGGCTTCCTGGCGAAATTGTGAGATGAACGAAAATGCCAAATATCTTTATTTTTGGCCCTTCCTGTTCAGGGAAATCAACATTATCACAAGCCCTTTATACCTCTCTTGGCGATACATGGACTTATATTGATCGCGATGAGTTGATTGAAAAAGGAGTTTGTAGAAAGACTGAAGTCAATCAAACTATCGATCAGAAAATCAAAGAAATCAAAGACAGAGTCATCGTTGATGCGCAAGTTCCTTGGAGAGAAAAAAAAGAGGGAGAGTTTTATTTTTTAATTTTACCTCCTCTTCAAATTCTTTTAGAACGGGATCAGAAGAGAACTACAAATCTTAAACGCTCTGATGAACTAGCTAAGAGAGCAAAAATGTATGTGCTAAATACCTATGAAACTTTAAAAAAAATACCCCAGGGAATATTTAATAAATGTTTTGATTCATCTCAGCTCTCTCTTGAAGAAGAAGTTCAACAGATTCGCAATTCTTTTGTGTTTCTAGGAGAGGTTGTTCGATAAGGAAATCTTCCATCCGTTTCTTTAAACCAGTTAACCTTTGATTTACCTCTTCATTTTTTATGCAAATTGCAATTGCCTTTTTTGTGCCGATCAGAACCACCAGTTTCTTTCCTCTTGTGATTCCAGTGTAGAGTAAATTTCTATAGAGAAGTTTGAAGTGCGATGTGTGGATGGGAATGATTACGCAGGGACATTCAGAACCTTGGTATTTGTGAATGGAAACAGCATAAGCTAAAATGAGCTCATCGATTTCAGCAAATTCATAATGAATAGCTTTTCCATCAAATACCACCTGCATTGTTTGCTCTGCAAAATCGATATCTGCAATGAATCCCACATCGCCATTATAGACCTCTTTTTCATAGTTGTTTCGAATCTGCATCACCTTATCGCCGATGAGAAATTTGCGGCCGAAGCGAAAGATTGGTCGATCATTAGGATTGAGAGCTTGTTGCAAAATTGTATTGAGATTTTCCGTCCCAATAATCCCTTTTTTCATAGGGGAGAGGAGCTGAATCTGTTCAAAAGGATGGAAATCATATGATTTCGGTAATTCCTTCGTAATCAAAGTTAAAATTTTTTCTGCAATTTCTTCAGGAGTTTGCAATTCAAAATAGAGAAAATCTTTTTTTCTCTCGGGCTCCAAAATAGGAAAAATCCCTTGGTTGACTCTGTGGGCATTGAGAATGATGTGAGATCCTTTTGCTTGCCTAAAAATCTCTTTCAATTCAGCAACAACCAGCTTATGAGAATGGATCAAATCTTTAAGCACATTGCCTGGTCCAACACTGGGAAGCTGATCAATATCACCGACGAAAATCACTTTTGCATGAGAGGGAATCGCCTTAAGCAGAGAATGCATCAAAAGAGTATCGATCATGCTTGCTTCATCTACAATGATCAGATCGCATTGAAGTGGATTTTCCCTTCCCTTTTTAAACGTTCCTGTGCGGAAATCCATTTCAAGCAAACTATGAATCGTAAATGCTTTTTTCCTTGTAATTTCAGAAAGTCTTTTAGCTGCTCTTCCTGTCGGCGCAGCTAAGAGAATCCTCTTTGTCAGTTTTTCTGTAATGGTGAGGATTGCGCGCGTAATGGTGCTTTTTCCTGTGCCTGGCCCTCCCGTAATGATCAGAAATTTTTCTTGTAGAGCTCGCACAATCGCATTTTTCTGCTGCTCAGCAAAAGCAATTGCCAATTTTTGTTCGACCCAATCCACTGCTTTTTCCAGTTCAACAGCTCTAATTGCGCAAGTTGCACTCGTGAGGCGAAGGATTTCCCGTGCAATCCCAACTTCGGCTAAATAAAGTGGCTTAATCCAAATGAGATTTTCTTCCTGGATTAAATCCCCTTTTTTGCAAAGAGTGGTAAGTCTCTCTTCGATTTCCTGTTTGGAAACCTCCAAGGTTTTTTCTGCCGTAGTGGTTAAGAGGTCAAAAGTAGAACAGACATGTCCTTCATTGCTGAGTTGCCAAAGAACAAATTCAATCCCAGCATCAATTCGATCTGAGGAATTTTTCGCCACTCCAAGATTTTGCGCAATTCTATCTGCGCTCTTAAAACCAATCCCATGGATTTCCTTGGCTAGGGCATAAGGGTTTTTCGTCACCTTCTCGATGCTCTCTTGCCCATAAGCCTTGTAGATTTTTTGTGCATAAGAAGCACTCACGTTGTGACCTCTTAGGAAAATCATCACGCGCCGAATCACCTTTTGCTCATCCCAACATTTTTTGATCTGCGCTACCCGCTTTTCACCTATGCCCGATACCTCCCGCAACCTCTCCGGTTCTTCATCCAAAATGCGCAACGTCTCTTCTTTAAATTTATCTACAATACGCGAGGCATAGGTAGTCCCAATGCCTTTGATCATTCCTGATTCTAAATATTTTTGAATGCCCACGAGATCAGAAGGAGCTTGAAGCTCAAAAGATTCCACTTCAAACTGTTTCCCATGTTTTGGATGGATGCGCCAGTTTCCTTTGCAATGGATCGTTTCTCCAGGCTGCAAAGAGGGGATATGTCCTACGATAAGAGTGAAATCACTCTTTTTAGGCTCTTTGAGTTTTGCAACGGTAAACCCTTCTTCAGCAAAGATGATTGAATCGATATAACCAAAAACTTCTTCCATGCAAAATAAAAATTATATTATCATTTTTTTACAACGATGGCTACGGAAATAACTTTTAAATCCCTTTTTTTTACTTGGTTTGATTGTTTTAAAACCGAACCAACCCCGCTTCAACATCTAGTCAACAGAAATCTTTACATAGACATTCCACTAAAGCAATATGAAACAAAGATAATAGCCCAATTAGCGACTCCAGAAGAAAAAAAAGTCTTAGAGAAATTTAAGGAAAATTTTCGCTTATATTTATACGCACAGGAAATAGAGCTCATTAGGAAATGGACTTATCATATCCTTGTAAGTAATATTGATCGCACAGCAATTTTAGGAATGGTTTTGGATTTTTTAGAATATCCGAATGAAGTCTATCTACTAGGACTATGCTACGGCATTCCCTTTCAAGGAAATAACCAAGTTGAAAAAGCAAAAAAATTGATACAAACACGACTTCCAAATGAATATGGCAAAATAGAAGCAATTCAAAATCAGAAAGAATTGGAAAAAGCGATAAAGAAAATGTTAGTAAGTAATAGTTGATTCTCGCAGAGATTTTTTGATCTCTTTCAATGTTTCCACTACTTGTTCAATTTTTGGTCTCTTTTCAGGCTTTTGATTAGTCAATGATTTAACTAATATCTCAAATTGAAGATTAGTTATGGAAAATTTTTTTCCTGTCAGCTCTAAACTCT
Organism: Chlamydiota bacterium; assembly: GCA_022614855.1. GTDB lineage: Bacteria > Chlamydiota > Chlamydiia > Chlamydiales > Rhabdochlamydiaceae > JAKEHU01. Next base: position 36,884 of record JAKEHU010000005.1, read on the forward strand.
TTCCAAAGGCATAAAGATCTGCTTGTTGAGAGTGTTGTTCTTCTTTGATTCTATATGGCTTTGAATAAACGCAGCTTGGAGGTTGTCCTTCTTTTTTTACAGAATCCAAATCAGATAGAATGACCTTCTTTTTTCCTAAAATAGCATCATCTTTTGATATAATAAGGAATTGGTGTGGCTTAATGTCTTGGTGAGAACACCCTAATTGATGCATTTCCAAAACCCCTTTACCAGCTTTTGTCCACATGTAGACAAACTGAATCTGTTTAGACAATAGAGAGATAGGTATATAGCTACGTAACTCTTCTAGAAACTCTTGTAGATTTCCATCATATAATTTGTTGATAACTACTATTTGATTAGAGCTTATCTGTAGCTGTGCTTCTGGACTGGCAACGATATGTTTGCAGGAATGATTTTTGAGAGGGTCAATTGTTAATAAAGCCTGGTTAAATAGCGCCCAATCGCGAATGATTGTAATCGCTTTTAGTGTAAAAATATCTTCACGAATCTCAATTCCCACATGGAAAATTTTTAAGCTAGAAGAAACTGCAGTGAAATTTTTTTCTTTCAATGGAATAAATAAAGTCTTTGAAGAGATATAATAGGGATAATGATCTGCGCCTTCATTTTCACTAGTTTCGATTTTGCCATCAGCAAGAGCTAAAGTTTTTGCAATCTTTTGTTCTATTTTTTCCCTTAGAGAAATCCCCATAGGTTGTCTTTTTTCTAGTACTTTGACAATCTTTGTAGCTAATTCTAAATTGGCATTTGATTGTTCGAGTATAGGAAAGGAAAGAGATAGATTTTTCTTAGCTGGCGAATTAAAAATGTCATCTCTTATTTTCTTTTTCACAGGAGATTTAGCAGGGCTGATCTTATCAAATATCTCGATAACCTCATCCACTTGATTCTCAATTTGATCTGGAATAACTGGTAAAGTGACTTGTGATGAATACGGGGATGATACTTCTACGATAGTATTGCTGGACATATTTTTATAAATTATTAATTTTAAAAAAGATATTATAATTAATTTCTAATTATTAATAAACAATTAAAATAATACTAATATATTATTATTAAATAATTTATTAGTTGTTTTTGCAACAAGACCGTCCAATTCAGCAATTTACTTAAAAAAGAGCTGGTTCTAAAATAAACTGTTAAATTTGTTCCGGATTAGCTCAGTGGTAGAGCAGTGGACTGTTAATCCATTGGTCGCAGGTTCGAATCCTGCATCCGGAGATTTCCAATGTAGGATTAGAACCTACATCCTAAAGCTATGTTTTTGAATCCTGCATCGGGGGATCTGTCTTTTCGATCTTCTCAGGACGACTGGGCTTGTGGTTTTTGCTATAAATAAAAACGCTAATAAGACCTCCAATGGAAAGAAGTAGTGCACCTAATCCCCAAATATTATGACCTGAAAAAATAGCCGCAAAAGATCCAATTACACAAGCAGATGCAAGTATACATGCTATAATTTGACCTCTTTTTCCTAGCTCAATTTTTGCCTCGACCATTTTTTTTTCGAGATTTCTTCGATGTTCTGCCTCAAGGTGTGGTTCTTCGAGGAATCTTTTTGCAATTCCAGGAACCATCTTTTCATACATCATAAGATGATCGGGAGGAGGTATTGGCCCAGAATATAAAGAAGTAAGCTGACCAGTAATTGATGGGGATGAAGATGGCAAGCCCTGTCTTTTTTGAATAGAGGAGTTCTCTTGCTTAGTCTCTATTTTTTTCTCTGTTTCCAGCTCATTCATTATCGATTTTTCTTAGTATTTTTTCACGTGCATTTCGGTAATCCTCTTCAAGAGCTTTTAAATCACCATTCAACTGATTCAGGTCATATTGGATGCCATTTGATGGCGAGCTAATGTTATTCATCGTTAATGAACTCATGATATCGAATGCGCTTAAAAGGGCTAAAGAATAGTCAATAGAATACTCATAAGCACGTTTCATAAAATATCCATTTTTGATTACTTGAAATCCAAATTAACAAGAATACTCAAAAAATACCATTGAAAAAGTGATTGTTTGGGCCATTCTACAATAATATTTCGCAATAGTTATAGAGAATACTTTTAATCTTATTATGTTATCTTTATGACATATCATCAGTGTTGAAATTGTGATAATTTATTGGTCATACATTTTGAATTCGTTTGATATAAACTTGCAATAAGGGAATTTTTTATGTTTAAGAAGACTTTGTTTCTCATGCCTATGGTCTACTGCTTAGCCTTGCAAGGTGAAGAAAAAATAATGGCCAACCAAACTCATCGGATCTTTCAATTTGAAAATGAACATGTGAGAATATGGAAAACCGTAATTATGCCTAATCAACCCCTAAACATGCATCGGCATGATTGTGCCCGAGTGGTTATTGGATTAAAGGGTGGAATTCTTACCAAAATCGAAGAAACAGGAGAAACCTCGAAATTGGTTTTTGAAACAGGAAGGGCTTATTGGTTAACCGAAGACCCACCAAGAGTAGTTCATGGAGACATTAACGAATCAGATGAGCCCATTGAAGTAATGGTAATCGAAATTAAATCGTTGGATGTTGGTAGATAGCTGTTATTTATTTGTCTGAATCTATTTTAATTCACTCAAAAAGAGATTGCAGTATCAATTTTCTTCAACTTTTTTGGGAAGGTTTAGATTGCGCTTGTAGGGGTAAAGAGATATAAATTCATCTATAACCTGAATAAAATTTTCATGATCTTTTTTTAGATCCCAAGTTTTATCACCAGAAAAAATAATAATGCTGTCTTTTTTGATTTTAAGACATTTTATAATCGTAAGATTTATTTTTGACTTAGCATCAATTATTCCGAGTTGGCTTAGTTTTTCTTTGCTGAGTTGAGGAATTAGTTCTTTGGGACCATGTTCAAAATCATCTCTTAGTAGTATTTTTTGAAACAACTTTGCGTTTTTACCTTTAAAGTTTGCTACGCGGGAGTCATGAGTAGAGAGATCTTCTATTTGACGATATAATCTTCTTAAAATAATCAAGTAAAAATCTACATCATGAAGAGGACATTTTGAGGAAGGATCAAAAATTCTAGAACGCTGAATTTCTAAACTTTGTAATGAAACCTTAATTTTTTCTTGGAATTTTATATCTTTTACACCTTGACTAGTTAAAGCCACATATTTCTCCTTATCAGTATCAGTCCGATTTCTTCGTGTTTATAATATGTTATTAATCTCTTTTTGTACAAAAGTCTGATTTATCGTACCATTGAGCAAAATGAGTTCTGACAAATGGCAAAGTATCATATCTATGAAACTCAGGAGTACAAAGAGTGGCTAGCTACAGAAACTCTCAAGTCTCAGAGACAAATTCATAGTAGGGTTTTAAAAATTGAGGAAGAAGGCCATTTCGGGCATCACAAATATCTACAAGGTGCTGAGGTATGGGAGTTAAAATTTAACGATGGTAGGCGTGTCTACTATGCACCGCTACCCGAGTCAAATATAATCCTTTTGCTGGGAGGCAATAAGAATGGGCAAGAAAGAGATATCAAAAAAGCGTCAAAGATTTTTAGCAAAATCAACGAAATTAAACTTAGCTAAAGTTCCTGGACTCACGAGAGCAAATCCCTTAAAGGAGTTAACTGATCCCAAGAAAACAGGACTAGCTATTTTAGAATGCCTTCAGAATAACGATCCCGAGGGTGTCATGGAGATGATTTCCATCTATCTCAATGCTCTAGATAAAGCTAAGCTAAGAAAGAAAAATAAGCTTCCCAAATCGACCATGTATTCCGCATTAAAACACCGTAATCCCACTATTAAGACTCTTGCTAAAATCATGCACGATTCTACCTGTTAATAGATTGCCCACTCAAGTGCAAAAATAAGCTACAGAAAATGACTTTTGACAATAGAAAAAAGTTCTTACATTTTTAATCTTGTTGTTGGTATCTTTTATCGACAAATTAAATCAAAATAAGTGGAGTTAAAATGCGCAAGTTTTTTCTGATATTAACTGTTCTTATAGCGACGGCTTTAGAAGGGAAAGAAAATGACCAATCTGAAAAAATTAAAACATGGATGCCGGAAGAGATAGTTTCAGAAAAAATTTCCTCCTATTTTTCTTCTCATGATTTGTCACCATACATATACCCGGAATTGGGAAACATTCGATTAGGTTTTATTCCTCCTGTAATTGAGAATGACAAGTTTTTTAGAACATTCATGCGCGGAGACTTTCTCAACGATGACACTAAAATTGTGTTTTATCTTTCTAGAGATAAATCCTCAGAGAATATTGAGGTTCGTCTCTTGTTTATTATGAATGGAAATCATATGTCTCCTGAACTTTTTTTTGATGTTCTTACTCACCCTGGTCTTACAGTTATGTCGCCAAGGGCAATTGAATTGTATTCCAATCAAAATGGTCATATTTACATCTCTTCCGAGTCTGAAAAAGAGGGAAGAAAAAACCAAACATGGACTTTTTTTACTCCTGATGAAAAGTGTGACGTCTCCTTATTTTTACAAAGCGATGGTAAAGGAGGTACATTCTTTACTCTACTCCGCCCTAAGTTAAATCGATAAAACTCTTTTCCAAGTAAAATATTTTTTTGAAAAAATAGTTGAAAAAAAACGGTATGTATGGTATAATATTTGCTTTAAATCTAGGAGAGCAAAGCTATGTATAAAAATATTTATTCTATTCCTTCTGACGTAATGAACATTCTGAATAACCACGAGTTTGGAATAAAACCATTTAAAATTGATGACAAGATAGCTAAAACTGCTCAGGATAGTTATTCCTACAAGTTAGACACTAACTGTTACTACTCGAAACTCTCTTCTCTTACAGGAATAATTGGTCTCCTTACTTTTGGTGGAGCGGGATATAAAGCTCTTACCAAATCCCCCCTTACTGCAACAGCTTTAGGAATTACATCACTCGTATTGGGAATGGTTTGGGTAAAGACACGTTATAAAGAGGGACGTTTAATGGATCAGGCTACCGGATATGATAAAAATCTTAACCGAACTGATGAAACAATTGCCCTTAATTGTATTGGGAAAGGAGCTGATCTTTCCCGTGTAGTATATCCATACGTTTATACTAGTGGTCTATTCCCGAACTGGGGAGACAAAGGCAAACCAGTGACAGTTTTTAACTATTTTGTTCAAATGGGCTATCTGAAAATTGTGGCCTATTTAGCTATGCTTGAAAAAGATGAATCCAAACGAAGTCAACTCGCTACCGAAGCACTCCATGATTATTGTCGCAGTGAACGAATGGCTAACTTACTCATTGACTTGGGTGCTGATTTAAAAGGCGGTGATGCATTTCTTTGGAGCCGGCCTCTTGAAGTTGTAACAGCTTGTTTAAAGAGGGGTGCTACAATAGATGGTAAGAAAAAATTAGCTGAGTTTGTAAAAGAATGGGGAATATTATCTTCTATTGAGCAATTACCTGCTATTCAGCAATCAGAAGAAGAGAGAAAAAAGAATTGTCGACTGATCTTTGTGCATCATGGAGAACCTGAGTGTAGAAAAGAAGAGCTTGAAAGTGGAGAAAAACTGCTTCAAGGATGGACGAATACTTCATTGAGTGAGAAGGGCGTAAAGCAGATGGAAAGGCTTAGAGATGATCTTGAAAAAGAAAAGATTGATGCTGCCTATAGTTCAGATTTATCTCGAGCGATGAACAGTCTTATGATTATTACACAGAACCGTAAGCTACCAGATGCTATTGTATTTTCAACTGCTCTCAAAGGAGAATCACATGGGAAATTCGAAGGATTAACAAAAAAAGAATATCAAAAAGAAGCTCATTACGAGCAGTATCGAAAACTTCAAGATTTAGAAACTAAATTCTTCTTTCCATATGGAAAAGATGGTGAAAGCATAGCTGATGTAATGCGCAGACTACTTCCTGAAATTAGACAAATTTGTAGAAAGCATCCTGGGAAAAATGTGATCATTATGACACATGGCGGTCCTTTGAAATTTTTCAACTTTCTCTTGGGAGAACACGATGATAAAGAAATTAAACGAGTAGGATATGGTGATGTGATTCGCATGGAAGGAAATAAAGACCAATTAATTCTCTTACCTCAATAAAATTTATCAATTTTTTTAACATTCAATGAAAAATAAACATTTTATTCAGAATGTTTTAAAAGAAATCCTTGAAAATTTAGATGCTGATGAGAAAGTCATTTCTCAATATTTTTCTCCTAATTATATTCAACATGTTGATGGGCATACTTTGAATTATGATGAGTTTGTCCAACACATGAAAAAACAGAAATCAATTCTCCGTTCTGTAAAGGTGACAATTGATCATTGCGTAGCTGAAGAAAATGGTGTTTCTACAGTCCATAGAGTAGAGGCGATAAAAAAAGATGGAAGAAAATTAATCGTAAAAGTTGTTGCCTATTTTAAGCTGGAAAATGGAAAAATTACATTGTGCGATGAGTTAACGAAACTATTGACTGGTGAAAAGGAAGATCAGGATATTGGCTCGATGAGATAGGCTATCAAACAAAGTGGCAGTTTCATGTCTTCATTTCTCCAAAAGAATGATAGCTATTCCTTTTCTTTCTGTTTCTTTTCTATTTTAATGGTAGTTTCTCCCTCTTCTCTGTCGATTTCTATGTAAGATAAAGATCTGATGATCACTACAATTAATAGAAGGACAAAGAAAATTCCTACGGCAATGCTAGGTTTTTTGCTCCAACGCCTGCTGTAGGGCCAAATTGGCAGAACTGCAATGAATAAGCCAATCACAATAAGTAGTAAAATAATACCCATGATACTCCCTGTAAATAAAGGTCTTATTTTTCTACATAATCGATTGTTAAAAATTTTTATAGAAAATAATTCTTAAGGAGTGTGTGATTATTTCTGTTCAATAAAAGTTAATTGATCGTTATCAACAGTAAGATGAAGGGCAATCTTTTTCTTTTCTGAGATGTTTCCTTCTAGAAGAGGGGTGATGAGTTGAGTTACCTGTTTGTGAATCTCATCATTTATTTCTCGGATGCTCATCTTCTTTTCTCTGTAGATTTGATCAAAATAGTCGATGAGCTTTTCGTCATAGCTAAGAGTAAAGTTTTCTTTAAGAGTTTGGATTAGTCGATTCAGTGGCTCTTTTATTAGAGCAGCTTCCGTTCTTGAAAAAGGAATGGTGGCATTAATTCTTTGCTTAAAGGCTTTCCCATACCTGTCTTTGACAAATTCATTTATCTTTTTTTGATGGTCAAGAAATCGATCTTGAGGATTTTTAATAGAAAGATCATTTAATTCTTCTTGTCCTAGGTTAGAGGTAAGAATAAAAATGACATTTCTTCGATCTATTTGTTCAGAGATATATTTATTTGTGGAAGCATTATATTCTGTGCGGTTGATCGGAGTTTCCCCAAAAAGTTCTAAAAATTTATTCGCATATTCAGGAGGAACTTTATCAAATTCTTCTAAAATGACAAAAGAAGTAGGATAGTTTTGAATATAGTTTTTGATTTCTTCCATTAGCTCTTCTTGATGCTTTTCATTAATATTATTTGGCATGTAAATTCTCAGGGCATATGGATTATTTTTCCCATTGGATTTTAATCCGTACATTTCAGGAACGATTTTTGTAAGGAGGGTAGCGGTTTCAGATTTGCCAAATCCAGGAGGACCCGAAAAGAAAAGAACGAGTCCTGGTTTTTGCAGATGGTCTTGAGGGGCAATACGCCAGTTTGAAATTGCATTTTGGATTTCTTTTAAAGCTAAATCTTGCCCAAAAATTGCTTCACCTAATTTTTCTTTTAAACGTTGCAATTTTTTAAATTCCATAGCTTGAGCAGGGGCAAGCAAGGTGTTAAATTTTGCTTGGAACTGAAGGATAAGATCTTCTTTTTCGATCTTATGAGGGATGAGTTCCAATTTTTTTTCCTCTTCTTCAATTTTTTCTCCATAAAGGGGGATAAGAACATGGTAGAGCAAAAGGAGTTCTTTTGCTTTTGCAGTGATTTTATCGCTCTTTTTTCCCTCTTTTCTCAATTTTACCCACTCACGAAAAAGCTCTTCTTTTAACTTCCTTGCTTTGGTAAGTTCTTTGCTGAGAGGTGTGATCTGCCTTAAGATTTCTTGCTCTTTTTTATATTTTTCTAACTCTTCTTTCCCAGCAGTATTATTTTTAATTGAAACAGGAACTTCATTTTTTTTCATTTCAGCTGCAGAAATGAGACTTTGCAAAAGACGGATGAATGTGGAAATTAATTCATGTTCTTCCATTTTTCCTTTAAGTCGGTCAGCCATATTGAGAATCATTTCCGCATGGTTTGGAGTCAATTTAGCCATATGGATATCAGGAGGATTGAAATAATTAGAAATTAACTTTTTTGCTTCTGAAAGATCAATATGAGGTGCTTCAATGAAGGCGAAAAAATTTAATAAATTTTTGAGTTGACCGCTCTTCTCAAGATTCTCCTTTTCTTCTTTGTTGATGGTGAATATGCAACGCACATCTCCTTTTTCAATGCTCTGTACAATCCAAATACGCGGATCATTATTATTAGAAAGGCTGGAAAGATCGTAGTTAATATTAGATAGATCCATGTTTTGAATATGCAAAAGGATGTTTCCTTGAGATTTAATCTTGCTGACTAATTGCTGCCACAGCTCCAGCTTTGCATTTGAAGTATGTTTGTAAGATAGGTCGCGATAATCGAAGAGCATAATTTGCATTGGGGGAAGACCGAATTTTTCTGCTTTTCCCAAACACATGAGTTCAGCTAAGGAGTGGATCACTTCATTTTGAAAAATCTCTTTTGCCCCCCAAATGATAAAATTAGCTTTTTCTTTTCCTGATAAGATAAGTTGCAGTTCTCGGAAAAAATTTTGAAAAGAAGATAATAAATGAAGCCCTCGAAAAGGAATTTTTTGATTTTCCATTTCCTGTGTGAGGTTTCTTAACCCTTCGATAGTCTGATAAGATAGGTGGTAAAGAAGAAAGAGCAAAATAGTGGCCCCGAAGAGAGTGGCTTTTGTTCCCAAAACTCCTTCCAAAGGATCTAAAAATAGATAATCTTGATAGGTGATCGAATCTTTAAGAGAACCAATTCCAAACATTCCTAGGATCTTTAAAATTGCATCTGGAATATGGAATTTTTCCTTCAAAATCGGCTCAGCTATTGCCCATATTCTTTTAAAAACTTGTGGGGCTAAAATCAGATAAAAAAGAGCAGGAAGGTTCTGCTTATAGATGTCAAAAAGCGTTAAAATGGAGCCTCCTACTTGCGGAGGTTGTAAGAGTGCATAAAAGCGATCCATTTTTTTATTGATGAATTCCACGCCATTTGCAGTAAAGTAAAGGGTTTTTTCTTTAGTGGATTGGGTCGCTATCCCACTTTGATCTGCTACAAAAGGAATTTGATCTACTTGTTCAATCAATTCTTCTGGCGTAATAGAAACGTTTTTTAATAGATTGAACCATTCATAAGGAGATGTCGGCTTTTCCAAATTAATCTCTTTGGCTTGACCCATGCCACCATTTTTAGCCATCCAGCTCTTGAGAAATGAAAAGGCTTGTGAGGGAGCCATTTGGCCTACAATCTTTTTTAGAGCTTCTTCTAGATTGTTGGTTAGATCAAACTTTTCTGCTTCCCATCTCCAACTAGTAGAGAATCGATCATAGATAAGCCATCCTATTGCGCTTAATGCAACTGTGCTGATTAGCAGGTAGGTGGCATTTAAATTTTTTATTACAACATCTGGAATGATACTAAGATAATCAGAATTAATTCTCATTTTATTTAGTTAGATAATGATAATTTATAATTAATTATATCAAATTATTATAAATAATTTCATCTAATTTTTTATATAAAAATAGTTAAATTAAAATTTTAATTTAATAATAAGAAGGTTGATTAAAAAAAATGTGTAGAGTATTTTTCTCTTCTTATGACAAAGAAAAGAGTTCTTACCCTTGCCATGGCGAGAAAAATAGCCGAAGCTGCTGAGCGCAAAGCAGAAGAGTTAAAGATCAAAATTGTGGTCTCTATCCTCGATGATGGGGGAAATTTAAAATATTTTCTACGAATGGACGGGACAAGCTATGGGTCTATTCGTATCTCGCAGCTGAAGGCCAATACCTCGGCAAGCCTTCCTTTGTCTACTAGAGCTCTGGCAGAAAGAAATAGTAAGCTTCCAAATGGTCCCTATGGAGGTGGAGCTATTCCCAACATTCTCCTTTTAGGAGGAGGCCTTCCAATCCTGACTTCCGATGGCGACCATCTCGGAGGCATAGGCATTAGCGGTGCCACCCCTGATCTTGATGAGACCTGTGCCCAAGCGGGTCTAGATGCCATCAAACAAGAGCTCTAATTTGAGTTTAATTTTTTTTCATTTGCAAAAAAAATTTCTAAGAAGGTAGCCTTTTTGGCTTGTTCGTTTTTTATTTAAGTGTATTTTTATGAGTACAGCTTTTGCAAGCATTGTAGAGAAATATTCTGATGACCCAAAGTCACCATCGATTGTAAAAAATGAATATCTTGTTCATTGCATTGAAGGGACGAGAAAATACATAAATCCTTATCCTACTAGTAAGGCAACGATAGTCTATAAAGAAAATATCAGCATGTATTCCGATGATAAAATTCATCATAGGGGATACAAAGTCTATCATGCTTTGGATTTGATAGAATTCATCTCAACTAAACAAATTTATATAGATTATGGATCTATAATGGTTGCGAATAATATTCGATTGCAAGCACCTGAAGTTATTATTGGTTGCAGCGTAGAAAACGAACTTGAAATAACAACAACCATTCTTGCAAGAAATAAATTAACTATTCTTGCCAATTTTTTGAAGATTAAAGGTGGGGATATTTTTAAACCCAAAGAATGTCAATTTGCTATTGAAGAAGATATGAATATCTCGCATCCCGGTAATAAAAATTTAAAATGGCTTGTAGATTTACAAAGTAGGTAAAACTTTCTTCTTAAAAATTTTTAAGTTTTTAAATATATGAACCTATTCGGAAATTCAAAAAACTGCTTTTTGTGCCTTTTTCCCCATATCTTAGAGCCATTTCTTGGCCTACTTAATTTAAGTATGTCCTGCGAAATGGCTCTAAAATCTGTGAAGAAAATTCACCAAAAATCAAATTTTCTGAATTTCCGAATAGGTTCATTGAATTCCTTATTTAGATTTTTTATTTGGGGAAAATGTAAAAAAAGGTAAAATCTTTGGATAAAAATCTTAATGCTGCTCCAGTTTACACATACGGTTCTTTTGAAAAATATTCGAGTGAATCTGATTCTCCTTATGTTGTAAGTGACGAATACCTGAAGGCATCTATCGAAGGTGAGGTAAAATATTTCCCACCATATTGCAATGGGATTACACTTCCATGTGAATTTGCAGAAAATATTGAAAAAACTGGGCAGGACCTTCTTGAAATTAGAGAAGCCCTTCATGCCCTAAAAACGATAAAATTGCAGGCAGAAAACATCTTTATTCATTCAAGTGCTATAGTTGTAGCAAAAGAAATTACATTAATAGCATCTTCCAAAATTATCATTGAGCATTATCAACATCCAATAAAGCCGAATAATATTCGAACAACAGTTTTGGCAAAACAAATTCTCAATATTGATGCAGATGAATTAATTGTTAATGATGCCGATATCTTTGAACCGCAGACCTATACAATAAAGGTAATATACCGGACCTATAATCTAACGCCAACTTCTAAATGGCTTGGGAAAGTATAAAAGCTATTCTTGCAATTCTTTCTGGATTTAGAGACTGTTAACGAATTTATTTTCGTCGAGTTTTTGGGTTATTTTGACCGCTTTTCGACTTCAAACTTGGGGGGTTATATACTCTTATCGATATTGCCCCCTAAGATGTGAATCGAAAATCGGCTCAAAAGAACCGAAAAATCGACTGAAACTAAATCCGTTAGCAGTCTCTTAGAGTTTAATTTTTTCTTTATGGGAAAAATATGAAAAGGGATAAAATTTTTGAGTAAAAAAATATATGTCTGTTCCACTTTTGGAAAACTATCCTCTTGAAAAATATTCAGTTGAACCTTCTTCTCCATACATTCTAAATGATAAATACTTAGAGAAATGCATAGAAGGAAAAGAAAAATATATTCCTCCATATCGTCAAGGGATCATACTTCCATATGAATATGGAAAAAATATTGAAAAAAAACAAAATGATCACCTTGAAATCAGTGGAGCTCTTCACGCTTTAGAAGAGATAAAACTGCAAGCAAAAAAAATCACCATTGGCTCACATGCTGTAATTATAGCAAAGAGAATTACTTTAGAAGCATCTTCTGCGATCATCATTACATATTGGCAAGATCCAGATGAGCTGAATAGAATTCGAACAACAATTTTGGCCAAAGAAAAATTAACTATTCTTGCAAATGCATTATTTGTTAATAAAGCGGATATCTTTGAGCCAAAAGAATATACAATAAATGTAAAATCTTGGGGTTATCATACTACGCCGATTTCTGAATGGCTTTCGAGAGTATGAAAAATAGATTCCTATTTTTCCCAATTGATCACTACTTTAATTTCATCTGGAGAATGGCTTGCAAAAGCTTTTTTAAATTCTGCATGAGGAAAGCGATTCGTAATCATCTTTTCGACGACCCCTGGCCATTTTTCAACTGCTTTTTGTAGATCTTGAATCCCCTTTTTAAAATGTTGGATGCTTTCATTGACGCTTCCCACCATAACCTGGTTTTTGAGCACAAGTTTTCGCATTAAGGCTGCTCCATCGATGTCGATGAGTCTTTGATCGCCTGGAACACCAGTTAAGATGAATATTCCATTGATTCCGAGCAAATTTAAAAGATCGAAATCCAGCTTTGCAATTCCTGCGGCATCAAAAATGAAATCGATGTTGGGATATCTCTTTTCCAACTCTTCAATTTTCCCCTTCTTTGCATTGAAATATTTACCTCCAATTTCTTTGAGAATTTGGATTCGGGGACTTATTTCATCGACAATATCTAGACCAATGATTTCACTACTGCGCAAGCGTAGAGCAAGCGCAGCGAGAAGACCGATTGGCCCAAGTCCTGCGATGAGAGCTGTTTTTCCTTGAAAAGGATTTTTTAAATAGGGCAAGCGAGCCATTTGGACCATTTCTGCTTCTTCGACTGCTTTTTGCACAACTGACATTGGCTCTGCTAAAACACCAATTTTGCGAATGGATTCTGCTACTTTAATCGCATAATTCATCTTATCGACTACATATTCTGCATGGAAGCCATGTCTTCCTTTGATTCCTCTTTCTGTGTAATCTCCTGATATGCAAAGGTCGGAGCGGTGGATTTTGCAGGCAAGGCAATGGCTGCATTCTCTTCGCACAGAAATGACGACGAGATCCCCAGGTTTATATTCAGAAACCCCTTTGCCTATTTCTACGATACGACTCAACATTTCATGGCCGATAATGAGCTCTTTTTCTCCTGGAGGAGCATCTGCTCTTCCTCCTCTTACTTCTTCTCTATCAGTTCCGCAGATGCCAACTTCTAAAACTTTTACTTTGATTTCATCTGCTGATTGGATAGCTGGTTCTGGCCAGTCCTTCAGTTGAATGGTTGTTGTTCCTGGAATTAAAGAAATGGCTTTCATTGTTTTTGAAATTTTAAGGCAGCAGAATTCAAACAATATCGCTTATAAGAGGGAGGAGGGCCATCGTCAAAGACATGGCCGAGATGGCCTTCGCATCTGCTGCAAATGACCTCGATTTTTTTAGGAAACAGACTATAATCTTCTCGATAAGAGACATTTTCGGGAAAAATCGGCTCGCAATAGCTGGGCCATCCTGTTTTCGAATCATATTTTGCCTTTGAGCTAAAGACAGGAAGATCACAACCTGCGCATAGATAAATTCCCTCTTTTTTTAGATCGCAATAAGCGTTTTGGTAGGCGTGTTCAGTCCCACTCTTCCGAAGGACTTTGAACTGTTCGGGTGTAAGCCTTTTTTCCCATTCCTTTTCTGATAAGATTAGCTTCTTTCCATCGAATCGATATTCAGAGGGATAGTTCATTTGACTCTCATTGATAATTGATTTAAAAGAAATATGTATATAAAAACGTTTTATGATCAATTTGTCAATGAGTATTGGGACTGTTTGTTTTTTTGCAAATGCAGAAGGAAAGGGGTCATCTGGAGGTGAACGACTAGAAAGAGCTACGTTTGCTGGAGGATGTTTTTGGTGTGTCCAACATGCATTTGACCATGTTTTTGGAGTTGCAACTACAAAAGTAGGCTTCACTGGAGGAGATAAGAAAAACCCAACTTATGAAGAGGTTTCCACAGGAACAACCGGACATGTAGAAGCTTTGCAAATCACCTATGACCCCAAAGAGATCAGTTATAAGAAGATTTTGGATATTTATTGGCACAGCATCGATCCAATACAAAGTGATGGGCAATTTTGCGACATTGGTCCTCAATATCGACCGATCATTTTCTATCACAGTGAAGAGCAAAGGAGATTGGCAGAAAGGTCAAAAAAGGAGTTGCAAAAATCCCAGCAGAATGGACCGATTTCAGTGGAAATTCTTCCAGCCAAAACGTTTTACCCTGCAGAGGATTATCATCAGGAATATTATAAAAAAAGCCCCATTCGATATAAATTTTATCGCGATAATTCTGGCAGAGATAAACGGCTTAAGGAAATTTGGGGAAAATAGTTTTGAGTTTTAAAATTTTGCAAATTTCCTGCCAGACTGCAATTCGAAAAGGTTCTTGAGAAGATAGCGTTTTTTCAAGTTTTTCAAAGTGTGGATTTTTTATCGTTTTTAATTCAGCGTTTCCCCAGGGAAATTCCGGGTGAAGACCGCAGAGGAATGCATTGCCCTTTCCAACTTTGCAATGAATGGCTGCTGGCTGATTGGAAAATGCATATTTTGCGATCGTCTTAACTTCCTTATACGTTCCACTAAAATAGCAACCACCCTGGTAGTAGAGGTATCCATTGCCTTTCCAGTATATTTCTGCAGCAATTGCAGACTTTGGTGAAAGAGGTTCGTCGGTCTCAATGATTGGACCGATCGCTTTGCCTGGGAAAAAGGCGAGAGATCTTTTTTTTTCAATTAGAGGAGAGTTTTTTAATTTGTAACTGGTAATGGCAGAGGCAAAATAGGCCCCTGCACACAGACCAATATAGTTTCCACCATCTTTTACATATTTTTCAATCTTTTGGAGTGCTGTTGATTGGAAATTCTTATCCCACTCAGAGCATTTTCCTCCGCCCATTACAAGGAGCAGGGTTTTTCTCTCCCAATTTTTAGAATTTAAATAATTGCTATCCACTTTTTTGATTTTCAGATTTTCACTTAAGAGACTCTTTAGCTGGATAGCAATTGCATTTGTGCTCTGTTCATTTACCCCTTTATCTTGGTAAATGAGGATTCGAGTTCGCGTCGGTATTCTGAGGGTTTGATAGGCAAGAAAAGAGAGCATAAGTGTAGTAACTATGATTGTAATTTGCAGGATGGTCTTGCAGTTTTTTTCGCTTATCCAATGGTGACTATAACTTAGGCTTTTGAAGTAGATCATTTTTGATAAATGCATAAGATTTTAAAAGAAAAGCCCCAGTTATGGATTTTAAAATCGCACAGCTAATGAAGGGAAGAAAGCCAAAGGCAATGGCTTTGGAAATTCCAAAATAAAAGGAAAGCCAACTTACTCCCATTGTGTAAATGACAAGGTCTCCTACAAACATAGAGAAAAGAAAGTAGAAGAGATTTCCATTGGGTTTTCTCTCTATGAGTTTTCCAACGATAAAAGCAGCTAGGACAAAAGAGAGAAGAAATCCCGCTTTAATATCGAGAATCCAAAAGGGATTGATCTTTCCACCTGCAAAGACAGGGAGGCCGCAGGTACCTTGAATCAAATATCCGATTACAGAGTAAGCAGCTCTTTTACTTCCTAAAGACCCTCCAAGGAGAAATACGGCCAGAGTTTGAAGAGTCATAGGAACGGGTGTAAAAGGGAGGGGGATAGCAATTTGCGCGCAGATTACAAGGAAAATACTTCCACAAATAGCAATCAAACTTTCTATAGCGATTTTGCTGACAGATCGCTTTAAAGTGAGTGTTTTATTTTCTACGTTCATTTTTGCCTCCATTAACCTAAAAAATAAATTCATATGTAAATATGCCAAAAAGCAAAAGCAATTTCAACCAAAATTTTCTTAAGTTCTTGACTTTAAAACTAAAAAATAGTTTATTAAATTCAATAGAGGAATTAATTTTCAATTGCCTCTATTGATAAAGATAAAAACTAAAAAATAAATTAATCTGGTTATTCTGAGGTTTCATGTTAGAACTATTAGTGGGAAATAAAAGCGTGCAAAAGATCCTTCTTTTTTTGTTTGTCAACCGAAAATGCTATGGAACACAGGTGCAAAAATTGCTCACTTGTCCATTAACTCCCATTCAAAAAGCTTTGCAAAGGTTAGAGAAAGGGGGGATTATTTTAAGTTTTTTTGAGGGGAAAACCCGTTTTTATCAATTCAATCCTACTTATCCCTTGATAGAGGAGTTGGAAGAGCTTCTTAAAAAAGCATATACTCTGCTTCCTCCTGAAAAGAAAAGACAGTTTTCCTATGTGCAGCAAGATAGAACGATGAGAGAGGTTAGTTTGAGGGATAGTCAGGAAACTCTCTCTACAATTTGGGAAAGACTATCCAAAATAAGATATCTAAATTTTTACGCAAAGACCAAATCAAAACAGGAAAGTGGCTGGAATGGAAAGGGAAAAGGAGAGGTGATCGTGACAAAGGAAGGGGATCGGATCTTGCTTTTTCATGAAAGAGGAAATTGGCAAAATGAACAGGGAAGCGAATTTGATTTTAGCAATATATTCCGATGGACTTTGGATTCAAAAGCGAAAATGATCTCTTTAGAACATTTGAGAAGGGGTTTAAATCAGCCCGTCTTTCTTTTCCACCTCTCTCCTTCTGGAAATGGTTGCTTATCTTCCATTGACTCCCATCTTTGTGAAGGGGATGCCTATTTTGGACAAATTTTTTGTGATCGCCATTACTTGCGGCTGAATTGGAGGGTGATTGGCCCTAAGAAAAACGAAGAAATCGATTACTACTACGCATAAGAGAAAGTCTAAAAGCTAAAGGCTAAAAAAAAGAAGGGATGAAAGAGTCATCAAATTCTCTGATTTAGTTAGCTTTTATTCAAAGTGGGGATTTGCGTAAATCGTATTGTCTGAGAATAAAGATTTTTCTAGAGATACATTGTCTAAGATATAGTAGGTTTCTCTAGATGTATCATGATAAGGGGTAATCAAAACAGGATCTCCTACCTTCCAAAAATATGCCTGTGGGGTATTCCATAAGTTTACTGTCCAATGAGATCCATCGCTCAAGGAAAGAATCCTTCCATAAATAGTGTACTCATTAGCAGTGATCTTGGGATAAATTTGATATGAATCAATTAACGAGGTAACAGTAGGTGAGTAGGATACTCGGGTAGAGTTGATCAGCTGGTATTTCTCCTTATCAATTCTCTTCACTTGAATTTCATCTCCTACTTGCCAAGAGTCCAATTTTTTCCCGCAGCAGATGCAAGGTTTCCAATCCCAGTTGGAACCGTCGGTCAACTGAATTGTTCCTTTTATGAAATGAGAATTTTCAGAACGTGGAACAAGCTCGATTGAAATGATTTTTTTTTTGTAGGGGATATCCATCTGTACATCAGCATAAATCCAGTTAGAAAAGAGACAAATGGAGAAAAGAAAAAGCCTAAAAATCATAGGAAGAATTAGTTTATTTCAAGAAACAGATTTAAATCAATTAATAGAAAATATTTTATCGGCTAAGAGACTACAGTCTCTTAATCATTTTCCAAAAAGACGATTTGTTGCAGTTTATTTGGATCTAATAGTTTTTTTATAAGACCGATTTCCAAGAAAGGATTATCCGTTTGCAGAGGAATTCCTTTGGCAAGGAGGGGAGCAATTTGAAGATAGGTTTTATCCTCATGGGCGTAAATTTTTGTTTTTACTGCACTTGCAATTTTTGCCAAGTCGGCAAAAAAGAAATTTTCTAATTTTTCTTCCTTTGTGACCCAAAAATCTAAAACTAACTGTTTTAAATTTGGAGAAATAAAGGAAAGAGAAATAGGAAACCGTTCGAACGGAAGAGCAAGTTCTAGTTTTTGCAGATTTTTTAATTGAGAAAAGATCAAAGAGATTTCTTCCAGAGTATTTGAAAAATGAGAGGATCCAAAAAGATGTAACTGTTCAATGGAACTGATCTTGCAGAGATGATCGAGATTTTTTATCCGTTCCACTTCTGCTAAGTTCAAAGAGCGAAGTAGAGAAAGATGGGGAAGCGCGCGCAAGTCAATTTCTTTTGCTTTGATTTGTAATTCTCTTAGATTTTCTGTGATGCAGGACCAGTTGATTTCTTTATTAGATGAAAAATCATGAACAGTGATAAACAATGTTTCAAGGCAAGGGGATTGAATCATTTGATGAAGACTTTCTAGATCACTTGCACTGCGGAGTTTATTTGGAAGAATTGAAATGGCAACTTTTTTAATTTTTTTCCCAAAAAGAGAAGAAAAATTCGATATTTTTGGCGGGATGTGGATTTTTTCAAGGTGATGAAGTGGTTGTGTTGCCAAATTAAACTCATCTTGATTGCAATGGCTACCTAGAATTAATGTTTTTAAATTGGAAAGAGTGGAAATGATTTCGTAATCTTTAATTGAAAGATTTTCTAACCCTTTTAGTTTTAAACTTTGGATCTTTTCAGCTTTTTTTAAACAGTTTAAGTTGGATATTTTTGTAGAGGATAAATCCAAGTATTCCAAGTTGGGAAGTTTTTCTAAAAATCTAAAATCCTGAATTTCGTCGCAATATTTTAAATTCAAGTTGGAAATGGAATTTGGCAAGAGGTCAAAATGGGAAAAATCATTGAGATAGCCACAAGAGGATAAATTTAAACTGTGGAGTGAGGTGGAATTAGCAAGAAAGGACAAATCTACAATATCTGTTTCGGAAAGATTGATGTTTTCAAGCAGTGGAAGTGAGGAGAGAAAGGAAAAATCCTTAATAAAACAGCCCGATAATGATAATTTTTTCAGGAATTTTAATTCGCATAGGTGCGGTTGGATAGAAGAAAAAAGTTCGGTAGCCATTTGTTTTAGATCTAAAGATTCGAGATTTTTGAAATTTTGTAAAAAATCTCCTATTAGGATGAAATTTCCCTTTAATAACCAGTCCATCCATTTTTCAATTAAGAGATAAGTATCGAGATATTTAAATGAACAGAATTGGCTTTCAGTAGATGAGCGCATTTCTGTTGGTTGTGCTGGAATATCTAAATAGTTGAATATCATTTTCTAAAATCCAAGGGTTAGTCTAATGGTTAGGCCGTGCAAACCAATGAGACCATCATTGATAAAGGTTTCTTTGGGGCTACTGGGTCCACTTTGACTTGAACGATATACTTCTTGCAAATTAAACCATAAATTAAACTCATACCCTGCAAAAATTTCAATATCCCAATTATTAAATGCTTTCTGATAGGAGGGGCCTAAAAGAAATTGTGTATTTAGGGCAAATCGAAAATCGCGATAATGGCTATTTCTAATGGAAATGTTTGGATCATTTTGGCCTAGAGGATTAAAAGTAGTGGTTTGAAAAGCCCTATTTTTATAACTGCCAATTAGAGTTGCAAAGGTAGCTTTTCCGGTTAAATAAAAGAATCTCCAAAACCAGTCCGCGGATAATCCCACTCGAAAGCCACCGCCTGTAAACCTCCAAAAGTTTTTTATTTTATCACTGTCTTGATTGAAGTTGGTATATTGAATCCTCCAATTTTGCCTTATCCAGCAAGCTACCGCTCCCGCTGCTAATTTCAAGCGAAGATGAGGATTGGGGTCAAAGACTCTTGCGATGAGCAAATCGATAAGATGATGGTGAAAATGCAATCGACTAGTTGCTTTTTCAAGAGGAGGGGGAGTAATTTCATTCCATGTTGCAATGAGAAAATGGTCTGCTGGCGACGGTTTTTTAGTTTTATTGGATCCTTTGTTGTAAAACCAGGTATATTGTCCGAGTAATTCCCAATATTTTGGAGAGTTGTAATAACCCAATGAAACACGAAAACCGGGAGACCAGTCAAACTTGCCATTTTTTACCTTTCCTTTTGCAAATGCTGGGCTTGGTCCCCAAGCGCCGCTCTTCATGGAAATGGCATAATCCAATGCATCTTCTTCTATTGTCCAGTAGAGAAATTCCAAATTTGTAAAGGTTTTTTCTCGCGTGACAAAGAGATGTTCTTCTTCTTCCACTTTTGCATGCGATACAGCCAAAATTGGCATTATACTCAAGTAAATTAAAAAATCGGCAAAAGACCAAGACCGATGCTTCAATTTTTTGAGCAGCGAAGCAGGCCATATGCGAAGCTGCATATGGTCGATGTGGCTGATCAGAAAAGTGAAGAGGGCGGTGCAGGGATTTTGCCGATTTTTTAGTTTACTTGAGTATGAAATAGCAATGCAGATGAGCTGGTAAATTTTCATCGTATCCTCTCTTCTATTTTTGCAGATTCTATTGCTTCGTTATAGATTTTTAAAAGTTCGGAAAAACGTTTTTCCAACATGGTTTTTAAACTAGCTGTTTTTTCAAAAAGATATTTTTGCAAATTTTCTACGTTAACAGGGCGAAGGCTGCCTACATCTAAAATCATGGGATGGTTATCTTCGTTTAAACCATAGTTTTTTTCCAAAATTGCGTCATCATCTCTGTATCCTTTAAGAGCACATGATCGAAAAAGATTGACGATTTCTTTAACAATTGCCCTTCCTCGATCATAATTTTTTTCCTTAAAAATTTGATCTAACATAGGGTAGATGAGAGTTCCTTTCTTCTGCAAAATAAAAGCAACCTTATTTAAATCGATGGTATATTTTATGTTGCAGCTATCGAAAACAGAAATTTTTTTATCGCGAAAGTAGGGTGAAACGAGCTGTACATATTCGACACCAGTTTCTTCTTTTAAATCGAGATAAGAACTTTTGTAACTTAAAAATGTCTCATTTAAGTGGATTAAGTCTTTTGTTTTTTTTTCAATTTTTTTCCAAGGAAAGAGATGGTTGAAAAAGTGGTTCATCCAAGGAAATGGCCTAAAAGAAGAATGAAAACGATACAGCTTAAGAACATGTTTTTTATCTTCGCTTAGAAAAACAAACGTTTGATTTCCTTGATTAAAAAAGAAAAAAGGTTGGTTGATAATTTTTTCAATTTCCTCTTCTTTTTTGCGTTCAAGTGGAGGAATTTTCCATTTTTCTGCAGGGGAAAGGGTGGAATAGATGAATCTTTCGCAAAAATGGTGGTTGTGGGTAAAAAAGAATCGATCTACCCAGGTGAGATATAAAAGTAGAAAAAGTAGTGCAAAAAAAAAGAAAGTTTTTTGAACCATACGGATCTTATATCCGTATGGTCCAAATTTGAAAAGAATTAAGCGAGTTTTACCTGAATTTTCATGGGCTCAGCAGTTTTTGCTTTTAAGAAAGAAATGTTGAGTATTCCATGTTTGCAAACCGCATTTACCTTTTCATTTGGATCTATGCAGTCTGGAAGAGGAATTTCATAAGCAAAGTTCTGCTTGCACTGAGAATGGTATTTCACATTTTCTCTTGCATCTTTTGCAACTGCTCTGATCAAAATTTTTCCTCGTTTTTGATCTATAGTCAATTCAACATCTTCTGGTTCTATTCCAGGAAGAGGTATGCCCATCATGAATTCTTTTTCATCTTCTGCGACTGTAATGCCCAATTCTCCACATTTTTCGGAGTAATTTGGAGCCACCCAGTTGCTGCAGATCTCATTGAATTCATTGAAAAGATCAGGGAAGATAAACCGTGTCATAAGAACCTCCTTTATGGGTTAGAACGTGACCAAACTCACGTTATTTTTTACATTTCCCACTTTAGCAAAAAGGAGGATTTAAATCTAGCAGTCTAGTTATATATTTGCTAAATTATATATATAAAATGTTTATTTACAATCATTTATAAATTGATTTGCTCGTTCTTCAGACCAGTATCTTCCAATGATATGTTTTTTGATGAATCCCTGATGGCCCCCGTCATAGGGAAATTCTAACGTTACAAAGTTGCTGGCCTGGCATTCTTCTATGGGAAAACAGGCGGGATGCAAAAATGGATCATTTTTGGCATTGATCACAAGTGTAGGAATTCGAATAAGAGGAATGCTTTTCTTACAGCTGCATTCAGCGTAATAATGCATCGCATCTTTATATCCGACCATCGGTGCTGTAAAATAATTATCGAAATCGATCAGATCGTGGATTTTTGAGACCTGCAATCCAGAGAAAAGATGGGGATAGAGCTTTGCTTTCTGTTCCATTTTTGTTTTTAAAGTTGCAAGAAAGCGGTTGAGATAGATGCGATTGATTCCAGAAGAGAGTTCTTGTGCACAAGCATAAAGATCGCAAGGAACAGAAAAGACCAAAGCTTTGGCAATTTCGGTAGGCAATCTATCAGAATGGTCACCGAGGTATTTTAAGGTAACGCTCCCACCTAGACTAAATCCAATTAGGATGATTATTTTGTATTTTTTAAGCGATACTGCATGGTCGACGACTTTTTTTAAATCATCGATACATCCTGCATGGTAAAGGCGAACTGATCGGTTGATCTCTCCACTACAACTTCTAAAATTCCATGAAAGAGTATCCCATTTTTGTCCATTGCATTCTTTAACCATTCCGCGCACATAAGGTTGATAAGAACTTCCTTCAAGTCCATGAGAAATGATGATAAGTCTAGGATTTCCTAAACAAGACCAATCCAGATCGAGAAAGTCTCCATCATCCGTTGTGATTCTTTCACGTTCATATACAACTCCTTCAACTCTGCGAAAAAGAGCAGGAATGATTGTTTGGGCATGCTTCCCTCCAATCCATAGAGGTGCTTTATATGTCGATGTGATGATCGGCATGGGTAGTGGTAATTTCAGGACTTTCGATTGGAATTTTTTTAGGTAGGCAATTGAACATTCCTTTAAATGGTTTTAAAAGTGTATCAACGGCTTTTTCAGGTGTATCAAAAATGTCTTTCAACATATTTTTTAAATTTTGCTTTAGGAATACAGATTTAAGCATTTCACCTAAAACAGAATTTAAGAGTTGATCCATTGGGAGGCCACCTTCACTCGTGATATTGGTCAATTCAATTTTGTCAATAATGGGGAGTTTTTTTACAGATCCCCCTTCTTTTAGAAAGATGACCGAAGTGGCAATATTGCGCAAAATCAGTTTTTTTATGAGAACAGACCGCTCCTTTACCTCTTTTTGATTTCCTAAATTTGCCTCTTTTTTGTAGTTCGACATGATGACTGTCCAATTTCCTGTTGTGGCGGAGGCGGAATCAAAGGCAAGTCCTAAATAGATATTATTGATGTCAATTTCTTCAATCGTAACATTTTCACTCATGTATCGTGTTATGGGAGCTTTAATCGATATTTTTTCTGATGAAAAAGCTTTAGGTAATGCTGTGTACTCTGCAGGATTGCCTATTTCCAAATCCGAGACGGAAATAGTAGCTGGAAGAATTCTTATGCTGCGTATGGAAACAGCTACTTTTAATTTTTTAGATAAATTATTGGCTACCATATCCGGAATACGAGACCATCCGAAAAAGAGGACAATGGCAATGATAAGAATAAATAATAGGAAAATGGTAGAAATTTTCATCTTTTTCTCTCAGAGACTGTTGTCGAATTAAGACTTCACAGTCTCTAATTCTAGACAATAATAAAAAAAAAAGTAGATGGCAAGAGGCTAAACGAGGTTAAAAAAAAGGGCGCTTATTCAATAAGCGCCCTTAATTCAGCTTTAGCCTTCAGTTTTAGCCCTTTTTAGTAATCCATTCCTCCTGGCATTGCAGGATTAGCGAATGATTTTTTTTCTTCTGCATCTTCGGTAATGATCGCCTCTGTAGTGAGCAAGAGAGAAGCAATAGATGCAGCAAGTTCAATTGTGAATCGCACGACTTTAGTAGGATCCATAATTCCTTTTTTAACCATGTTGGTAAATTCATCATTTTGTGCGTCCCAACCTTCATAGGTATCCATTTGAGCAACTTTCTGTACGATAATGGATCCCTCTTTTCCGGCATTTTCTGCAATTTGACGAAGAGGATAGGTCAACGCCTTCATGATGATTTCAACGCCGACTTTTTCATCTCCTTTCAAAGTGGCAGCGAGTTTTTCTAGAAGAGGAATGCATCGAATGAGAGAAACTCCTCCTCCAGGAAGAATGCCCTGCTCCGTTGCCGCCTTTGTCGCATGATGGGCATCATCGACGCGATCTTTCTTCTCTTTCATTTCCATTTCAGTAGCAGCACCAACGCGAATGATTCCAACACCACCGGCAAGCTTAGCAAGTCTTTCTTGCAGTTTTTCCAAATCATAATCCGATGTTGTTTCCTCTATCTGCTTTTTAAGCTGTTCAATTCGTTTTTTGAGTCCATTTTTATCACCGCCGCCTTCAACTATGGTTGTCTGCTCTTTTTCGACAATCGCTTTTTTTACCTTTCCGAGCATTTCGAGTGTGATATTTTCTAGTTTAATGCCTAAGTCTTCACTGATGAATTCAGCTCCTGTCAATATAGCAATATCTTCCAACATTGCTTTGCGACGATCGCCAAATCCAGGGGCTTTTACGGCACAAACCTTAAACCCACCTCTCAATCGGTTTACTACGAGAGTAGCCAATGCTTCTCCTTCAATATCTTCAGCAATGATTAAAAGAGGTCTTCCTGATTCGGCTACAGCTTGTAAGATGGGAAGAAATTCTTTCACTCCAGAAATTTTTTTCTCATAAATGAGCACAAAAGCATCTTCTAAAATTGCTTCTTGTGTTTCTGGATTAGTCATGAAATAGGCAGAGATATAACCGCGATCAAAATTCATTCCTTTCACAACATCGAGTGTTGTTTCAAATCCTTTTCCTTCTTCGACGGTAATCGTACCATCTTTACCTACTTTTTCAATTGCAGTTGCAATGATTTCGCCAATTTCTGTGTCTCCATTTGCAGAAATGGTTGCAACTTGTGCAATTTCTTTTCGGTCTTTAATCGGTTTGCTGAGTTTTTGAAGATGTGCAACAATTTCTTTTACTGCTTTCTCAATTCCCTTTTTAATTTCCATGGGATTTGCTCCAGCAGTCACATTGCGCAGACCCTCAGCATAAATCGCCTCTGCTAAAACAGTAGCAGTCGTAGTTCCATCACCTGCTTTATCAGAAGTTTTGTTTGCAACTTCTTTTACCATTTGAGCTCCCATATTTTCATGTCTATCTTCGAGCTCAATTTCCTTCGCAACAGTCACACCATCTTTTGTAATGTGTGGACTTCCATATGATTTATCAATGACAACATTTCGTCCTTTTGGTCCAAGAGTTACTTTTACCGCAGCGGATAAAGTTTTCACTCCTTTTAGGATCTTTTGACGGGCCTCTTCTTTAAATTTAATGTCTTTTGCAACCATGTATTCCTCCTTAAAATTTAGCTTATAATAGCAATAATATCTTCTTCTTTGACAATCACAAATTCTTCATCGTCGATCGTCACTTCTTGACCTGAGTATTTGTCCATTAAGATGACATCACCCACAGAAACGGAAGGTGGGATTGTTTTGCCATCTTTTGTTTTATTGCCATCTCCAACAGCTATAACTTTTGCTTTTTCTTGTTTTTTCTTTGCGGTATCAGGAAGAATGAGTCCTCCTTTAACCTTTTCTTCTTGTTCCAAACGTTTCGCTAAAATGCGATTTCCGAGAGGTTTCAATGTGATTTTTTTTGCAGTATCTTGTGCCATACAATCTCCTTGATTTTCAAGAAATGAAAGAAAATTCTATCATAGATTTTAGATAATAGCTAATTTTTTTGCAAATAAATTTAGCAATATCTGGTCAAGACTGCTAAAATTGCAAGAAAAAATTTTAATTGTAACATAGGAAAAAAAATGAACATTATGCTCAAACAAACAATGCCAAAAAAACTCAAAGAACGAACCGAAATTGATCCTGCAGATTGTTGGGATTTAACCTCTCTCTATTCTTCTCCTTTGAAGTGGGAAGAGGATTTTGCAAAGTGGGCAAGGCCAAATGACACTCCTCACTGGCCTGAAATTGAAGGTTTTAAGGGAACTCTTGCAACTGGAGATGAGCAGGTTAAAAAACTTCTTCACACCTGTTTTTCGATTGAGCGCTTTCTCTCAAAACTCTATACCTACGCCCATCTCAAACATGATGAGGATATTGCCAATGATACTAACAAACAGCGCTACTCGAGAATTTGCTCTATGTGTATCGAATTTAAACAGGAGACATCTTGGATTGAACCCGAACTACTCTCTCTTCAAGAAAATATTTTAAATCGATATTTATCAAGTAATATTTTAACAGAATATTGGGTCTATCTCAAAAAAATTAAACGGTTAAAGCCGCATACTCTTTCTGAGGATAAGGAATTTTTGATTGCAATGGCGTATAAAGCGTTTGAGGGGTCTTCCAAAACTTTTAGCGCTTTCGATAATGCAGATTTGAAATTCCCCCCTGCAAAAAATGAAAAAGGAGAAGAACTCGAACTATCTCATGCAAAATTTTTGCTTTTTCTTCGCAGTAGAGATCGGTTTTTAAGAGAATCTGCTTTTAAAAATGTCCATCGATCCTACCTAGGTTTCGAAAACACCTTGTGTGAATTAATTAACGGGCAGATGCAGGTCCATGCTTTTGAAGCGAAAGCGAGAAATTATTCCTCTTCGCTTGAAGCTGCACTATTTCCCAATCAAATCGACACTGCAGTTTATCACAATTTAATTCAAACGGTAAGGTCGCATCTTCCTTCTCTTCATCGGTATATCAAAAAGCGAAAACAATATTTGGGCTATTCCACTCTTCATTGCTACGATCTGCATGTTCCTCTAGTTGAAGAGGTCGATTTTTCTTATGATTATTCCACTGCAGAAAATCTTGTTGTAGAATCTGTTTCTCCACTCGGGAAAGAATATCAGTCTGTTTTATCCAATGGGTTGAAAAAAAGGGGTTGGGTAGATCGATTTGAAAATAAAAGAAAGCGATCTGGAGCCTATTCTAGTGGTTGCTATGACAGTTTTCCTTATATTTTAATGAATTTTCAAGGTGCTTTTCATGACCTCATGACACTTGCTCATGAAGCTGGTCATAGCATGCATTCATATTTTAGTTGGAAACATCAGCCATTTCAATATGCAAATTACTCCATTTTTGTTGCAGAAGTTGCCTCCACTTTTAATGAAGAATTGCTTTTTGACTATTTGCTTTCGCAAGAATCTGATTTGAAAAAAAAGAGATTTATTATCAATCAAAAAATAGACGACATTCGAGCAACTTTTTTTAGACAGGTGATGTTTGCAGAATTTGAATTGCAGTTACATGAGTGGGCCACAAAAAATGTTCCTCTTACTCCAGCCTTGCTCAAAGAGACTTACAAAAAATTAAATGCAGATTATTTTGGGGAGGATCTTTTCCTCGATGAGGAAATTGCAATTGAATGGGCTCGCATTCCCCATTTCTACTATAATTTTTATGTGTATCAATATGCAACGGGGATTAGCGCTGCTTTAGCTCTATATGATCTAATTAAAACAGGGGATAAAAAAGCTAAGGAACAATATCTCAACTTTATCTCTTCTGGTTCGAGCAAATATCCCGTAGAATTATTGAAATTGGCAGGAGTGGATTTAACAACAAAAAATCCAATTGAGTCTACCATTCGGCGGTTTGATCGATTAGTGGAAAATTTTTTTGAGAATTTAACTTGAAAAAAATATCTCATTCGTTACTAATTGTTTTTCTTTTTGTGTCTAAGGAAAATTATGGGAAAAAAGTATAAAGATTGTTTTATTGTAATTAATGAGAAGGGATTGCATACAAGACCATCTACTGAGCTGGTAAAGTGTGCTGCAAGCTTTAGATCCCAGGTATCCTTGGCTTATCAAGATTTTGTCGTGAATGCAAAATCTCTTTTGGGAATACTCATGCTTGCCGCATCAAAGGGTGCAAAAGTTTATGTGGAAGCCGAAGGCGAAGATGCAGAAGAAGCTGTGAAGACCATTTTGCGCCTCGCAGAGAACAAATTTAACATTAAATACTAATGCAAATTATTCTTCTAAAGCGATGACTTTTTCAAGAAGTTCTTTTTTGCACAAAACGGGTACTTTATTTAAGACTGCTAGCATGATGCAATCGCTTGGCCTTGCATCTATTTCGAGGATATGTCTTTCTTCTCCTAGAGTCTTTTCTAAAAAGAGGCGGGCAAAGTAGATTGTATCTTCCATATCGTGAATGACGACTTGCAAGATTTTGATGTCAAATCCCTTGAATACGGCATTGATGAGGTCTTGTGTAAAAGGGCGCTGCCTTGGCTCTTCTGTGAGATATTGTTGTATTGTCTTTCCGACACTTGGTTCTGTATAGATTGCAAATTGTTTTTTATCAGTGCCCAATATGATCACGGTATAGGCTTTCGATTGCATGATTTTTTTAAAGGTAACCGGTACGAGTTGCATTAGCACTAACCTACTATTTTTACTTCCCCATTTAAATAACCTATAATCAATTTTTGTACTAAATTAAAGAAAAACCCTGTTTCAACAATACCTGGAATCTGTCTAATCTGCTTTTGATCATGCATAGGATTGTCTCTGGGACTATCAAACTGAATGTCAAAGATGTAATTATTATTATCGGTTATGAAAAAAGATCTGTCTTCATTTTTTCGCCAAGAGCCATGATATCCTAACTTTTCTAGTTTTTTTTTCGTTGCAAGGCAACCATAGGGGATGATCTCAACAGGAAGTGGATGTTTCCCAAGTTTTTCTACTTGTTTGGTCTCATCTATGATGATAACCACCTCTTTGCTCATAGAAGCCATGATTTTTTCTCGAAGAAGTGCACCACCACCTCCTTTAATCATTTGCTTTAAAGGATCTACTTCATCTGCTCCGTCAATGGATAAATCGATAGAAGCCACTTTTTTGGGATCAATGAGAGGAATTCCGCCTTTGGAAGCAAGAATTTCTGATTTTACTGAACTTGCAATTGCTTTAAATTTTACTCCTTCTTTGTATCGCGAAATAAGCTCTTCAATAAAAAATTGGGCGGTAGTTCCGGTTCCAAGGCCGATGGTCATGCCATCTTGAATAAGCCGCACAGCTTTTTTGGCAATCTTCCTTTTTATTTCTTCGAGTTGCATGAATCTATTCCACTATTTCTATTTTTAATGTTTTTAGAGATTTTTGAGTAGATTTGAGGGACCTCTTTGAAGACAATGTGAAAGACACATGGCTGAAAAGAGGTCCCTCAGAGATGCTAAAAAGATCAAAAACAGGAAAATTCGAATAGTGGGATAGATTCATAAACTGAAGATTACAATACCACTGTTTTTTCCTCTTTGAAAAAAATTGAGGTCAAACTTACTCTTTCAAAAAAGGGGGGACAGAAGGCAATGGAAAGTGGTTTGGAAAGAAAAGCGATCATTGTTGAAGAAAGTGAAAAAACAAAAAAAGCGCGTGCAAAGCTAAACCAAAAATTAAAAGCTATAGATGAAAAGATCACTTCTGAAGCTCTGAAAAAAAAGAGGGCTGCAATACATGGATGGATTGCCAGAAACGCATCTTATAGAATTGTTTTGAGAGAAAAATCTATTTCTCTTTTCGATGAAAATCAAAATACCGCTAAACTATCTGAAAAAGTAACAAAAGTTGCGGAACAAATTCGCAAAGAATAGACTTCTTTTGAAACTCGCTTTGTTCATGAGGTTTTTTTGAAAAGATACACAAATATAATCGACTGTCTTCAAGATCGCGATTTTATTGAAGCAAAGACAAGTGAAAATTTGAGAGAGGTTTTGAACAAACCATCCAGAGTGTATATCGGATTCGACCCTACTTCCGATAGTTTGCATCTGGGAAATTTGGTGGGAATCATCGCTTTGAGCTGGTTTCAAAAATTTGGTCATACTCCAGTGGTAGTGTTAGGGGGAGCAACAGGGAAAATTGGAGATCCATCTGGCAAGAGTCAGGAACGGCCATTTTTAGGGGAAAAAGATCTCTTGAGAAATGTGGAGGAAATTTCTAAGTCCTTCACAGCGATTCTCGATTTTAAGGTGGAATCGGTAAGACCGATCATTCTCAATAATCAAGATTGGCTTGATAAGTGGAGTTTAATCGATTTTTTGCGAGACATAGGAAAACATTTTCGCTTAAGTCAAATGATTGCAAAAGAAAGTGTACGAGTAAGAATTGAATCAGAAGAGGGGATTAGTTTTACGGAATTTAGCTATCAAATTTTGCAGGCTTTTGATTTTTACTATTTGTTTGAGAATTTTAAGGTAATTCTACAAATGGGTGGAAGTGACCAATGGGGCAATATTACTGCTGGCATTGAATTGATTCGCAAATTAGTTGGAAAACAGAGTTTCGGCCTCACTTTCCCTCTTTTGACGAGAAGTGATGGAAAAAAATTTGGAAAGACCGAGGAAGGAGCAATCTGGCTTTCAAAAGAAAAGTGTTCTCCTTATCAATTTTATCAATATTTTTTTACTCTTCCTGATCAGGATATTCCTCGATTGATGAGGATGATCACGTTTATGGATTTGGAAGAAATCAGAGAAATTGAAAATCAGATGGGGAAAAATGGATATGTTCCCAATACAGCTCAGAGAAGACTTGCAGAAGAGGTAACGGGTTTAGTGCATGGCAAAGAAGGCCTGGCTATTGCAAAACAGGTCACTGAGGCAGCATCCCCTGGGAAAAAGGCAAAATTACAACCGGAGATTTTAAAACAGATCGCTAAAAATATGCCGCATATTATGTTGTCTTCTTCAGAAGTGATAGGGGAGAAGTTTGTAGAACTCTCAGTAAAAATTGGTCTTTTGCCGAGTAAAGGGGAGGCAGTGCGATTGATTCAAAATGGAGGAGCTTACCTAAATGAAGAAAAGGTGGAAAATCCCTCCTTAAAAGTCGAAAGAGAGGATCTCATAGGGGGCATTTTCTTGCTTTTTGGGGCTGGGAAAAAGAAAAAAATTTTAGTGGAAATCAAAAAATAGCAAGGAAGATCTTGAAAAGACTTGCTTGAAAATCAAACTCTTACAACAATGACAATTAAGAAGCTGTAGTACAGCTTTTAAGGAATAATTTAGAGGAGTCAATGTTCCATGGCGACAATAACGAAGAAAAAACTTATCCAAGTGATCTCTCAAGAAAAGGGTGTTCATCCCAATGATGTGAGAAATGTAGTTCAATCATTTTTAGATCACATGACAAATTTTTTAGCCAAAGGAGATAGGTTGGAGTTTAGAGATTTTGGGGTCTTTGAGATTGTAGAAAGAAAACAAAAAGTAGGAAGAAATCCCAAAAAAGCTGCTGTTCCCATTATTATTCCTGCGCGTGCGGCTGTGAAATTTACTCCTGGTAAAAAAATGAAAAAATTGATTGAAAAAGATCTTCGGAAAGAGGGTGCACATCATCACCATCATCATCCCCATGTATAATGGGATAGGTTCATCTACTCACGTAAATTAAAATTTTAGTTTTAAGGAAATCGGTCTCTTTCTTGAAAAATAGTCTTAAATGGAAGATAATACCCTCAACTAATGAGGCAGATGTCATTTCCAAAATTTATTTTTATTGGGTCTATTTTTCTCTTTATCTCGATCGCCATTCTCGGAATTATTAAAAAAAATTCTTCCAATAAACGACAGGTAGAAGGCTTACCTACAGTGAGTGGAGCTGAAAAATCTATCGCGGATCCTTCCAAAATGGAGTTGGAGGTAGAGGCACAAGAAGCGCAGATACCGACCATTTCAATTGTTAAAAATGGCCCAAATTTCAAAAAGAGCAGACCTGTTGATCTTGCAGATGATTTTCCGAATATCGATCGAATCTATCAATTGTTCACAACAGGCCCAACCAAGCTTCCGATTGTGGAGACAATTACCTATGCAACTAGTGTGCCTTGGCTGAAGGGAAGACAGGCTTGGCTTTCTGATTATGCCTCTTACTTTGCTACTTCTCGCCATTTCATTTCTCGAAGTTTGCGTGGGAAACCCGATTATTTTTCTCAGAAAATTTCTCCAGGAAACCGCTTTAATGTTTTTCGCAGAGATAAAAATTTTAATTTCTACCTTCTCGTAGATGTCTCTCGATGCAAAATGGGATTTTATTACATTGATTTAGATACAAAACAGCGCATTTTATTGAAAACCTACCCGGTCGGTCTTGGCAAAAAAGAAGGAGATGAGACTTCTGGAAAAAGTTCAACTCCTATAGGAAAGTTCATGTTAGGGAATAAAATAGCCGTCTATAAACCTAAGAATACGGGATATTACAAAGACCAAAAAGTTGAGATGGTGCAAGTCTATGGAACGAGATGGTTGCCCTTTAAGTCTGATAGTGGTGACTCATTTTCTTCTTTAAAAAAAGGTTTAGGTATCCATGGTTTGCCACTCATCTATAATGAAGAAGGGCAACTCGTAGAGCAGCAAGATTTGCTGAGCGATTATAAAAGTGATGGGAGCATCTGCATGTCTTTAGACGATGTGGAAGAACTTTTTGCGATAATCATTACAAAGCCAACGGTTATTGAAATTGTTCCTGATTTTAAAGTAGCTAATCTTCCAGGTACGGAAGTAGCCTCTCCATCCAGGCAAGAGTAGGTTCATTATGTTACCTCATGAGAAGCAGATTTTAGAATATCAAAAAACACTCGGTGAACTCAAAGAGCAGAACACAACCAATGCAGTTTGGTCTGATGAGGAGATACAAAAACTAGAGAAAAAGTTGGAGAAATTAAAGAAAAAAATATATTCCGAGCTAACCTCGTGGCAAAGGATTAGCATTTGCCGCCATCCTTCTAGACCTCGTTCCATTGATTATATTCGCGCTTTTTGCATAGATTTTGTCGAATTGCACGGAGATCGTCTTTATGCAAATGACCGTTCTATCATTTCTGGCCTTTGTCACATTGGTGGGATTAAATTTATGGTCATTGCTCAAGAAAAAGGATGTGATACAGAAAGCCGCCTCCATCGCAATTTTGGAATGCCCCATCCTGAAGGATATCGAAAAGCTCTTCGCTGTATGAAATTGGCGGCAAAATTCAAACTGCCTGTTCTTTGTTTACTAGATACGCCCGGAGCTTTTGCAGGACTTGCTGCTGAAGAAAGAGGGCAGGGATGGGCCATTGCGCAAAATCTTTTTGAAATGTCTCGATTGCCAACACCGATCATTGCGATTTTAATTGGTGAGGGCTGTTCTGGAGGCGCTCTTGGAATTGGCATTGCAGATCGCGTTGCGATGTTAGAGCACTCCTATTACTCTGTGATTTCTCCTGAAGGTTGTGCCTCTATTTTGTGGAAGGATAGCCATAAGAAGGAACTTGCTGCACAGGCACTGAAACTCCACCCAGAAAATATGCTCTCTTTGTCGATCATCGACGCAACGATCGAAGAGCCTTTAGGAGGAGCCCATCATGATCCCCAAGTAGTCTTCCAAAATGTGAAGGAATATGTACTAGGGCAATGGGAAACTTTAAAACTTCTTCCTATGGAAATACTCCTTGAAATGCGGTATAAAAAATTTCGAAAAATGGGAAAATTTTCTACTGAACTAGTATAATAGAATACAAGAAACGCAGATTTTATATATATTTAAATAATGCGATTACTTTTAAAGGTTGCCCTTCGAAATAGAAAACATCTTTCTCTTTTACTTGTAACACTAGTTACTCTTTTTGTCCTTACCGTTGCATCTCAAATGGAAATGTTTGCTTTAGGCATCATGTCCAATTCTGGAGCAGATTTTTTTACTCTTTTTTCTTCTGATAAACAGGAAAAGGTCATTTCCCAAAATGAAATTTCTTTAGAAGAGGTAAAACAAAAATGGCCGGAAATTGATCAGAATGGAAGCGGAGCCATTACAAAACAACAAGCTGCGGCTTATTTAGCAGAGCGCAAAGAGACCAATCCATTAAATTGGATTCTCAATAAGGCAAAGCAAAAATTTCAATTTGCAAATAGCATCACTGTCCTTGTTTTTATTTTAGTCGGAGTGGCAGTATTTAAAGGGATCTGGTTATTTGCTAGTAGATATACAACGCAGCTCATTGCTATCCGGATTAGCCGGGATCTTCGGCAACAATATTTTGAACACATTCAATCCCTTCCCATGAGTTTTTACCAACAGCACAATATTGGGAGCCTCTCTTCAAGGGTTGTCGGAGATGCGGGACAGATTTCCTCTTCAATCAACTCTTGTTTGACTAACTACCTGCAGACCCCTTTTACAATTTTTTCTTGTCTCTACATGTGTTTTTATCTCTCGTGGAAGCTTTCACTTGTGATTTTTTTAGGACTTCCTTTCATCATCATTCCAATCGTTTTTTTAGCCAAAAGAGTGAAACGGGTTTCTCGACAACTTCAGACGAACCAAGAGCGCTTTGCCTCTGTTCTTATAGATTTTTTGGCAGGCATACAAACGGTAAAAATTTTTTCTATGGAACTCTTCTCTTTGAGAAAATACAAAGAGCAAAATGATCGCATGGCAGTATTGGAAAGCAAAACAGCAAAATATGGTCTTCTTACTCGGCCAATTTTGCATGCAATTACGACTCTTTGCCTTGCTACAGTTGTCTTATTTGGTCTTTACACACTTGGGATGGCTGTTTCTCAACTCATCGTATTTTGTGGTCTACTCCATTTGGCTTATGAACCTGTAAAGAAATTTGCAGATGAAAATGCCAATATTCAAAGAGGAATCGTTGCTGCAGAAAGGATGTTTGAGGTGCTTTATCTAAAGCCAAATATTGAGGATAAAGATGGAGCGATTGAACTCAAAGGGTTTCAAAATGCAATTGAATTTGATCGGGTCTGGTTTCGCTACCATGGAGATTGGATTTTAAAAGATCTTTCTTTTTCCGTTAAAAAAGGAGAGACGGTTGCTATAGTTGGACCAACAGGGGCTGGAAAATCCACAATTGTCCAGCTTCTTCCCAGATTATACGAGGTGCAAAAGGGAGAAGTTCGTTTAGATGGTAAACCCCTGCAAGACTATACGCAAAAATCTTTAAGAGAAACGATTGCCTTTGTCTCACAGAAACCCTTTCTCTTTTTTGATACTGTCGCAGCAAATATTGCTTTTGGAAGAGATTTTCCAAGAGAGGAAATTGAAAGCGCAGCAAAGAAAGCACATGCAGATGAGTTTATCTGCCGGTTGCCCCAAAAATATGACTCGATGCTTGCAGAGGCTGGGCAAAACTTATCCGGAGGTCAACAACAAAGACTTGCCATTGCAAGGGCACTCGTCAAAAATGCTCCCATTTTGGTGCTCGATGAAGCGACATCCGCTTTAGATAGCATTTCAGAAAATCGCATTAAACAGGCAATCTCAGAATTGCGTGGTTCTGTCACCCAAATCATCATTGCTCATAGACTGGCAACGATTGAACATGCTGATAGAATCATTTATCTTGAAAGAGGGGAGAAAATTGCGGAAGGAACAAAGGAAGAGCTCCTTGAAAATTGTGAAGAGTTCCGATTGATGTGGGAAGCAATGTATCGCAAAAATACTCCTTATGTGCAGAGCAAAAGCTAAATTCAAAAGGCTAAAAGCTAAAAAGGATGGGTGTTGTCAAATCTTGTTTATCAAATTATGACTCATTAAATTCTAAAGCGTTCTTCCAGAAATTACTTGGAGCAATAAAAGCATTTATTATAGGACTTGTGTCAAGTTCTAGTTCTTCTTTGGTTTCTTTTACAAACTGGAGAGGGTTAACAACCATTCTTAAAGTCAGACAAACAGAGTGGATTATTCCAGGTATTTTTAAAACTAGAAATGCAACATTATTGTATGTTGTTTCTCGTCCGCGATAATATAGGGCAAAAGGAATAAAAATTATTGAGATCGTAGGCACAAGAATGCCTATAATTGTTAGACAAGCTATTGTCGCTACCAACAAAGCAACCCTAAAAATAATGTGTTTGGCCACAAGCTGAATTTTGCTTTCTGTGCGAGTTTGAAATAATTTTGTACATATATTTTGCGCTCGCATCAACTTTATATCAGATATATAATCATAATTTTCATTTATAGAGTTCTGGGCTTGCTCAATATTTTTTGAGTTGATTAAAAGATTTACTGAACCTAATACATAAGGATAAGCGATGTTGTAGCGAGTTAAAATCTCGGTATGTATTTTGAAAATATTTCCAATGATTTGTATGGGAATAGTTAAAATGCCTCGTGAGTACCTTGTCCAATTAGCACCATTATTGATAGGTGGGCATATTCCTAAAGAAGCTAAAGACAGAATTGTAAAAAAGCCCCCTACAGAGGTTTTTATCGAGTTTTCGAGTGGAGAATAAACAGCAAGTGCTGGATAAATGAAAAAACGTTCTACATTGCTATTTGGGAATCTTGTACAAGCTGAAGTAATCGGACCAAA
Source organism: Chlamydiota bacterium (assembly GCA_022614855.1). GTDB lineage: Bacteria > Chlamydiota > Chlamydiia > Chlamydiales > Rhabdochlamydiaceae > JAKEHU01. The sequence goes on from JAKEHU010000005.1 coordinate 73,446, forward strand.
AAACATTGAATATTCCTATATTTAAGAAAAAAAATATAACAAACTGATTTTTAAAAGAGCAATAGTTAATTTTTTTTGAATAACCTTAAGTATTATGCTCAAAACTGACAAATGTCAATTTTGAGCATAATGAATTGACATAAAGGTCCTGCTCATTTTTCAGTAGATTAGGTTAAAAGCCCAAGATCGACGAAACTTTTTTTGAGGAGTTGGTTTTCACCTTTTTTCAAAGCTCCGCTTTCATCTAGCCATTTGACATAATCTTTGGGGATTTCTGAAAGAGGTCTTCCTCGGTGTTTCCCAAATGGCATTCGATGAACCCTGGGTTGCTCAGAAAGAAGTTTTAATACTTTCTCAATGGGAAGATCATCAATCATCAAAGAAAAAAGGCGATATAAAATCATTACATCATCCAAAGCTCTATGGGCTTGATTGGGTGGAATCTGGTAAATTTCCCTGAGATGTTGAAGAGTATGTTTAGGTAAATCTGGACGATACTTTCTCGACCATTTAAGGGTGTCTATGTATTCCCAGCTGGTTGGAAAATCAAGGCTGGATCTTTTAAATTCGTATTCAAGAAATGGTTTATCAAAACTATCATTGTTATGCGCAATTAAAACTGCACCTTCTCCACAAAAATTGGCAAATGCATTGCCGATCTCTTTGAAATTAGGGGCATTTGCAACCATTTCATCCGTGATTTTGTGAATAGCAATTGCATCAGGAGGGATAGGGATCCCCGGATTGATAAATTGAACAAAGGTCTGGTTTTTTTGCGGATCAAAAGCAGCGATTTCAATGATTCGATCCTTATCGGTTTTTATGCCTGTCGTTTCTGTATCGTAGTAAATTGCTCGCTTCATGTGAGTCATGATAACAAAAACTTGATTTCATAAAGATCAAATATTCTGTAAAATAAAATTTTTTGAGGTATTCATGCAAAGGTTGATTTTTTTTGTAATTATATTTTTTGCCACACCACTTTTTTCTTCTGAATTGGAGGTCTATTTTTCACCGGAAGACCATTTGGCCAAAAAGCTTGTTCAGCTCATTGAAAAAGAAGATAAAGCCATTCAAGTTGCCATTTATTGCATCACCCATCAAGAGATCATAAAGGCCTTGATTCATGCAAAGGAAAGGGGAGCGCAAGTAGAGGTGATTGTCGACTCTTTTTCTTTTAAAAATGATTTTGTGATGAATCAATTCGTAAAGGCAAAGATTCCCATATTTGTTTGGAATCCTCCGGTTATAGAAACTAAACCGGGAAAGTTTCCTCAAACACCCCTTATGCATGATAAATTTTGTATTTTTGGAGGTAAAGTAGTTTGGACAGGGTCTTTTAATTTTACCTATCGTGCCGATCAGCATAACCAGGAAAATGCGATTGTTTTAGGAGATGAAGGAGTAGCGAAAAAATATCTTCAAAAATTTTTGAAAATGAAGAAAAAAGAATGTAAATCATATAAACAATGCAAATCTAACCATCATTCAGCAAATTTTTGGAATTTTGAAAAAAAATTCTTACATTTCTTTTTTTCTCCCATAGGCCTTATTCTAGTGCATAGAGGTGAGAAATATGGTTAAAATTTATCTCTTTGCAATAATGGTCCTTTGTATGGCCAGTTGTGGTCCATCTACGAGTGATTCAGAATTAGCTACTATTCCTTTCACAAATAATCCAAATATCATTCAGGATTCACAAAAAGGTGCTTTTGCACCTCCACCAGGAATGAATTATTAAACATGAAAAAAACAGGCCCTCCGAAGTATCAGTTTTTTTCTCATGACCTTGAAAAGGTGGTAAAAGAAGTTGGCAGAGAAAAATTGATCGCTTGTCTCAAAGAGATGCTCTTAATTCGCAATTTTGAATTGAAAGCTGAAGGAGCCTATCTTTCGGGAAAAATTGGAGGTTTTTTCCATTCTTACATGGGGCAAGAGGCAGTACAAACAGCTGCAGTTGCTGTCATGGGGCAAAATCAATGGTGGATTACCTCTTATCGATGTCATGCTTTAGCCCTGCTTTTAAAAGCGACTCCCGATGAACTCATGGCGGAATTATTTGGAAAGGCAACGGGAAATGCATTGGGAAGAGGGGGTTCCATGCACTTTTTTACAAAGCAGATGTTGGGGGGATTTGGCATTGTGGGAGGACAAATTCCCATTGCAACGGGTGCGGCATTTACCATTCAATATCTAAAAAATGTTCCTGAGGTGCAAAACATTCCCAAAATGGATGTTGCGATCTGCTTTTTAGGAGATGGGGCAGTAGCACAAGGCTCTTTTCATGAATCCCTAAATTTAGCCGCCCTTTGGAAATTGCCCTGCATTTATGTGATTGAAAACAACGAATGGGGGATGGGGACACATGTGGATCGAGCAGTTTCTGTTGCTCCTATTGCAGAGAAAAAAGCGCCAAGCTTTGGAATGAAAGCATACACGTTTGATGGGATGGATTTTTTTAATTGTTTTGCAGGTTTTTCCCATGTTTTTCAAGAGGTCAAAAAAAATTCACATCCTGTTTTAGTGGAAGTGGTGACGGAGAGGTTTCGAGGCCATTCCATTTCGGATCCGGGTTTATATCGCTCTAAGGAAGAATTGAAAAAATGTATGGAAAGGGATCCTTTGATTATCATGCTGAAAACATTATCGAGTTTGCGCATGATTACAGATGAGGAATATGGCCTTCTTGATAAAGAGCAAAAAGAAATTGCGGCACAGTCATTGAAATTTGCTGAAGAAAGCCCCTGGCCAGATCCTGCTACTTTAGAAAAAGATGTGTTTGCACCATAAAGATGGGAATGATTCATGGGACAAGTTGTTGAAATGAGAGAGGCACTTCGCCAAGCAATGGATGAGGAAATGGAGCGCGATCCATCTGTTTTTATTTTGGGAGAAGAGGTAGGCGAATACAATGGTGCATATAAAGTTACTAAGGGAATGCTGGATAAGTGGGGACCGAATCGAGTGATCGATACTCCCATTTCTGAGCTTGGTTTTGGAGGTTTGGCAATTGGAGCCGCGATGTGCGGACTGAGACCCGTTGTCGAATACATGAGTTTTAATTTTTCCTTTGTTGGCGCAGATCAGATCATTTCTAATGCAATGAAGATGTATTACATGTCGGGAAATCGATTTCCCGTTCCGATTGTTTTTAGAGGACCGAATGGATCTGCTGCACAGGTTTCTTCCCAACATTCACATTGTGTGGAATCGATTTACGGAAATCTTCCTGGAATTATCATTGTTTCTCCAAGCAATTCCTATGATGCAAAAGGACTTTTAAAATCATCCATTCGCAACAATAATCCCGTATTATTTTTGGAAAATGAACTTCTTTATGGGGATAAGATGGAAATCCCTACTGAAGAATATCTTGTTCCCATTGGTAAGGCAAAGATTCTGAGAGAGGGTAAGGACATCACCTTGGTTTCATACAGCAGGACGATCCATTTTTGCCGCAAAGCGGTAGAAGAATGCACCAAAAAGGGAATTGATGTGGAACTGATCGATCTTTGCACAGTTAAACCTTTAGATATTGCTACGATTGCAACTTCTTTGAGAAAAACTCATTTTTGCGTTCTTGTCGAAGAGGGCCATTTGTTCGGAGGAGTTTGTGCTGAAGTTGGCTTTCAGTTGATGGACCATTGTTTTGATTTTCTCGATGCTCCAATAGCAAGAGTTTGCCAAAGAGAAACGCCAATGCCCTATTCAAAGATATTGGAAAGAGAAACTTTGCCAACCCCTGAAAGAATCATCAATGCAATTCTCAAAACTTTGGAGTAAAATATGCCCTTTACTTTGACAATGCCAAAACTCTCCCCAACAATGGAAGAAGGAACCATTGTAAAATGGCATGCAAAAGTAGGAGATAAGGTAAATGTCGGCGATGTCCTATTTGAAGTTGCAACAGATAAAGCTACTGTGGAGCATAGTGCATTAGAGCAAGGGTTTTTAAGAAAAATCTTAGTGGGTGATGGTCAGCTTGCTAAGGTCAACCAACCAGTTGCCATTTTTACAGAAAAAAAAGAGGAGAGCATAGAAGGATACCTGCCTGAAGGGGTTGTTCCTGAAAAAGCTCCTGAACCAGCTGCAAAAGAAGTATCTCAAGGTTTACCACAACCCCAATTCATTCCAGAAAAACCAGTCGAAAAATATGAAATTCACCGAACTGCTCACGAACCGATTGTTGCATCGCCTCTTGCAAAAAAAATGGCAAAAGAAAAAGGGGTCGACCTCTCCACAGTTAAGGGATCAGGTCCCGGTGGACGAATCATGAGCAGGGATTTAGAGTTAGGAGAGCCCATCGTGGGCTTTGGTAGAAGGGAAATGCCAAAAGAAAAAGCTGGCAGTTTTGAGGAAATTCCTTTAAGCCCGATAAGAAAGATTGTTGCTAAAAGATTGCAGGAATCTAAAACTTTTATTCCCCATTTTTATGTCACGCAGGAGATGGACGCCTCTTCGTTGTTTAAGACGCGCGAAGAGTTGAAATCGCTCGGCATGAAATTTACCTTTAATGATTTTGTCATTCGCGCGGCTGCTTTAGCATTGAAAGAACATCCCCATATCAATAGTGGGTTCAACTCTGCGAGCAATGCGATCATTCGTTTCAAGACAATCGACATTTCTGTAGCGGTAACTTTGGAAGAGGGGTTGATCACACCGATCATCCTCTATGCAGACCGCAAAAATTTAGCCGAAATTTCTTCTGAAATGAAAGATCTTGCAGAAAGAGCAAAGGCAGGTAAGCTGGCTCGAGAAGAATATATGGGAGGTTCTTTTACCGTTTCCAATTTGGGCATGTATGCAATTTCCGAATTCATTGCCGTAATCAATCCTCCACAAGCGGCCATTTTAGCAGTAGGCGGAATTCAAGAAAAACCAGTGGTAAAAGAAGGTCAAGTTGTCCCCGGTAAAACGATTACATTCACATTGTCAGCAGATCATCGTGTAATTGATGGAGTGGATAGTGCAAAGTTTTTAAAGACGCTTCAACAATTTATCGAAAGCCCTTCCATTCTTCTTCTGTCTTAGAACAAGATTTTAAAGTTTCTAAAAGGGAAAAGATCAAGCTCATTGTGGCCTTTTGTGATTCAGGAAGAGTGGGAAGTAATTTTTCTTTTACATTTTCCCAATGTCTTCCTGATATCGTTACGTCAATTAAATTTTTAGATTTTTCTTGATCACTCATAGTACTTGCCTTAGAATCGGCAATCGAAGAATCGATATTTAAGTAGAAATTCGAAATCGTTTCATATGCATTTGCATTGCCCTTTGCAGCAAGCTTATGTAAGTATTTTAAACGTTCATCTAAGGAAATGTTTATAGATTCCAAATGAAAAAATTGGTTTTTTTCAAGAACAGGGACAAGCATGATTGCAGCATTCACATTTCCTTGATCTACTTGGTTCAATAACCAACCAAGCTTCTCATCTGTATACATGTTCAGTTTAATGTATCCTTGGAAGTTCATGACACAATATACGAGAAATTCATTAGTTATTTTTTTATTTATTTTTTCGAGTTCTCGAATTTTTGCGAATCGTTCTTCCATAGTTAGGTTAAGTGGAAATTGGTGCGAAGAAGAGCTTCTATAATTTAAATCCTCGAGAAAACCTTTATTGTATATCTCAAGTACAGCGGATAGAGAATGTATATCGCCCTTTTCTGCTCGCTGTTGGAGAATCTCGAGTTGTTCCTCTGCAGTAAGTTTATATTGGAGAATATCTCTGATCCCACTGTCTAGATAAATGCGGGTAACATAATAATTAAAAGTATTGTATTTTTCTTCTAAAGAGATCAACCATTCCATCCCAGCTTTTCTTGCTTCTTTTGAAAGTGTAATCCATTCGCTACCTAAACCGTAGATTTGTCCAAGGGAGCGCTGTGCATCTTCGCTTCCTATTTCAGCAAGCTCTTTTAGCCCAGCTAGCCTTTCTTCGGGGCTCAAATTCAATTTTCCTTCGCACCAAAAATTCCAGTCGTAGTAACTGCTTAGAATATGAGCAGCTTCCTTATTGCCGCATGTAGCAATGTCTTTTAAAATGTTGAGACATTTTGTTGCATTGTCAATAGAAGAAGGTACATCTATAGAAGAAGATTGAAAAAAATAATTTTTTGCCTTAATTATTTTTAATAGAGCAGGCAATGAATTCTCTACTCCTTTTTCATAATCTGATAAAATTTTTTTAATCCAAAAAACTAAAAGATTCTTTCTTTCTTTTTCGTAAGAATTTCCATTAAAGAAGAGTTGGTTAAAATCATAGGAGGGTAAATCTAGTTTTCCCTTTTCATAAAGTTCTAAAAATAGCCGATGGATAAAAGAAGAAGAAGGAGAGAGGTATATTGGAATAAGTTTAGAAAGGTTATCGTTAGGATTTTGAAGAACCTGCTGAGCTAATTTGATTAATCCTTCGTAGTATTTTTCTATTTCATTTGCATCTTGGTTGTCCTGTGGCCAAATGAGGCCAGGCGGGATCCCTGGCAAAAAAGAGATCTCATTATTGTTATTTTTCAACTTTATTCCAAAACACTCTTCTATGGTTGGAGCAGAATAATCCTTTAATTTAACTACTGCAATTGCTCCGTTTGTTACTTCTACATCTTGCGCTGACTTTAAAAGCAGTGTTGACACGACTATTTGGATAATTTTAGCATGAGTGATGACAACAGCAACTTGCTGATCTTTTTCGCGTTGAGAAATCACTATTAATGCTTGCATAAAACTATTATAAATTTCCGGAGGTCCTGAGAAAGTTTCATCCGATTTTGAAGGTAGGCGAGTAGGTTCATCAGTAATTTTTCGGTACTTAATGGGCAGTTCTGTTACTTGAATATCAGGCAATTCAGGACTAATGGTGATCGTAGATTTGTATTTTTCTTTAAATTTGGCTGCTTCTTTTTCACCATTTTCTGAGCAATAAAAGTTAAGGGATTGAAATAATTTAAGAATCCGCTCATTTTGCTCAGGGTTATCTTCGCGGACAAGATAGAAGAGAAAGGTAGAATTGATTGTTGCAGTTGTTGCCATAGGCGGTAAATGATAAATGGCTTAGGGAATATAAATAAATGGTTTTTTACAGCCAGCCCCGTTTCTTGAAAACGAGTAGGGCAAAGAAGGAAAGGCAGAAGGTGACAACCATGATTACGACGAAGGCAAGGGAGCTCTTTGCCAAAGGTAGATCGACATTCATTCCATAGATGCTTGCGATCATCGTTGGAATGCTCAAAATAATGGTCAGTGAAGTCAAAAGTTTAATGGTCTTATGCAAATTATTTGCAAAAATGATCTGGTAAGCATCGCGAAGGGAGCGTATGCTTTTGAGAACAATGGTGCAAAGTTCTTCTGATTGTTTCATTGCATTGAGAAGATCTTCTAGTGTATCTCGGTCTTTTTCATAGAGATCTGTAAAACGGCCGCTAGAGATTCCTTCAAGCACACTGCGAATGGGCGCTAAACTGGATAGGTATTGGTTTAGGATTTCTTCATTTTTTGTCAGACCGGTGATGTCTTCACTGGCTACGTGAATCATCTCTTTTTCTGCACTGAGAACGTTATATCTCACCCTGCGAATTTGGCTGGTAAATTCCTGATTGGTCTTCAAAAGAATCATGGTGAGTAATTTGTTATGGTCGATTGTGGTGAAATGGCGTTTTTGTTCAATAAAGCTTGTCACAAGAGCACTATGTACAGGAGAAATTGTGATGAAAAATTGGTCGGAAAGAATGATGGTAAAGGTAGAGGTATAAAGGCCGATTTCTTGATCGGTGGGATATCTTGTGAAAATCAAAACATGATGGTTGACTTTTTCTATGCGTGGTATTTCATATTTGTCGACACAATCTTGAAGATCAGCCGATTCAATCCCTGTTAAATTGGTCAGTTCCAATAAGTCGCTGCTTGTAGCTTCATCGATGTGAATCCAACAACCGGGAACTGGTTTTTCAAGGATTGTAACTTCTTTATCTCGTTCTTTTTTATAATAGATGTGCCACATGAATGCTCTTCATTTATCCTTCCATCTATAGAGCTATGGCAAATGATTATTTAATACTCAAGTGAATTGAAAACTTGGCAAAATATTAATTTCACCACAGAGAACACAGAGACAAGAGAAAATCGGATTTTTTCTCTCTTGCACTCTGTGTTCTCTGTGGTGAAAAAATCCTCTTTTAATTTGGAGTTGGGTTCAGGAACTCTTTTATGAGTTTTTCTTGATTTTCTAGTTTTTTTTCTAAGTCTTCAATTTTTTTAAGATACTTTTCAATCTGGCGAAGATGGACCTGTTGTCTATTGTATTCATGCAGGGGCATGACGGGACTGCCAGCAAATTTGCCTGAATGGAGAAGGGATTTGCTCACTCCTCCTCTTGTAGCAATCATTACTTGACTCGTGATCGTAACATGACCGACCACACCTGTTTGTCCTCCCATGAAGACATTTTTCCCAGTTTTGGAAGATCCTGCAATGCCACTTTGGGCTGCAATCAGATTATCTGGCCCAATTTCAACATTGTGTGCAATCTGAACTAGATTATCGATTTTTGTCCCTTTGCAGATGCGCGTGATTTTAAAGCGGGATCGATCTATGGTTGTATTTGCCCCGATTTCTACATCATCTTCGATGATGACAGTTCCCAGTTGTTGGAGCTTCGTGTGTTTGCCTTCTTTGTCAGTGGTATATCCAAAACCACAGGAACCGATAACAGCTCCCGGCTGAAGGATCACTCGATCACCGAGAGTACATTTTTCGCGTATCACTGCATGGGCATAGATGGTGCAATGCGATCCAATTTTTGATTGGGGACCGATATAGACAAAAGCGGCGATTTTTGTGCCGCTTTTAATTTCCACCTCTTCATCGATCACCACATAAGGTCCAATTAAAACGCCATCAGCAATTTTGGCACTTTTGTGAATTGTAGCTGTCGGATGAATGCCATGAAATCCTGTGAAAGAATGGGAAAAAAAGGTTTCCACGACTATTTGAAAAGTTCTAGAGGGATGATCGGAGACTAAAAAATTTTTTTCCTCAATTGGAGGAGTATGTGAATCAATGCAAATGATGCCCGCTTTAGAAGAGCGCATGGCATTTAAGTATTTTGGATTAGCTAAAAAAGAGAGATCCTCTTCTGTTGCAGTCTCCAAAGTATCGATGCCGGAAATCGCGTAATCGAGATTTCCAATTGATTTTGCTCCTGTCAAAGAGGCGAGCTCTTTTAAGGTAAATTTTTTAGATTTATCATCCCTCATTTAATGCATATCCAAAGTTCTATTTTTTTGCAGAGGGAACCTTTTCATTTGGAACCACTGGTGCGGCATCCGCAGTTTCTGCTTTAGCCTCTGCTTTTTCTGCTACAGCAGTTTCCTTTTCTTTTTCAAAATTTTTATCCATTTCAGTAACGATCGAGCTTGTTACATCTAGATTGGGGGCGTAGAAAAAGCAGGCATCTTTATTAATGACAGTTGTTAATTTTTTATCCTTTGCCACTTTATCTGCAGCAGTTTGAATTTTTGCGTTAATTGACTGAAGGATTTTCATATTTGCCTGATTCAATACTTGATAGTATTGATTTTGATAGCGATTTAATTCTTCATTTAAAGTGCGAAATTTATTTTTAAGCTCATCTTCAGATTCAGGAGAAAGTCCATCCATGTAATCAGAATCATTAAACTTAGCAGCAATTTCATTGAGTTGTTTTTCTGTATCTTCAAGAAGAGAAGAGAGCTGCTTTTTTAAAGATTCAAAGGATGCCTGTTCCTGTTTGCCATATTTTGATTCGGACATACAAGTGGCAAAATTTGCAATTCCGATTCCCTTAGTATCTGCCATAGCAAATCCACAAGTGGATGCCAGTAAGAAAGCGGACATCATAATGATTTTTGAAAAATTTTTCATTTTATACTCCTTTATGTTGAGACCATTTTGCATCTCGGATTGAATTATGCAATGGTCTCATATATTAACCTGAGTTTTGGGTTTTTTTCATGACCCTTGCCGCATTTTGCGGCCAATTTCTTTGAATCTCTCCTCATCCATAGACACTTCCGGCTATTGGATTCGCCTAGATTCAAAGAAATTGTCTCACAATCTGCATCAATGCTCCATGAAAAAAAACCCAAAACTCAGGCTATTAATTAAAATTGTCCTCCCATAGAGAAGAAAAAGTTACGTGCTCTGTTGGTCTTTGTTGCATTGACAGGAAAGCCCAACCCCAAAATGATGGGCACCTGGTTTGTCACCTCAAGACGAATACCGACTCCATAGCTCATTCTAAAAGTTCCGGGATTAAAGTGTTTCAAAGAAACTGCGCCTGCATCGATAAAAGCAAAAGCTCCTAAAAATTTAAAGATATCTTGAAAGTATTCAACAGAAATTAAAGCTGAAGAAATACCCCCTGTTGGATCTTTTGTCTTTGAGAAATGGGGGCCGATGTCAAAATCTCTAAATCCGCGAACAGAGGCAACACCTCCCAAGAAAAATCGTTCACTAATGGGAATTTCTAGGGGTTTAGTTGTCTTCCAAACGGGGAAAATGGCCCGATATTCAAAGCGATATTTCATGATTCCATACTTCCAAAGTGGTGTATAGTAATTATTGATAAACCCAAATCGAAAAAAAGTAAAACGGCCGCCAAGTCCAACAAATTCTCCGTCCAAGAGGGAGCGAAGACCATTTCTAGGTTTTAAAGCACTATTTGTGGAATCGTAAACAAGAGAGGTTCCAACGCCCGACAAAATTCCACTTGTTTGAACTGCTTTTTTTTCTTCTTTTGTCACATCGTGGTCGACACCAATATCTGCATTGCGAATGCGATAGCGAGTTCCAAAACTCCAATATCGAGTAAAGGGGTAGGACGCATAGATGCTAAAATTATAGGTATCAATGTCATAATCTTTTGATTGCAAATTGCTATGATTTTGACTGAATTCAAAACCAAATCTCCAAAGCGTATCCATTAAATATGGAGTGAGCCAGGATATGGAATAGTTGTGTTGCTTAACCCCGAAATTTAGTCTGAGGTGAAGATATTCTCCACCACCTCTTACAGCAGAAATTCCCTTTTTGAAGAGTTTGGTAATTCCTTTATAATTGAAATTTGTCTCTGTGATGTCCAATCCTCCAAATAAATTATCCGCAGAGCTAAATCCTGCAAATAAGCTGGCATGTCCTGTAGCAGTTTCTACAACTTCGATGTAAACATCGCGATAATTTTCCCCTAAAGAAATGTCATCTTGTGTTCTAACTGCGTAGACATTGACGCTTTTGAAATAACCAACATTTTCAAGCCTTTGCTGTGTGCCTTTGAGTTTTGCAGAATCGAAAATTTCTCCTGGGGTAAGAAGGGATTCGCGCAAAATAACATGCGTTTGGGTTTGAACGTTTCCAATGATATGAATTAGACCGATTTTAAATTGATCTCCCTCAGAGATTTGAAAATAGACATTGTAAACAGGTTCATCTTCAACAAGCTGTGTTTCATAAATCACACTCGTATCGATGTATCCCTTTCGGCCGTACAGATCTTTAATTGCTTGCGCAGTTTTTTGGATTTTTTCAAAAGAATAGATATCTTCGGGTCTTGCGATAAAAGTTTTTTCTATTTCTTCATCGGGAAAAAGAGTATTTCCGCAAAAAGTGACAGCACCAAAGCGGTAGATTATTCCTCGATCTGCACAGATTTCAAGAACAATTTTTCCTTTGGATTTAGAATCCAAAACAAAAATGTCTACATTTGCATCTGCATATCCTTTGTTTTGCAGATAATTGATAATGATCGACCGATCTTGTTCTGTCAATTCTTCATGGTAGGTTCCCATTCCGGTAAACCAGCTTGTTAAAAGGCTATATTTTTTTGTATAGATCATGTCCAAGAGGTCACTTTCTTCTTCTTTTGTAAAGCCCTTGAAGATGATATTGTCAACTTGACCTGAACGTCCCTCTTTTACTGTAATTAGAATGTCTGCTTCTTGGGTAGTTGAGTCGATTTGCAACTCATATTGCAATTGAGATTCAAAATACCCTTTTTTTATATAAAATTCTTTGACCTTATTAAATGCTTTATTGAAATTTTGCCGATTGAAAATTGTTCCTGGTTTAACATCCAATTCGTTTCTAAGAGTTCTTGTTTTAATGTGGTGGTTGCCTTCCCAATTAATGGAGCGAATGATGGGGCGAACCCAAAGTTTAATAGAAATAAAAATTTTTTGATCATCTTGCACTTGAATAGATGGCTCAATTCGATCAAATTGGTCGGCTAGAGTTTTCAAATCATTATCAAAAATGAGTTCAGAAAACTGGTCGCCAACACGAGTTTTTAGTTTAGAAAGTACTGCTTTTTGATCAAAACTAGAACCGGGAGGAAGATTTTCAACTGTTATATTGATACTTTCAACAACGCGATTTTCATAAGCTTTGATTTCCTGAACTGCAGAAAAAGCTTTTGCACTAAAAGAGGGTAAAGCAAACAAAAAAGATAGGAAAAGAAGAATCTTATTATTCATTAGGTTTTCGAATTATAAATAAGCGAAGACTATTATGCAAAACCTATATGAACCTATCCGGAAATTCAAAAAACTGCTTTTTGTGCCTTTTTTCCCATATCTTAGAGCCATTTCTTGGCCTACTTAATTTAAGTATGTCCTGCGAAA
>JAKEHU010000006.1 GCA_022614855.1 Chlamydiota bacterium
AGGGGTCATATACGAAGTTGATATTACCCCTGCAATTTGAAGCTGAAAAGCGGCTCAAAAGAACCCAAAAATCGACAGAAGCTTAATTCGTTAACAGTCTCTTAGCTATAATTGCAAACTAAACCCCAATGATTCATATTCATTTACAATATGAATGGGACTAAAGCTCTAATTCTTATGGCTGGTGAAGGAAAGCGGTTTCAAAATGCTTTGCCTAAGCAATTTCATCCAATCCACGGAAAAAAAATCTATCTCTATACTCTAGAAAAATTCATCGAGTCAAAACTCTTTGAAGAAATTATTTTAGTCTGCCCCTCTGCATTCATCAATGAGGTTAAAAAAGAAATTGTATATTTGCAAAAAGTCCAATTGATTTCTGTTGTTCAAGGTGGCCTGACTCGTCAGGAATCTTCCTACAAAGGCCTCCTTACATGTGGAACTGATACAAAATTTGTCCTCATTCACGATGGAGTAAGGCCCTTTGTCAGCCTTAGAGAGTTAAAAGAAAATCTAAAGTCAGTAAAAATCCACCATGCAGTAGATACTTGTATTCCATCTACAGACACTCTTGTCCATTCTCGATCAGGAACCCTCATCGATCAGATTCCCAAACGCACCGAATATTTGCGTGGACTTACCCCACAAACTTTTTCCTATCCACTCATTTTACGCGCTCATGAAGAGGCGATCAAAAAAGGGATTTGCAATGCCACAGATGATTGTAGTCTGGTTCTTGTCCTAAACCATCCCGTTTTCATACTCATAGGTGAAGAGAGCAACATGAAAATCACCACTGAACAGGATCTAATGATTGCAGAAAAATTGGCGCCTATAGAAAAAAACCGACCGAAAAAACAAAATTCTCTTCAGGGAAAGCACATTGTCATCACAGGAGGAATGGGAGGGATTGGACAGGCCATCTGCAAAAAGTTGGAACAAGAGGGAGCGATTCCCATTCCCATTTCGCGCAGTTCGCCCTACTTTTCTGTTAATCTTAGCTTGCCAGATCAAGTGGAAAAAACATTTCAATCAATCTATGATCGATTTGGGCTTATCAACGGTTTGATCAATAGTGTAGGAACTCTGTCCATTAAAAATCTAACTGCTCTTAGCCCAGAGGAAATTCAAGAACAATTAGCAGTCAATCTTTTAAGCTATATCTACTGTTGTAAATATGCAAAAATTGTCCCAAACGGCCACATTGTCAATATCGCCTCTTCCTGTTACTCAAAGGGAAGAAAAAATTATCCAATCTACTCAGCTGCAAAAGCCGCCATTGTCAATTTTACTCAGTCCCTAGCAGAAGAAAGAACCGATCTCTTTGTCAACGCAATTGCTCCTGAAAGAACAAATACAAAAATGCGAACAACCAATTTTAAAGAAGAAAATCCTCTCTCCCTTCTTTCTCCTAATGACGTAGCTGAAGAAATCGTCAAACTTTTAAAACAAAATGGGACAACGGGATCAATCATAGAGCTCACTTTACAAACTTAGAGACTGTTAACGAATTAAGGCTTCTGTCGATTTTTGGGTTCTTTTGAGCCGCTTTTCAGCTTCAAATTGCAGGGGTAATATACGAAGTTGATATTACCCCTGCAATTTGAATCGTAAATCGGCCAAAATAATCCCGAAAAGCGACGAAGCCTTAATTCGTTAACAGTCTCTTAATGAAGCTCCATCATCTAAAAATTTAAATTGTTAAAGAAGATTTTTAAAAAATTGTATTTTAAATACTAATTAGGTATAATTAAAAAAAAATAATAATAATCTAAATTTTTTATATGCAACCTAATTTGAATAATATCTCTAAAGAAACTCAACAGTATTACCAGTGTGAATTAAGAAAGGCAAAGCTCTATTCAATCAGCTACACACTTTTTAATTATATTTGCGGTTTCATAAAAGATACAGTTTCACTTCCCTTACAGCCATTGAAAATCTTTAAATTTCTATGTGATAAAGGCATCCCTTCTAAGTCACAAAAAACAACTGCAGATTTTCTAAAACAAAATTTCCATTTACTTCCAAAAGAGCCTTCATGTAGACCCATTCAAGAAAAAACCATCTCAAGTGCGCTTTTGCACGAACATGCTCATATTTATTATGGTCATCAATATTGGCTAATTTCATTGGAACTCGCAGAATTTTTTACTGCACCATTTGTTTTGATGAAAATTCCAAAGTTACTATTTCCATTTTTAATAGTAACCTTTGCAATTCGAACAATGATGTCAAACCATTTTGAAAAGCAAGCGGATTTCTGGGCAATGGATGCTATTCAGAGTAATCAGGGATTGACCAAGCTTTGGAAAAAGCGAATTGAAGATTATATACCTTTTGGTAATGTAATCCAGCATCATCCAAATTTGAATGATGAACAAGACTTTGAAATTCGAAGACAAAGAGTGCCTTCTGATCACACTCATCCTTGGGCAGGAGGTCGTTACGAATACTGTCGCACCTATATACCGAAATGAACTCAAAAATTGGTCCCATAGAGAATTTTGAGAGATTTTCGAGGAGAATTGATGTCTTTCTATAAGGACAATATGCGAAGCTGCATATGGCTGAAGAGAGAGATAACAATTATTTCGGAAAGCTCCAAAAATCTCTAGGAAGAATTTTTAAATACCCTCTAAGGTAAAATCGTAACTTTTCCAGAAAGAAAGTCATAATATCCACCAGCAACATCCATTTTTCCTTTTTTCATAAGTCTTGCAATGACGGAGGATTTTTTTAACTGATCTACGATAAACTGCACATTGTTTTTAATGGCATTTTCTAAACTGGGTTCTTTTTCTTTTTTTGCCATTTGTACTGCTGGTGCAATCAAATCGGCGATTGCTTCGATATCTTTTGTTTTCCCCTGCATAACTGATTGTACTGCACTACAATTTTCATGGCCCAAAACAAGAATAAGAGAAGATCCCATATAGAGTGCGGCATACTCAAGGCTGTCTAGTTCAATGGGGCCCACTACATTTCCAGCGACACGCACAACAAAAAGGTCACCAATTCCTTGATCAAAAACAATCTCTGGAGGAACTCTCGAATCCGAACAGCCTAAGATAATGGCAAAGGGAGTTTGTTTTTCGGCGGTTTTTTGTCTCCTTTCTTCTCCTCGATATTGATGGAGAAGCTCTTCTCGCATGTATCTCTCATTTCCTTCTAATAATTGTTCGAGAGCTTTTGAAGAAGCAGTAGCAAAGGACCAGTGGAACATAGCAATAAAAAAGATAACTTTACTTACCACGTTTCACTCAGATTTAGTAATCAATTCTCACTAAAAGCGAGACTCCCTGAATGGTGAGATCCCCTTGATTTGCTACAAAAAGCCCAGGAGTGGTGTCATCTACAAAGCGCAAGAATTGATTCTGACTATTGAGGATCTGAAGTTCCCAGCCAGCTTTAACGGTAATCTCGTATTTATCATCCCAAAATGGTCGCATGTATTGGACTCCGATGAGCAGGTCGGTGATCACTCGGCTAATGTGATAAAAATCAGGGACGCGAAAAACTCTTGTGCCAAGACCATCTGAGGTAAATCGAGTCTGTTTTTGTTTGATTTTGAAGTAGCCATATAGGAATGAGGTATCCAAATCTGTCACTAAACTCCACCTTTCACACAGTTTCCAGATCGCATCTAGACCTGCTAAGATTCCAATTCCCCAAAAATTACAATGCATATCTACTTTGCGGGCAAAAGCTTCTGGAATATCATCGAGGAGATCGCTGTAAGTTACATCATAAGATTGATGTACCCATGCACTTCTCATGCCTGCGTGAGGGCGAAGGGTAAACCATCTGCTCACAGAAAAAGGACGCTCTAGCTCAAGATCGAGTCGATTATAGCGAAGATTCCACTCAGCTTTAGCAGACTGAGCAATAGGAGTATCATCTCCATCAAAAGAGGCTGGATGAAGAAATACAGGAAACAATCCATTTGGAAAAGATACATTAATCGACCGCTTATCGCGAGTATAAAGTCTTTGCCATGTAGTGCTCAGTTTCCAGCCATCATGCGGCGTAATTAATCCTGTTGAAATGCGCAATCCCACACTCCAATCAAAATCGAGATTTACCACGGGGTTATTGCCACCTGCTGGCATAAAACTAGTATCTGTTCCCTTAAGAGCAAAACCTAACCCATTTTCTCTCGCTTCAAATACGACAGGTCCAATATAGACAAAGCCACCCCAGCAGGGTGTGGTGATAGAATCCCACATTGGAACATCGATTGTGCACACTTTCCCTGGACAAGTGGATTCGGGTGTTTTGTAACATTGTTCACAGTCAAGAGAATCTTTTCCCTGAACAGTAGAGAGTAGAGTGAGGATAGTAATCATCATAACAAATTTCATATTCTACTCCTGGAAGGCCCTCAATGGTACAAAGGTAACATCAGCAGTGCCACCAGATGTTGTAAACATACCTGTATTTAGCTGTTCCACTCCTGAAAGAAGTAAGTTTGTACTTTGTACGTTAACAACTCCTCCATTAGATGTAATCTGAAAGAGATTGTTAAATGCAGCTTCATTGCGAATTAGTCGGAGTTCTAAATTTGTAGTAACTCCTCCATCAGTAAATTGATATACATTCGCTGGACCCCCATCACGATCGCCAAAATTGCCGATCATTTCTACAAAAGTAAAACCAGTCGTTTCCGTATTAACAACTGCATAAGTTGCAACTGATGTTTGGAAAGAATTATTATGGGCAAACATTTGGATCATTTGAGTACCGACACCTCCATTTAAATTCGCATTAAGTGCAGTGCCATCAGAGCGACTTTCGTTAAAGTTATTCGTGATAAAGAGTTTTGTAACATCGGAAGCTAATGTATCTACGATCGCGATTGCAGTTCCAGTCGTTGTTTGAACTAGATTCGAATCCACTATGAATATCGTTAGTGGATTTGTCATGCCGGAGCTAATTCTAATGCCAGGATTATTCGTGTTGCGTATTACATTATGCTCGATTCTCACTGTACCTAAACTTGATTGGCAGAAAACTCCTTCGCTGCCTCCTGTAATTTGATTATATCTAACGATCCCATTTCTCCTAGCAACCAATGAAACCACTTGTGATGCAGCAGTAAGGCGCAATCCTTGTATAAGAACATTATCTGCTCCCTCTACAGCATCGGTAGCTCCAGCAGCTGAGATGAAAGGTAGTGCACCAGGTGTTTGTGGAGGGATTGTGTTTTCCCCAAATCTTGTCGACACATCCAATGCAAATCCTGATCCTACTAAACTCTGATTGTTTTTGAGTATAATCCCATTATTCATCCCAGTTGATGTGCCATCTCCTGGAAATACATAGATTATATCGCCAATTTTAGAGGCGTTTTGTGCAGCGAGCAGAGTATTAAATGGGCTTTCAAAAGTTCCATCGCTGCCAGCAGTATTATCCACAAAGATAAAGAATAAAGGTTCTCCAGTAATTGGATCGATTGCAGGTGTCTTTGTATTACGACGAGTAGTCGGCATCATTTCAAAGCGATCAGGTCTTTGCGTCAAGCGGCGCTCCATTGCGATCAGGTCACAGCAAGATAAACATCGTTTCCTACAACGAGATAGGCCACCACCTATCGGCAATCTCAAAGCGATTTCTCCATAGCCATTCCATTTAAACAAACTATCATAAGAACCTTGGCCTTCCAATGCTACGTAATCGAATAGATCTATTTTTAATCTCGCTAAGCCTCCAATGGCATGTTTGTGGCGCTTTACCGATTGGAAATAATATCCTGCTCCTTGAAGTTCAACATTCCATCTAGGTTCACGCCATAAATATACGCCAGCGCCAGCATCAATTCCATACATGGAAAGTTCTCGCTTGCGCTTAAACAGAGCCTGGTTTCCAACAAATTCATCAAAACTTATTTTATAAGTTCTGCTACGAGGACCAACGGGAATATAGCTATTTGCCCAAACTTTCCATCGAGGAAAAAGGGCTTCAAACCCAAAACCAATTTCTTGAAAAAAGCGATGTCTTGCATTGCGAAAATCCCAATAAAAATTGGCCCCATATGCAGCGCTTTCTCCAAAATATCTCCAACCTATCCCAAAATTTCCTGCCCATTTGCCTGCATTATTGACATGTGCTCTGAAATCTAAAAAAGGAGTTCCACTTGGTGTCAGTGTAGGCGCACTGAAAAATCGAAAACTTGTATATCCATCCGGATAACCAATGCCGCCTGGCTCTCGGTGTCCGATTTCAAACGAATTGCGGCGAGGACCTTTAGCACACTCTGGTTCTTCCCCTCTTCTTGCTGCGTGCATTGAAATGGGAATCAAACTTAAAATTGTTGCGATTAAGAGATCTTTGCGTTTCATATACGTTAACTCTCTTAATGGGAAATAACAAATAGGGGAATTTAACGCATTCTTTTTTTTAAATAACATAAGAACATGGGGTAGATCGAGAAAGGAGAGGGTTCTCTTCTCTGTGTTCTATATGAACTTTGTGATAAAAAAGATTGAATAGTCTGTAAAATTACAAGGAAACATCTGAAAAATTCTTAAATAATAACTATAAATAAAAACATTCTCATTTCAAGATTTTAAGAGAAAAGAAACAGAAAGGTAGTCAAATTGTATATCATTTGATCCCTTACGTAAATGAGTTACCAGTTAAAACAGCTTAGTAGCTGATTTTTAAAAAATCCGGAAATGGCAATTGAAGTCTAATGATTCCACTTCCATCTGATGTTTTGCTAGAGGCTAAGTCATCAAATTGCTATATATTCGATAGGAGGCAGTAAACCATGAAATGGATTCTTGGAATTCTCAACCTTTTCTTTGCTCTTGTATTTATCCCGATCTTTTATCACTGGATGAGAAAAGACCTCCTTCGGAAAGATGATCGTATCTATGCAACAAAAAAATTAATGTCTTAATAAGCAGAATGGTTCCAAGTGAAACTAAAATTAACATAATAGCAAGCATTTTTTTATAAAATTTTTTAGATTCGCCTTCAAATATAAACCAGAGAGAAAATGGAAATACAAGGGAAAATATTTGACTTATGACCAGAAGAATTGATGCATTATATGAACCAAATGTATCCTTAAAAAAGGCAAATTCTATCAAAAAAAAACTTGTCACCAATATAATAAGTGCAGAAATTGCCTTTATAAATGATAATTTTTTCTTTGGAATATGTATGCTAAGTTTTTTCAATGTATTTCTCGGAAGATCACTTCATAATGATGATAACTTCAAATTTTCGTTTTATCAGAGAGGCAAATTATGAGCCATAGGGCAATTCTAAGTGAAGAAAGTTTGAGCATTAAAACACAAGTAAAACCCCTTGTAAAGGAGTTGTCTTTTATAAGAATGAATACTAACTCATTTTATTTTGAAATTGTCACTAGTGCATTTAAAAAATTGATCGAGCCGATATATGGAGATCAAAGCGAGTCGTTAGCTAAAATTAAACGAGGAAAAGATAGAATTTGTGAATTAATGTTTAGTTATGAGAATCCTGTAGGTCTTGTAGTTTACAAAAATAAATTACAAAATGAATATGGTCTTGATAGAGCAATGGAACTTAAAACACTTTTTCTTTTCAATCCTGAAAAAAATTCAGGAAAAGGTTTTGGTTCGAGTCTTTTTCAAAGAATAGATGAAATAGCCGAAGAAAAGGGAGCAAAAATAGTTTATTGTACTGCTTCTTCAAAAGTAGAAAACTCCATAAAATGCGCACTCAAGAATGGTTTCAAAGTGACTAAAATTTTGGAAAAAAATAAAAATCAAATTTTGTATTTATTAATAAAGACTTTGTAAGTGAAAGCATGTCAATACAAGAAAATGGAAAGATTTTAGGATCTCTCTTTGCTCATAGTACCTTTAAAGATCTTGAAAACTATACCAATCAATACTCTCCATTTGCTCAAGAAATTCAAAACCTAGGTTTGCAAAATCGTCTTTCACTACCCACAGGAAATGGACACCAAGAAATCGATCGAAAATTCTCCACAGACTATGCTTCTTCATTTGATCCAGGCAAAGAAACAAATTTCAATGCTCTTTCTTATCAAATGCGAGGAGAAATGGCTTTGACATATGGATATAATCGCCAAGCTGTCAAAGACTTTGGAAAAGCTATTGAACTTGGACCTACTAGTTCTCTTCCCTATCTTCAAAGAGGAGCAGCCTATTTTGAGTTAGGTGAGTATGATAAGGCTCTAAAAGATTATCATATCTATGTTTCTCAAACTCCAATAACACATATTTTCTCAACTTCTGATTTTATCATTGGTTTTATAGAGGGACTGCCAAGGGGACTTGCTGAAGGAGGAAAAGGTATCCTTTTCTTCCTTTCAAATGCAGTTATCCATCCCATTCGCACAGCACAAACTATGTATGAAGCCATTACTACTTTAAGCAAACTGGTTTATACCCAAGAATGGAGTGTTTTAGGAGAGGCTATAGCTCCAGAAATTCATAAACTCATCACCCACTGGGATACTCTTTCCTCACAAGAAAAAGGAAACCAGTCAGCATATGCTCTTGGTAAATATGGTGCTGAAATTATCACTCCAGGAGCTGTAGCTAAACTTATAGCTAGAGGAGTAAAAGGAGCAAAAGAACTCGCTGCAATCTCTAAAAACCTCCAAGCCGCTGAACAGACTCTTATTCTTGAAGCTGCTGCAGAACTTGGAAGTGGGGCGAAGGTTGCTGAAGTTATTCAAGCAGGAGAAAAAAATGCATTTTTAGCTAAAGAATTGGGCTTTACTGCTAGGGAGACGGTAGAACTCAAGCAAGCTGGAAAGTTGGAAGGGGCTATGAATGATGCTTATGCACATCTAAATCCGGAGATGCAGGCGTCTATACAGTTATTTCAAAAAGCAGAAAATTTTTTAAAACCTCATAAAGGCTATATGCCAGAAGCAGAAGTTAGAGCTCTCATTCATCAAACGGGAATTAGAACATTTCCTAAACCAACAGGGATTCCTGAAAATTTTAGAGTAAAGCTATCAAATAATGGTGCTGGTATGAAATATGTACATCCAGAAAATAAACATGTCTCTATAAGAATTATGCCGGGAAAGCCTCATAGCCCATTTCCATATCAGCAAAAATCCTATGTTATTCAAATGAAAGATGGAAAGGCTATTGATAAATTTGGTAAGCATATTTCTCCTAGTGCGCCTGAAGCTCATATACCGCTTGAGGAATTTATTTATAGGAATTAATCATGAAATTAACTGATGAAGCCAAAAGAGATATATTAAATTTTGTATTGGACCTAGTCGCAGCCATAGCAGATAAGGAATATCAAAAAAGAGTCTGGATTCGAGGTGAAGGACCGCAAGTCGATGATTTCGATGAGACATCCGATCATTTTTTGCATGAAGGTGATGGAGTTATAGAAAAATATAAAGATTTTGGAATTACAGATATTCAATATCATTTATTAGTAAACTTTCGAAACGCATTTGAAACTTTTGTTGATAGTCCAAGAAGGCCTTATCTTCCAGAAGAATTTATAGACACTCCAGAATGGGCAAAAATGATGAATATGGCAAAGGAGGTCTTAAAAGCTTTTAATTATAAGAAAAAATCTTAAGAGACGGTCAACTGAGATCAAGCTCTGGCGATAATTTCATACTCATTCATGGTTCCCCCTTCTTGGCTTTAGCCAAGTTGTTTTTGGTTAGGGGAATCTTTTTATCTTATTTGATTTTTTTCTTTCCACACTCTATTATCTTACTATTTCTCAACTAGCAACTTAGGTGTAGAAATACTTTAGTGAGAAAATGCTTATGCAGATTAGATAGAAAAATATTAACCTGAGTTTTGGTAGTCCTAAGCATGTAGTGCTGAAGAGAAGGACAATCAATGGTCTGTTAAGCGCAAGACAGTTGAGGAGTTCATAGCTGAAAGTAGCTATGGACTACGAAAATGGCGCAGCAGTTACTGACTAGTGGAAGTCATTCTCCAGCACTACATGCTTAGGACTACCTGAGTTTTGATTATTTAATCAAGCAGAAGAATAATGTCACCCATCGATCTTTTTCAAACTCTGCCCGAAGAGCTTGTTGAAAAAATTTTTTATTTCACAGATTTAGATAGCTTAAAGAATTGCGGCCTTGTGTGTAAATTCTTTTTAAGGATCACCTTACGGCCAACTCAAGAAGCAGCAAAAAGAATATTATGCCCAATTAAAAATCAAAAAGGAATCCATATAACAATCCAAAAATTTATTTCAGATCATAAGAAAATAATCAGCAATTATCCAACTGAAAAAATTCCTAAGAATATTGCAGAATTTAATAAACAATCTAATATGCTTTCAGAAAAACAAATTCTTTGCTTGCAAAAGTTTAATCTAACTAATTTCATTAATAATTTTAAAAAAAATACGAATATCCCTAAAGATGTCACAAAAATTATTGATGAATCTACAATGCCTACATCGGAACAAATTTACCAACTTCAAACATATTGTAAAGCTCGGGACACGATTACTGTGTGGAAGGTGTTGGCAGATGCGATTAACTCTACGCACTCTGATCTTGACTCCTTTACTACTTCAGAAGAAGTTATTCAAAAAGCAACAAACTTTAATGATTGGTTTAAACAAAATTTAGCTTCTCTGCACAAGTTACCTCAACTCGACCTAGGCTGCTTTAATCTCATGCATTTGCCAAAAGAGATAATAGAACTCCCTCTCGAAAAACTCTATCTTTGTAAAAATCAATTTCAAACACTCTATCTTGAGATAGGCAGTCTCTCAAAACTGAAGGTATTAGATCTTAGTTACAATCAACTTACAGATTTACCCGATGAAATCAAGAATCTTGTTGATCTGACAGAACTCAATCTTAATTTTAATAAAATCAATGCTTTGCCATCAGAGATTAATAATCTCCATAATTTGAAAATACTCCTTCTCCAATTCAATCCACTTAAGGCTGTTGACTATTCAATATTTAAGACTCTCACTAATCTAGAAAGACTTGATTTAAAAGAAAAGGCTTTGACATCCCGTCAACAAATTATTTCTTTCATAAATGACGTCATAAAAAAGCTATAATAAAACGTTAACTTAATTCGACAACAGTCTCTAAAATCCTGTGGGTGATTGTGCTCTAGAAGGTAGCACTGGAATAAAGCGAAGGGTACCTGTTGTTGTAAATGTACCTGTATTAGCAGCTTGTACTCCAGTAAGAGCAAAGTCAGAGCTTTGCATTACGAGGCGACCGACAGCGGAAGTAGAAAGATTAAAGTTACCTGTTGTAGCAATGTTATTGAGCAGCTGAACTTCTGCTATAGTAGGTCCTGGCAAATCAATAAAATAGGCATCAGCGGCAACAGATGCATCAAATATGTTATTTCTAAGTTCATAATACATGAATGCACTACCACCATTTGTACTGGTAAAAGTAACATCACTTGATTGCAAATTATTGTTGATTAAAAAATAATTTACTGAAGATTGAGTTGATCCAGTGATGTTATTTAATACAATCGCATTATTGTTAAAACGATTCAGACTGAAGTTATTTTCAATGTGATAAAGCAAAAGCTTGTTATTAAGATTGCTATTAATAATCATGGCAAAATTGAGCATACCCACATAAACGTTATTACGAATAAAACAAGTTAAATCTTGATTAGCTGCAGGGGTCACACTAGTACAAGTAAATGAAGATCCTTGAAATCGATTATTGTCTATCATTACAATACCAGCCACATTATTACATGAAATTGCAACAGCCTGAGGAGATTCAAATATGTTGTTCGTGATTATTACATTTGTTTTATCTTGCACCCGCAAATTCACATTTCCACTAATTAAATGTAAACCGGAGATGGTATTTTGATTTGCTGCTGTTACAACAGTTGTTGCTCCATTCACTGGTGTCGTTAATTTTGGCCTTGTCGTAGTTTGTGCAGGAATAGTGAGTTGCCCAAAAGGAGTGAGAACACTCATATCAGCTGCTGACCCAATTAACTGCTGATTATCCTTCAATATAATACCATTGGCCATTCCTGCTGTAGTCTCATCGCCGGGAAATATATAGATCACATTATTCGGTCGGGAGGCTGCTTCAGCAGCAGCAAGAGTTGCAAAGGGACTTTCAAATGTGCCATCACTTCCTGAAGTATTGTCTACAAAAATAAAGAAGAGTGGGTTACCTGTAAGTGGATCTATCGCACGTCGTTTAGAACGATGAACATCTACTGGCATGATTTCAAATCGTTCAGGTTGGCTAACTAATTGATTTTCGAAAGCATTCTGATGGCTACAGGATCGATTTGATTTTAGTTCTTTTCCTAGAGGTAACCTGAAGCCAATTTCTCCAGATCCACGCCACCTAAAATTTGTATCATAAGAAACTTGAGCTTGCGCAAATCCATACTCGGTGAGTTTAGCTTTCAAGCGAAAAAGCCCACCGACAGCCCATTCATGAAATGATCCTCTTAAATAATATATCGCTCCTTGGGCTTCTAAATTATAATGAGGGCGTTGGAATATAACCCCCCCAAGTCCACCATCCAATCCAAAAAAAGCAATCTGACTTTTTCTAACAAAAAATGCAAAATTGTCCTCAAATTCATCAAATCTTTTTCTATAATTCTTTTTGTGTCGACTTACTGGGATATACCCATTTGCCCAAAACCTCATTAAAGGATAAATATATTCAAACCCTAGACCAATTTGATGAAAATGAGCATGTTTAGCTTGTCTATAATCATAATAACCATTAAAGCCAAAGGCTTTGCAGTCTGCATATATAGACCTCACACCTATTCCACCATTTGCAGCCCATCTACCATCATTAAAAATGTGACCGCGCAAATCCAAGTAAGGCACTAACTTTTCTTTTGCAGTAGTAGATAAAAAAAGATCAGTAGAAGTATATCCTTTATTAAAACCGATTCCTGTTCCTTCTAAATGCCGAAGGCGCCAAAAGCCTTGTTGTACTTTTGTTTGCTTGTCAAACTCATCCTCTTTTGCATTAACATTAAATTTACTAAGGGAAAAGCAGGTTACAAAGAGTAAAAAATACCGATAATTCAACATTGAATATCCAATTTTTTTTTACTTTAAAGAAAAAGAATTTTCTTAGGTATAAAAATTTTTATTTTGAAGGTCATCTTTATAAATATTTCGATTACTTTGGTAGTTTGAAAGAATTGTGAGGCTTAAAACCCATTACTTATATTTTAAAACACTCTTCAAAGGGCTTCAAGTTTCCTGTTGGATTGTGTTCACCTTTATTAGAATCATCTAGAATCGCAAACACAATCTTTTTAAATGCTCCTTTAAATTGTGCATCGATGATTTCTTTATAGAGTTTAGCAACTGTTTCAGGAGGATTCTTAAAAGAACCGCAGCCAAATGCACCTAAAACAACAGTCTCATAACCTTTTTGGCAAGCTACAGTGAGCTGCGTAGTGATCAATTTTTTCATCTGCGCTCTATCTTCTTTTCGAGTATAATCAATTGTTTCTTCTTTCATCGTGAGTTTAGGCCAACAGGGCGCTGGCGATATCAACATTCCAACTTGAAAAGGTTCACATAAAAATTCATATGACTTTTCCTTGGCCGCACGAAATACTGTCACATTAGGGGTATGAATCATTCCATTGCACTTCATTTTAGCATAATGAGGATCAACCTGATATGCTCGCTCAAGGTCCACTAATGGATATAATTGTTTGCTTGCTTTTACATGTACCTGATCCCACATAAAGCCAAATATATCTGACCTAAGACAAAGATCTTCCTCTTGACCTATGCTGTCATCTGACATCCCTCCTCCTGGCTCAAGAGGACTTGCAAACATTAAAACGGCAGTTTTACTTGTTTTAGCTTCTTTTTCTGCCACTTCTAAACAATCTTGATTCACAACCTCAATTGTTGTTTGGAATTTATAAGATGTAAATATCGTGGTGGTATTCGGGAAAAATTCACTATTAGCAAGTAGCTGTTCGCCTGTCTTGAGAAAATGAGTTTTTTCATTTTTATCAATGTAATGTCTTTGATCAATGACCGTCTTGGTTTCTAAAGCAGTGGGACCTCTTATTTCTCCATTTTCATTTATTGATTCTTTCCTATTTGTCACGTCATTAGTTGAAGACTCATTGGTCGCTTCTTTCTGTGTAACATTTTTATGAGGTAAAAATTTTGTTAAATCTCCTTTCTTTGGTAGATCTTTAGAAACCGAAAACCCTTGCGATGGATTCCATTTAGACCTCCATAAATAGATAATAATTCCCACAGTCAATGCACCAAGAACTACTACAAGCCCCTTGCGTTCCTTAGACATAGAGCTAAAACTGTTTGTATACATACGAGAGGGAGAAGAAGGCTGGGCAGAAGTTGGTTCTGTAAAATAGGATTGTAAATATGAAGAAATTTTTTCTAACAAGGGTGTCTCCTTTTCATTAAAAACATGAGGCTTGATGGATTTCCCTTCAGGCCGGTCGCGGCACAAGGCAGCTTCACCTCAAACCCATACGCAAGCCATCTCGTATGGCTTGCTCAAGTCACAATTTTTTAAATAAAAAAATTGAGGCTTGATGGATTTGAACCATCGACCCTCCCCTTAAAAGGGGGATGCTCTACCACTGAGCTAAAGCCTCTCAAATCAAATAATGACCCCAAGGGGATTCGAACCCCTGTTATCAGAATGAAAATCTGGTGTCCTAGACCGGGCTAGACGATGGGGCCAACGACAAAGGCTAAAGTATAAATGCTACAGGCTAAAAAAACAAAGTATGAATTATGAAGTATGAATTATGAAAACTCGAGGAAAGAAATCACAAATTTTTTCTTTTACCTTTCAGCCTTTACTTTCAAATGGTCATGATTTCTTTTTCTTTTATGGCAAAAAGATCATCGATTTCTTTGCAAAATTTATCAGTTAATTCTTGAATCTGTTTTTCTAGTTTTTTCACCTCATCTTCGGTAATTTTTCCTCCAGATTTTTGACTTTTTACCTGATCATTTCCCTTTCTTCGAATTTCTCTTATGGTAACTTTTGCCTCTTCGGCCTTCTTTTTTCCCTGTTTCGCCATTTCTTTTCTGGTTGTTTCATCCATGGGAGGAATATTGATGCGAACCATATTTCCCTCCTTTATGGGTTGTAAATTGAGATTGGCACTTTCAATTCCCTTTGCAATTGGCCCAACATTGTGCGGATCAAATGGGGTAACGAGAAGTTGTCTCGCTTCTGGTGCCGAAACACTAGCCAATTCCTTAAGCCGCATATGGGTTCCATATGCTTCCACCATTACATTGTCTAATATTCCAGGATTAGCGCGGCCGGTCCGCAATTTTTTCAACTCATCTTTAAAATGTTGAATTGCACTATTCATTTTTGTTTTGATTTCTTCAGAAATGCTATTCATTTTTTTAACCTGGGTTAATCTTCTGAAATTAAGGATCCCTGACCTTTTCCTAAAACGACATTTAATAGCGAATCTTTTGCAAATAAATTAAAAACGTAAATCGGTATCTGATTTTCTCTGCATAAAGCAAAAGCCGCCGCATCCATGACTTTTAAATTTTGCGCAAGAGCTTCGCTAAAGGTCAATTTAGGATATTTTTTTGCTTTTGGATTTTTGATGGGATCATCGCTATAAATCCCGTCTACTTTTGTCGTAGCTTTTAAAATAATTTCGGCATCAATTTCACTTGCTCGAAGTGCAGCTGCGGTATCCGTCGTAAAAAAAGGGTGGCCGGTTCCTCCGACAAAAATAACAACCGTTTTCTCTTGGAGATTTTTTTTTGCAAAGCCCCATTCATATTTAGGGAAAAACTGGCAATCAATTGCGCTTAAAATTTGAGATTGGATCTTTAGCTTTTTTAATGCTTGCTCAAGGAGGATTCCATTGATAATGGTTGCTAACATTCCAGCCTGGTCTGCAGCAGTGCGATCGATAGAAAGCTCTTTTGACTGATTGCCTCGAATGAGATTGCCTGCTCCAATTACAATTGCAATTTCTATTCCAAGTTTATGAATTTTTTGAACTTCTTTAGCGACATGGCTGCAATTACTTCCAATTCCATGATCGTTTGTCAGAGCTTCTCCAGATAATTTCAGAAGAACTCGACGAAATAAGGACATTAAAAGGATTCTCCTACTCGCCAACGAGCAAAACGGCGAATGGTAAATTTTTTTCCAGTCGTCTTTCCTTCTCTTTCCAAAAGTTGTTCAATCACAATGGAGTTATCTTTCACATATTTTTGACAAAGAAGGCAGGTGAGATCGTAAAAACTTTTCAATTTCCCCTGAACAATCTTTTCCACAATTGGTGCTGGTTTTCCTTGGATCTGGCTTTTCGCTATTTCTTCCTCACGTGTTTTCACAGCAATTGGAACATCGGCAGGGGATAGGTATTCTGGAGATTCTGCTGCGACGTGCATGGCAATATCTCTTGCGAGGATTTCATTTCCACTTCCTCCGGCCATTTCAACAACAGTGACAATTTTTCCACCCATGTGAGAATAAATTCCCACAGAGATATCCCTGCTTTTAGGAACGATGAGAAATCGTTTGATCTGGATATTTTCTCCTAAACTTTGCACGATCAATGCTCGATATTGATCGATTGTCAAAGTGGGATCTTTTTTACACTTATGTTTTAAAAAATTTTCGATAGAGCTAGGTCGTATCGCAGCTGCCTCACTAGCGATGTCTTTTAAAAATTGTTTAAATTTTTCATTTTGCGAAACAAAATCGGTCTCAGAGTTGATCTCAACTAAACTATAAACTTCACTTGTTTCTCCAATTCCAATCAATCCTTCTTTAGCTTCACGTCCCTCTTTTTTTACCGCGGAGGCTAGACCGGTCTTTCTTAAATGGTCAATGGCAAGTTCCATATCTCCGCCTGTTTTCTCAAGAGCTTCTTTGCATTTTGCCATTGCGATTCCTGTGCGATCTCGCAATTCTTTAATAAGATCGGGAGATATTTTTTTTGTCATCATGTTAACTCCTTTATGGTAACTCCTCTTCGGTTTCTTCTGAGATTTGATGCTCACCTTTCTCTATTTCTTCTTCCTCTGGTTCTTCTTCTTTTTCTTCTTTCACATCGCCTTTCATAATGGCAACTTGCATTTCTCCCTTCTTTTCAATAATTCCTTGTACAAGTGTTTGTAGAATCAGTTTAATGCTTTTCAATGCATCATCATTGCAGGCAATCACATAATCAATTGGATCGGGATCGCAATTTGTATCGACAAGCCCAAGAATCGGAATACCGAGTTTATTGGCCTCTTTAACGGCAATATGCTCATGAGTCGGATCAACAACGATCAAAAGACCAGGGATCTTTCGCATCCCTCGAATGCCCGATAAATTTTTCTGTAATTTAAACTGTTCTTTTCCCAAAAGAGAGATCTCTTTTTTAGTCAACCCTTCTCCTCCTGTAGCCAACTTCTTTTCTATCTTTTCTAGAGTCTTGACAGACTGGCGAATTGTCGAAAGATTTGTCAACGTTCCTCCAAGCCAACGCTCTGAAATGTAAAATTCATCGCATTCTTCGGCAAGCTCGCGGACAACACTTTTTGCCTGTTTTTTTGTACCGACAAATAAAATAGATCTATGTTGTGACACGATTTCTTTTACGATTTCAACTCCTGCACGAATTTGTTGGATGGTTTTTGCAAGGTCGATGATATAAATTCCGTTGCGCTCCTCAAAAATGTATCTTTTCATTTTTGGATTCCAACGGTGCGTCTGGTGACCAAAATGAGCACCAGATTCAAGTAGATCTTTAATTGTAATATCTTGTTGTTTTTCTGTAGCCAAGCTTTGTCCCTTTTTTGACGACGGCATCTTCCCTAAAATTGGAAAGATTTCAGTCTTGGTTAAAATTTTTTTATTATATTTTTTTCCAAACACTGGAAAAAAGCGCCTGATCAGAATCGAACTGACACAAGTAGCTTGGAAGGCTACTGTTCTACCATTGAACTACAGGCGCAAATACCCTCTCAGGTATAACATCCAATAGTTTTACTCGATTTTTTAATTTTTTCCAATGTATTTTAGAATAATATGAACCTATCTTTAAAGGGTTCACCAATTAAAAAAGATGTTAAGTAAAAAAATTTCTTCACGAACTGTGCGTATTCTCAACATTTTCTTAATAGGAATTCTTTTAATTTTATCAAGATCCTGGTTCTTAAGTACAGTACAAAGGGAGGAAAAACAAAAAGAAGCGATAAAGCCACAACGAAGAACCCTTATTCAAAGAGTAGAAAGGGCGACGATTCGCGATCGATTCAATATTCCTCTTGCTATCAACAAAATTCAATACTGTGCATCTATCTGTTATGGGCAAATTCGCCAAATTCCCGCGATTCGATGGGAAAAAAATGACAAAGATCAAATGGTACGAATACCAGCTCGTAAAGAGTATATTGCAAAACTGGCAGATCTGCTCAGCAAAGAATTAAAAATGGATCCTCTTTACATTGAAGATATCATCTATGGAAAAGCCTCTCTTTTCCCCAGCACTCCCTTTGTCATAAAAGAAGAAATTACAGAGGAAGAGTATTACAGATTAAAAATGTTGGAGAGCAAATGGCTTGGCATTTGCATGGAGAGAAAGGCAAAGAGATTTTATCCACTTGGAAAAACAGGCTGTGATGTAATTGGATATGTAGGGGCAATCAATCAAAGGGAATATCTCCAAATCGCTAAAGAAATACGCGAATTGGAAACCTATCTCTCTGAAAGAGATGAGGGAGAACTGGTTTTCTTGCCCAAGGGTTTTCAAAATCCACTGCAAGTTCGATTGAGATTGCAGCAACTTCGCGAAAAGGCTTACTCCATCCATGATTTTGTCGGAAAAAGTGGAGTGGAAAATACTTTTGATCAAACGCTTAGAGGAATTTACGGAAAGAAAATTCTTGAAATCGATACAAAGGGAAATTGCATCAGGCAACTTCCTGGATTCAAAACTCCTATTCCAGGAAAAAGGGTCATCTTGACTATTTCAGCAGAGCTCCAAGATGTAGCAGAAAAGCTTTTGGCAGAATATGAAGTGCTACAGGATATTCGAGATGCTAGCAAAAAAGGTCATAGACACCCTCTAGTAAGAGGCAGCGCCGTTGTTGCTATGATTCCAAAAACCGGGGAAGTGGTTGCACTTGCTTCTCATCCTAGGTTTGATCCAAATGATTTCGTCCCATCCAAAACACCAACGCAGCAAAGAAGAAAAAGAGAAAAGGTCATTCAGTGGCTAGAAAATGAGGAGTATATTGAAAAAATCTGGGATGGAAAATTGGCATTGTCCAGGGAAATTTACTCAGAAAAAGTTGGAAATTTTCAAACCGAGTCGGAGATCTTAACTTGGGATAAATATTTAAATACGATTCTTACTCACTCAGGTTCTATCCGAAAAGCTTTGGATAAAATCCAAAACGTCAAAACAGCTGTCTATTTACAGCAAGAAATAGAAAGGCTCATGCAAATCTTAGAAAAGTCTTCTGTAAGAGATCTCTTTTGCACTTTGTACGATCAAAACTTTCCTTTATACGAACATCGAGAAATCATCGATTTGTATTTTAAAGAGATAGAAAATATTGAAGATAAACTTCTTCTCTATGATCTTATCAGGCTTATCGCGCCTCAAGAATATTTTCCTTCGAGCCTTATCGATTGCATTGGAGAGCTCTCCTTTTCTGCATTTCGCAATTTGTGCCAAACACTCAATTGCCATTTAGATGACCTTGAACGAGAGATGAGACAGCTTTTTCACGATTTTGATTTTGCAGATTGGAGAAAAACACACTTTAAAGAATACCTAAAGGAAAAGAGACGAGAAGAAAGAGAAAAAAAACAATATACAAGGCCCTACCCTGATTATCTAGAAATGATGGGGAAAAAGATGTTTAGACAATTTTGGAATGAACATAGATGGAATTTTCTCCACATTTTTATCACAGAAACCATTCTTGAGAGACAATCTTCCGACTTACAAATCTATTTTGCACGCCTAATCGACTTAAGAAAAAGCCTGGCGAAAAAAGAAATGGAATCTCTTGATTATCTAAAAGAAATTACTTCCTCTCTTCCTCATCCCACCTCTTTTGCATTATTAAAAAGTTTACGACCATTTCGCGAATTGACCCAACCACTTCAGGGAAAATACCCTCATTTAAGAAAAATTGGTCCTCTTCAGTTAGAAAAACATCTGGCTTCTGCTTTTTACCCTTTGACAGGAGTTGGCCATGGAAGATCTCAGGGTTTTCGGCAAGCAGCCCCTCTAGGATCTGTCTTCAAACTTATTCCCTCATACCAAGCTCTCTATGAAAAATATGAAGAATTAAAAGAACCTTTTCCATCTTATGAAAAATTGAATCCCCTTGCTATTGTAGATATCTCTAAAAATGTTCCAAAGATGAAAAACGGAATTGCAGGGTATTTTGCATCCGGAGAAGAGATTAAAATCTACCATAGAGGAGGAAGACTTCCCAGAACAAGTTCTCTCCTAGGGAAAATTGACCTACTTGAAGCATTGGAACGATCCAGTAATATCTATTTTTCTCTTCTTGCTGAACATTGTTTTAAAAATCCAGCTTCTCTTGCAACCACTGCTTCACTATTCGGTTTCGGAGAACTAACAGAAATTGATCTTCCTTATGAATATAAAGGAAATATCCCCAATGATCTCTCGCAAAATAAAACAGGACTCTATTCTTTTGCCATTGGACACCACACTCTTGTCGTAACTCCCCTTCAGACAGCTGTCATGGTTTCTGCAATCGCAAATGGAGGGAAAATCATTAAGCCACAAATCATTAAATTGATCGCAGGAAAGGAGTCAAAGTTAGAAGAGGATATCTCCTTTGAGAAAGAAAATTCTGCTTTTAAAGAAGAATTTTCTCTGATTGGACTTACCTTTCCTCTCTTTACTGAAGCGATAAAAAATCAGCACAACACTGCTATTTTTTCTCCTAAAATAAAGATCAAAAGAACTCTGCCTTTCCCGGATCCTCTTCGCCAGATCCTATTGACTGGAATGCGACGGGTAGTAAATGGAGAAAAAGGATCAGCACGTCCTGCTGTCTTTTATCCTCCACATCACAATGAACGTGGCCTAAAAGATTATATTCATTTGTCTCCCTACCTCGCTGCAAAAACAGGGACTGCACAAATATTGTATAAGCAGACAATTGATAGAGAGTCTAAAGCTGAAATGGAAGCGCACACCTCATTTGTTTGCATCTCCTTTTTGGATAGTACATTTGAAAATCCAGATCTGGTAGTAGTCGTCTATTTGCGCTTTGGCAACTCTGGAAAAGTTGGCGCTCCCATCGCAGCCCGCCTCATTCAAAAATGGAGAGAGATTTGCTCTCGTAATTAACTCTCTTGTTCATGATAGCGTACCATATTTGAAAAAATGGATAAGCTGGTCCTTATCAATCTTTCTATCAGCAATGTCTATCACAATTTGTTCCAGATTTTCTATTTTAAACTTGATAGAAACTCGATTAATTTTCAAAAAAACCAATGCAATAACATATGCTGTTCTCTTGTTTCCATCATTAAACGGATGATTTCGTGTGAGATGATACAAATATACTGCGGCTTTCTCATAGACTGAGCAATAGATTTCTTTTCCACAAAATGATACTTTTGGAGCTTCTAAGAATGTGTTTACAAAGTATCATTCTAGAAATTTGAAGGAGATTTTGATGAGATTTTATCCCATTGAGCGAAGACAATATCGGGACGATGATATGGCTGAGCGAAATGGGATAAAATATCGCAAAAATCTCCTCAAAGGTCAAAATGAGACTTTGTAAACACATTCTAATGCTGAATGAAGAAGATTATAGTCTCGTATTCCAGAAAGACCACCGAATTTTTTCAACAAATCATCGTGAATTGAAATGACTTGGCTGGCCGTAAAATACTTGATCACTTATCAGCAAGCCTTTTTAGAGCATCTTTATTATTCTCAATAATTGAATCCATAACAGATTTAAGTTCACTATCTGATATATTGATTTCTTTGAGCGCGGTCGATACTCGAGAACGAATATATTCTTGCAATGTAACTCCTTCGAGGGCAGCAATCGCTTTTAATTTTCTATGCTGGACAGTGGGAAAATCAACTGTAACCCTAGTTACTTTTTTACGTCTTTTAGTTCTCATCTCATAGCCTCCATAAAAAATATCAGTATATCAGTAAATACGGAACTTGCGAAGCTTTTTTACTCAACACTCATTTGGCTAAAAATTGTTTTTTATTAACCTGAGTTTTGAATTTCTTTCCTCAGAATCTACAGAGATTTCCGATGGGATTACCGATTTTTGTTCGAAGGGAATAGCCGAAGGTGCTATTTCCGAGAACAAAAATCGGAAAGATCGCGGAAAGATCGTTGATTCTGAGCGAATTAAACCCAAAACTCAGGTTATTATCACTTTCAAATTAAAGCGCGAAAAAAGGAGATAGTATTTTGGAGTCCTTCTTCTAAGTGGATTTTTGGACTCCAATTTAAAAGATTTTTTGCAAGAGAGATGTCCGGCCTTCTTTTTTTCGGATCATCCTTAGGTAAGTTCAAATAGGTAAGAGACGATTTTGAACCGGTTAAATCCAATATGATTTTTGCCAGATTTTCAACAGAAATTTCAGCTGTACTGCCAAGATTTAAAGGTCCAACTATATCGGATGGCCTTTCCATAAAAAGAAGAATTGCATCAATTAAATCATCTACATAGCAAAAACTTCTTGTCTGGTTCCCATCTCCGTATAATGTCAATGGCTTATTCTGCAAAGCCTGTATGATAAAATTGGAGACCACTCTTCCATCATCTACCTGCATCCTAGGACCATATGTGTTAAAAATTCTTCCAATTTTTATATTCATTTTGTTTTTGCTCCAATACTCATAACAAAATGTCTCGCTACACCTCTTTCCCTCATCATAGCAAGAACGAGGGCCGATGGGATTGACATAGCCCCAATATTCTTCATGTTGAGGATGAATTTCCGGATCTCCATATATTTCTGAAGTGGAGGCTTGAAAAAATTTTGCTTTGGTTTTTCTTGCCAGCTCCAATAGGTTCATCGTCCCGATTACATTCGTCCTCAAGGTTTGAATCGGATCGAGCTGATACGCTTTTGGTGAAGCAGGGCAAGCAAAATTATAAATTTCATCTGCTTGAATTTCTAATTCATCGCAAATATCACTTTGAATGAATTGAAAGGAAGAATTTGATAAAAAGGGAAGAAGATTTTTTTTCACTCCAGTCGTTAAATTGTCGATGCAGATAACAGAATTTCCTCTAAGTAATAATTTTTCGACAAGATGAGAGCCTAAAAATCCTGCTCCTCCAGCAACAACGATTTTTTTAGAACCTGCTTTAAAATCAGCTCTTTTAGAGATTCGAGAAAATTTCTTAAAGATCGAAGGCATGGTTTTAAAGCAGGTTCTTAGGTTTGATTGATGACATATCCAACTGATTGCATCCCTTTTCTTTCAGGATATCCTTCTTTTAAGATTGAGACTGTTTCTTCCCTAATCACTACGATGGCAGCATCAGCGTAATCTAAAAGAATTTCACTCTCTACCTCTGAAAGAGAAGCTTTTGTATAAATGAGAATTAGATCATATGTCTGTTTTAATTTTTCTAGAAGAGAAGCAAATTTTTGAGAAAAGAGCTTTTCCATAGTAATTCGGTCTTCTCCTCCCAGAGCGAGCAAATCATACCCCTCTTCTTGGGCAACCGAAATTTTTTCAAAATTTTCTTGTAATCCACTTGTAGATCCATTCGCAAGAGTTATATGAATTAAAAGAGTCTTTTTTTCCTGATTTGAAAAAAGCATAGCTAAGGATTTAGAAAAATCCACCCCTTTTCCCCCTATGATAAGGGCAATTTTTGTCGGACTCGTTTGAATAAAGTGAGAAACTTTTCTGAGCACCTCTAAATCCTGTGGAGAAGCATGGTCAAGAGAATCAGCTTTTATGGATAAGTAGCCAAAAAATCTTTTTCCCATGTCTTTGAATGTATGAGCAGAAAGAGGAAACCCTTTTTTCAATTGGATAAATAACAAAATGAGAAAGGAGGCAAAGACCCCAAGAAAAAAAGCGGCAAAAGAAAACCGAAAAGGCGAGGAAACAGGAAAGGGAGAGGCAATGGCTAGATCGATCGGCTTGGATGCATTTTGATGCAATAAATGATTTAATAAATTATTTTCCGCGATTCTGGAAACCGATGCAATTTGCGCTGTATATAGATCTTTTTTAAATTTCAAATTATTTTCTAATTTCCATTCTTCTGGAAAATCCTCCATCTTTTGTTTTAGTTCTACCAATTTACTTTGAATGATCTGTTTTTCACTTTGGATTAGCGAAATACCAGCTTTCTTTAACCAGTCAATATGTTTTTCGTATAGTTTTTCTTGTATTTCATTCAATGCAATGGTCTGTTTGATGTAATCAGCTAGATATTTCTTTTGCCTAAAAAGTGTCTCTTTTACTCTCTCTTGCTCTTTTTCTGTGTGATTTTGGCTGTCATGAAGATCGAAGGAAAGAGCAGCAGCTTTTCGAACAATTTCCTGTGCAATCGGATCTAAAATCCAAGAAGAAATCATGCCGATCTCAAAATTCGAGTTAAATATTTCCTTTAAAAAAATATTCAACTGATCCGCCTGCATTTTAATTGCATCTTTTTTTTCTGAATAATCAACGCAAAGTTTCCTAATGGAATTGATATCAAAACCAAAACTATTCTCCAGAGAAAAAGGCGAAGTGTTTCCAATTTGGATTTCTTCTAAAGAAGCTAAAGTTTTTTCTGCTCTATCCTGTGCAGCAAATTTAGGAAGGTGATGGATAGAGCTTTTCTCTTTATTCATATCCATAAGAGATTGAAAATATTTAAGCTGCATATCTAGATCAAATAACTTGCAACTGTATTCTTCTCTTGGTTTAACCAAAATTTCTAATGCATCAGAAAGACTTAAAGATCCTTTTTCAAAAAGATGTTTTTTTAAATATTTTACCTGTTCATCGAGAACACCACTAAAGTCACGATTTAATTTTTCAAAGCGATCCTGAATGTATTCCCTCTCTACAATTGCAATTTTATCATGCTCTTTTTTGAGATAGCTTTGACAGGTTTTCATGAGCTCATTGAGCAGCTCTGCAGCAAGAAAGGGATTTTCCATCATTATCGTCAAGTTCAAGCAACTGTTATCTAGCTTATGTGGTTTAATCGCCAATCTCTTTAAAAGATATCTTACACATGGCATCCATGTTTGAATGTGTAGTTCGTAATCATAGTTAAACTGAATGTCTTTGGGAATCTTTTCTAAAACAAAACTGAGATAAGAAAGCTCAACTCTATCTCCAACTCTTTTTGAAGCTATGAGATTTTTTTTCTCATCTAAAAGGGAAAAATTTTCTCCATCTTTAAATCGAAGGAATAAGATGAGAGGTAAATCTTCTTCATATCGAACGGATCGAAATTCAAATTTTTTTTGATCCGATTTTTTTGGAGAAGATAGTGTGCAAGATAAGTTTGTGAGGATATTGGAGAAAATAGCAAAGCTATACGGATAGTTTCGTATATCAATCTGTAGTCCTAAATTTTGCACTAATTCTTTTAATAGGCTTTTGGACTGCATCAAAACTATTACACGATCCATGCTATTTTTCGTAAGAAAAGTATCTCCAAGAATATTTTTTAAACTGGTATTCCGTTCATTACTCATCCGACTAAAAATTGCTTCTGCGGTGTATTGAGGGGTTTTAGATAGGAAAAAACCAAACGCAAAGAGAAAAAAAACCAAGGCTACTTTGCAACAGGTAAGAAAATTTTTTCGAAAAAACCAGAGTAAATCTGCATAATAAATCTCATCAGGCTCTATCGAATTAGTCACCGACATTTACTCCGATACTCTTAATTCCTTTTGTAATTAGGTCAAATCCGATCAAAGTTGGCAAAACTTGATTTACAAAGCGATTCCACTCTGCAATGGGAGTTGCTGCAATATAGACAATATCCCCGGGAATTAGTAACAGGCTATCGCTTGGTAAATGGATGAGATGTTGCCAATTTAACGTGTAAATCTTAGGACAAATTAGATTACCCCGAAAAATTTGAATATACCTTCGATCACCAGTATAAGGAATACCTCCAGCTTCGCCGATTGCTTGTCTGAGCGTCATAAATCCATTTGGAATGTCGATTACTCGATTTTGTCCTACCTCTCCCAGTACCATCAATTTTGATGCCGAAGGATCAGCAATATAAATCTTATCCCCTCCTTGCATAACAATATTTTGACTCATATCTCCTTCTTTTACAAGCTTATATAAGTCAACTGGCAAAATTTTTCCATTTCTCACAACATAACTCTTAAAAAAATTTGCATGGGGAGCAGCAGCTGCTTTTGCAAGAACTTCAAACAGACGAAGTTTTCCATTTACCGGATAGCTGGAGATGGAAACAAGCCCTGCTAACTCTACCTTTCTCTCCACCCGGTTTTTATAACCAACAAAAACCGTAATATCAGAAAAATAGGTAGAATAGGCCTTTTGAATTGCCAGGCGCACTTCATCCAACGTCAATCCTTTCACGCAAATCGGCTCCAAATCTGGCAGCAAGATAGTGCCTTGGGAAACCTGAAACCCTAATGTACAATTGATTGTTTGCAATGTTTGCGCAAGATCAGCTCTAGAAGGATGATAAATAGAAATCTGTAGCACGTCTCCTTCATAAACGAGATCTTTGTACTCTTCTAAATGTTCAGTTGCTAATGGTTCAAACTCCTTCCCTTCCATTTCTAAAATCGCAAATTTTCCTTCCTTGATTTTGTAGGAGTCAACCACAAACTCATCTGCACCTAAAACATCGCATCCACGATAAGGTGCATTTGTGCAGGAACAAAGATAGACAAAAAAGAAAGAAAAAAAATATCCTCTGGGCATAATTCAGTAGTTTATACAATAGTCTGAAGAAAGAGAGGTTTTTTAACCATTGCCTTTTTCCAAAAGAGTTTTCATCACAGGCATCGCTGGTTTTATCGGTTTTCATCTTGCAGAGTTTTTAGCTAAGCAAGGCCACTCAGTCTCTGGATGCGATAATTTTAATGATTACTACGATCCAAATTTAAAGCGCTATCGAGCTGATCTTTTACAAAAAAAGAAAATAAAAATTGCAGAGCTAGATCTATTAGAGGAACAAAAACTAGAGCAGCTCATTTCTCAAGAGAACATTTCTCATCTTGTTCATCTTGCAGCTCAGGCAGGCGTGCGCTACAGCAATGTAAATCCAAAAAAATATTTAGAATCGAATATTTGTGGTTTTTTTAACATTCTTGAAATTTTGAAAAAATACCCCCAAATCAAATGTGTTTTTGCCTCTTCCTCTTCAGTATATGGATTAAATGATCGCATTCCTTTTGTAGAATCAGATTCACATGATCGACCTGCAAATTTCTATGCAGCGACAAAAATTGCAAATGAAGCCATGGCTCACTCCTATCACCATCTCTATGGAATTTCTCTAATTGGCCTTCGCTATTTTACTGTCTATGGTCCGTGGGGAAGGCCAGATATGGCCTATTTTTCCTTTACGAAAAACATCATCGAAGGAAAACCGATCACTTTGCACAATTTTGGAAAGATGAAACGGGATTTCACCTACATCGATGATATCATTCAAGGAACTGCAGCCGCTTTAAATGTGGACGAGAAATTTGAAATTTTCAATCTTGGCAACCATCAACCGATTGAATTAGAAAAATTGATTTCCATCATTGAACATCTCACAGGAAAAAAGGCAATGAAACAATTTGTTTCCATGGAACCAGGAGAAGCAATTACAACCTTTGCAGCCATTAAAAAAAGCAAAAAAAAATTAAAGTTTATGCCAACAACTACTTTAGAAGAGGGAATGGCTCATTTTGTTGACTGGTACAAAAAATTTTACTAAAAACCTGAACTTAATCGCAATTTGCCTTCTTTTTCTTTTTTTGGTATGATTCATTGAAAAATCTTGGGGGTAAGAGGGTGTTTAAAAAATTATCCCATAGAGAGTTTTGAGAGATTTCTGAGGAGAATTGGTGTTGCTCTATGAGGCCAATATGCGAAGCTGCATATGGCCGAAAAGAGCAGCAGCAATTATTTCGGAAAGCTCCAAAAATCTCAGGTGAGAATTTTTAAACTCCCTCTAAAATTATGTCCTGGTTTTCTCCACTTGCAGAAAAAATCGGCGCTTTTATTACAAAGCTGGCGATTAAAATTGGAATGCCTCTCGTTTGTCTTTACCACACCATCTGCATAAATCCATTTCTAAATATTTGTGCGCAAGATGCACAAGGAATCGAAAAATGGGCAAATCAAGCTCTAATCCCCATCCACTATCTTTTTGAAGGAAAACTTGCGGTTCCTTCTGAAAAGGAAACCTATCTGTTTTCCCAACGTTTCAATTACACTCACCATTTTTTTATCAAAACCTCGCTATCGATAACAGCATTACCTGTAAGTCTTGTATCAGGAGGAATTCTTAAAGGAATCTCCTTCCTTTTCCCTGAAACACGCAAACGCCACTCAGCAATAGTTCGTTCACTCAAAAAAACCGAAGTTCAGTCCAATTTGCCATTCTACAAAAAAATTGGAATGGACATTCAAGATTTTGACCAAGCTGAATCAATTGAGAAGCCAAAACATAAGAGAGAAAAAATTCCTTCAAAAATTTTAAAAAAAGATATCGAAGCCTTTCATGAAATCGTAACTATTTTGAAAAAGCATAAGATTCCTTTTTGGATTGATTGCGGAACTTGTCTTGGAGCTTATCGATATGGTGGAGTAATTCCTTGGGATTGGGATATCGATATTGCAGTTCTCGAGCCTGATTATGAAAATGTAAAAAATGCTTTAAATGAACTTGATTCGAATAAATATGCCGTGCAAGATTGGTCTTCTCGAGAATTGCCAAACACCTATTTAAAAGTTTTTGTAAAAAAAACTGGGACATTGATTGATTTCTACCATTTTAAAATTGACTCAGAAAAAAAAGAAGTTTCCACAATTTTTTCCAATGAATCGAATATATTTATCACAAAAAACTGGAAAATCAGCGAAAAAAGATATACTGCACCTATGCCCTTTGATCGAGTTTTTCCATTTAAAAAAGCTCTATTTGAGGGTATTGAAGTTCCAGTTCCAGGAAAAATTGTTGAATATTTACAGACTTTTTATGGGAAAAATCTAGAGCCGGCTTATATTTTTAATGAACTTACGCAATCTTATGAAAAAGATCTGTCTCATCCTTACTGGAAGATCCCAGCTGCTCGCTAAATGGATCTTTTTTTGTCTGACCATTACTTGTGTGCCACTGAAAGCTGACATTGGAGCTCCTGCTATGGTTTCACTAGGAGCAGGAATTTTTGATGTACTCAGAGAAAATCGCAGAACTTTTCAAATGCAAGTGGATTATATCTGGGAAAATTCTTTTCATGATATCCACCCTTTTGTTTCCCTTTTCTTTACGCCAAAAGGAACATTTTATTTTTGCGCAGGGGCCTGGATCGATATTTTTCTCAACGAAAAAATTGTGATCAGCCCAAGTTTTGCTCCAGGCCTTTACTTCAAAGGAAAGGGCAAAGACCTCTATTTTCCTCTAGAATTTCGCTCTGCCATTGCTTTGAGCTATCGATTGAAAAATCAAGATCGAATTGGAATACAATTTTACCATATTTCCAATGCAAAATTGGGAAAGAAAAACCCAGGTGCAGAATCTTTAATCTTCTTCTATGGAATTTCCTTACCTGCAAAGCGGTAGACCTGCTTGAAAGCAGCAGGAAGATACTCGATGAGGTCGGAAGCAATCATTCCAAATGAGGTTTTATCTTTTGCAACAAGTTCTCCAGATAGAGCATGGATAGTCGCTCCCACTGCGGCAGCTGTCCTTGCATCCATTTTTTCAGCTAAAAAGGCACCGATGATTCCTGTCAAAACATCTCCCGTACCTGCAGTTGCCATACCGGGATCCCCTCGATGCATGATGAGCGGTTTTGTCCCAGGGTGAAAAATAAACGTTGGCGCCCCCTTTAGAAGAAGGGTGACCCTTTTTTTTTCAGCAAAATTTTGACAGGCGGAAAGAGAAATTTCTTCTTGCAGTAATCGCCTCATCTCTTGCGCATGAGGAGTTAAAATCACTACTTTTGGCAACTTCCAATCAGGATTTTCCGCGAGAAAAAAAAGAGCATCTGCATCTAAAACCATAGGAAGATCTATCTTTTCCAAAAGAGATTTCAGGCCATTTCTCATCTCTTCGCTGCGTCCAATTCCCGGTCCGATTATCATTGACCTTGCCCGCTTTGCTTCTATGAGAATTCTCTCATCATTTTTTAAATCCCATACTTCTTTCAAAAGCTCAAGTGGACTAGTTCCAATTTCACTTTCCATGGATTTTGGATAAAAAAGCCGTAGAATGCCACCACCAGAGCGCATTGCTGCAAGCGCAGTCATAAAAGCTGCCCCAGACATTCCTCTTGAACCAGCAATCTCTAAAATATATCCCGTCTCATATTTATGTCTTGTCCGTTTGATTTTGGGCAGGAGAAGATGGAGATTGTGATAGGCAATGAGATGGGCTTCAATGGCTGCTTTTTCTACCCACTTGTTGTCTAATCCAAAGTCAGCTCCAACGAGTTTACCGACCCAATCATATCCTTTTTGAATGAAAAAGCCGATCTTCGGCAATCCCAAATAGACTGTCCATCTTGCAGAAATGGCAACCGGGCCAACTTCACCTGTTGTTCCATTTAATCCTGAGGGGATATCAATGGCTAGAATCGGAAGAGAAGAGCCATTTGCCGCTTCAATTACGTCTCTTAAAAAT
This sequence comes from Chlamydiota bacterium, assembly GCA_022614855.1. GTDB lineage: Bacteria > Chlamydiota > Chlamydiia > Chlamydiales > Rhabdochlamydiaceae > JAKEHU01. Next base: position 30,833 of record JAKEHU010000006.1, read on the forward strand.
CCTTCTGCTTTTCCTTCAAATCCCGTACCAACTAAACCATCGATGATGATTCCTTTTTTTGGAAAAGAGATCTCCTTCGCTTTCTTAATGCGACAAATTTTCCCGCCAGATTTGGTAAATTTTTTTCCTTGCTTTTGACAAAGAGGGCTACACTCTTTTAAATCATAAAGATGAAAGCAGTGGAGCTTAAAACCAAATTGCAGAAGTTTTCTCCCTGCAACAAAACCATCTCCTCCCTTATTTCCCTTACCAATGAGAAGAACGATTTCCTTCCCTCTTTTTTCTTTAGTGGCAAATTTTTTTGCAAAATCTGCAATACAAGATCCTGCTTTTTCCATAAAAGCAGCTTCATCAGCGCCATCTTCTACAGCGAGTTTCTCAATGCGCGCCATCTCCTTTGACGTAACAACAGGAAGACCTTCCAACATAAAATTAGAGATGCTCTTCTTTTATTGCGCGTTGCAATAAGGTTTTTACTGCATCGCGCGGATTTAACCCTTCATATAAAATTGAATATACAGCTTCTGTGATGGGAATGGGAATATGATGTTTTTTCCCCAACTGAAAAGCAGAAACACAGGTATAAATCCCCTCCACGACCATGCCAATCTTTTCCTGTGCCTTTTTTGCATCCACTCCCTCTCCGATTAACTTTCCAAACTTATTGTTGCGAGAGTGTTTTGACATACATGTCACACACAAATCGCCAAGACCTGAAAGGCCGTTCAGAGTCTCAGGATTGCACTCTTTTGCCGCAGATAATTTGCGCATTTCATGAAGACCTCTCGTCATTAACGCAGCAACGGTATTGTCCCCAAATCCCAACCCAAGTGCAATTCCACAGGCAATTGCCACAATGTTTTTCATCGCACCGCCAAAAGCAACTCCATTGATATCTGAATTGGGATAGATTCGAAAATAGGGTGTGGAAAAGATTTCTAAAATTTTTTTCATCAACTCTTTGTCATAGGCAGAGCAGACGATTGCAGTGGGTAGCTTTCTGATGACCTCTTCAGCATGGCTTGGGCCACTTAGGCAACCAATTTGCGAACGATGATTTTTTCCCAGAACTTGCGCAACCACTTCTGGAAGCAAAAGACCTGTATCTTGTTCAATTCCTTTAGAAGTAATGATAACAGGACAAGAAACTTTTCCAAGAGAGACCACCTCTTCAAAGACAGGTCTGACCCCTGAAGAAGTAACAGATTCAACAATAAGTTCTGCATTTTTTAGTGTTTGAGATAGGTCACTTGTTATGCGAATCTTTTCATTTTTAAAACCCGGAAGTTTTGGATGTTCTCTTTTTTTTAATAAAGTTTTAACCAATTCTGGGTCTTTAGCCCACAGGGTTACATCATGTCCATTTTCGCTTAGGAGCAATGATAGACAAAAGCCCCAAGTTCCAGCACCTAAATAGGCAATCTTCATGATTTGATGAATTTTTTATTGGGAAGAGCTTTTCCCTTCCACTTTTTTATCAACTCCTTGTCAGGATAATAAAATCGCTGATCAAGTTCAAAAGAAGAATTTTTTACCTGAATCCCAGTGATTCGATGATACTGCCTTTGATCTGCAGCAAGAAGATCTTTTTGTACTGTCTTCAAACTGTCCTTCCCTTTTGCATTTTTCAAGGGACTAAAAATCTCTTTTTTCGGATAACAAATCACCTCGGTTTTTTTTGAAAGAAAAAGAAGATCAAAAACATACTGTTCTGCTTTCCACACCTTTCTAGATAGAAGTTCAACCGTTTTTTGAGAAAAATGCCAAGGCAAATCAATAGTTTTTTCCGCAATTTTTCCAATAAAATCCATAGTAAAACAGAAAAGACCCGTATTGCCCAAAGAAAAGAGATACCCTCCTTCTTTTCGCTTTGCAGCTTTAATCTCCTCTCCAATCTCAGAATATTCCACTACACAAACTCGATCTTTTTGTTTAGCAATAATGCCAATTTTTTCCTCTTCATCTTCTCGAAGAATCGCCTTTAAGGTCACATCTGCTTTTTGCCTTGCTTGGAACCCAAGTAAATTTGCGTCAAAGGGGTCTGCAAGAGGATTATCAATGGAAACAAGATGGACAAACTCAATTCCACGATCCCTCCAGTTTTCCCAAATCCCAGAATGAAAAAAATGAAAGAGCACCTTTCCATTGCCATCTGGACCTTCTCCAATTTCTTTTGAAGGATGAAAGACAAAATTTCCCTTTTCATCAAAAAAAGGCAAAAGTGGCTGGCGAAATAAAATGAGATCTTGTTGAGATAAACCAAAATATTTTTTCCCCACTAAATATTTTTGAATGGTCGAAATATTCAGCGGAGAAGTCATAATGGCTAAAGGAAGATTTTTTCTAGTTTTTTTCGATGCGGCTTTTGTTTTTTCACAAAAAAGTTGCAAAAGTGTCTTTTGTTTTACTAAAGAGACAGGAGTTAATGCTTTTGGCAAATTCCCTCCCAATCTTGACCCTTGACCTCCAGCTAAAATGATGCACCCAACTTTTCCTTGCCTGATCAGCTCTTCTCCCAAATACAAATCTTCCAAATTTCCTGAAACAGCGTAAGATTCTATTGGTGCAACCGAAGGAATATCCCTTTTTGAAAAAAGAAGACCTTTCAACTGTTTCATTAAAGCAGGATCATATTGCTTTACCTGATCTAAAATCTTTTTTTGTTTAGCAAGCGAAAGAGCCTTGCATTTCTGACCGAATTCTTTTTGATCCAGCTCTTCTAAAGTATGAAATAATTCTTTCATTGTGAAAATAATACCTGTTCAACTTGGGCTGGCTGAATATTTGCAATATTTTTTTTATCTCCAAAAATGGGAATGTGGTTCAAAAGAGGATTTGGCGATGGCACATTTTGTTTCAAAATTCCCATATATGGATCTGCCCAAAGAGAGACCAATTGTAGCTGAAAAGGGACATTGAGAAAATAGGTCATCGAACTGATTCCCGAATCAAGGACAACTAAAGAACGGCAACAATTTTTTATAATGGAAAGCAGTTCAAATAAAGTTGTTTTCCCCCGTAAATCCACTAGGCAAGAATGAGAAAAAACCGGCTCCGGATGAAAACCAAATAACAAAATTTTTACTCCCGCCCTTTTTTCCAATCTAGAAAAGAGCTCCTGCCAATGAGATATTGGCCAATTTCTCCAAGTTGCGTAATCTGTCTCCGTTTGCACATGAGCCCCGATATAAATATTCGACTTCTTTCGAAACCCCATTTTCTCGCCAAAAATTTGCTTTTTAGCATCTCCAAAATCAGCTTTTTCACCCATGTGCTCTACACATTGTTGCTCAAAAGCCGCTTTTAGATTTGCTGAAAAATCATTATTTTTTCCGAATAAAGCGGGTTCCGCAAGAAGTCTACTCCTTTCTTCTAAAGGAAATTTTTTCCAAAGGTGATCCCACTCTTTTTGCCAGGTCAATTTTGGTGTAATCTTTCCCAATTGCCACTTGAGCCATCTTGTCGGATCAGGTTTTTCCAAAATGAGATCAAAAGATGTACGGCATAAACCAAGTGTATGTAACGTGTGATCTAGATCAAAAGGAGTAGAGCGGTCCATTTCTGGAGCAATGATCATTTCTACTCCTCCAAGCAAAATGAATCCTTCCTTTAAATTTTCCCTCGTTAGAAAAGTAATTTTGGCGTCAGGAAGATATTTTCTAATTTGAAAACAAAGGGCATAAAGACCCAAGGCAATATCGCCAAGACCTCGATTCCACACAATCAAAAGAGATTTTTTTTCTTCTCTTTTTGCCCTTTCAAGAATCTGATCTAGGGGATTTGGGTTAAGCTTTTCCTTTATCCATCTCAACATATTTTTTTTAAAGGCCAAAAGCTAAATTACAGAATTTGCTTCTTTCTCCTTTTTAGCCTTTAGCTTTTAGCCTTTCCCTTATGCGCTTATGTGCAAGGAACGGAGATCTGTTTTTTTCTTATGAAGTACTGCTATGATTTCCTGATAGACCTCTTCTGCTGTGATTTTTTTCATGCATCGAAAATCAATTGGACAGGTTCTTTGATAACAAGGCGAACACTCTACATGTTTGTGGATTACTTTTCCTGTACGATAAGGGCCTGTGACAAGTTCATTTGTAGAACCAAATAAGGCAATAATGGGCGTTCCAAGAGCATCCGCAATATGCATAGGGCCACTGTCATTTGTTAAAAGAACGCCGCATTGGCTGATGAGTGCAGCAAGTTCTCGCAGTGAAGTCAAGCCAGCTACATTGATGACACGAGAAGATAATCCCTGGCAAATTTCCTTGACAAGAGCTGTTGTTGGTTGATCTCCAAAATAAATGATAAAAATATTGGGATCAACAAGTAGCCTTTCTGTGACTTCGCGAAATCTCTCCGGAAGCCAACATTTTGCTGATCCATAAGTAGCTCCAGGATTGATTCCGACAAGAAGACTACTGCTGGTAACCCCATGCTGTTTTAAAAGCGATTGCGCTTCCGATACTTCTCTTTTTGACAAAAATAACCTAGGAACCGCACCTGACATGGAAATTCCAAGGGGTTCTAATAACCGTTTGTAGGTAACAACTAAATGTTGTCGATCAATTTCATCCGGAAGAAGAACAGGTTGGTTGAGCAAAAATCTTCTCCCATTACAATCATAGCCAAGGCGGTTTTTTACCTTCCCCTGCCAAAACCACCAGGCAGATGAAAAAGAATGGGTGAGCAAAATTCCCAAATCATATTTGCCATGGCGCAATTTTTCTATGATGTTTTTCTTATCGCTGCGGCGGGAAAAGCTGCTGCCTTTGCTAAAGCAAAAAAGTTCATCAATTTCGGGATCTTCTTTAAGCAAATCGCACACAGGCGTGCGACACATTGCGGTAATAGTTGCATCTGGATAGGCCTTTCTCAAATCGGTGAGTACCGGGGTTGCCATGACCATATCCCCGATCCAATTTGGCATGCGGACAATGATATTTCTAAAAATCATTCCTTCTAGCGATGGCATGAACCTATCCCAAAACTAGATTTTAAAATACCAGTCCTTATTGATTTTGTACATCCGAGATCTTAATCTGATAGGGACCCATAACTGCAGAAGAGGAAATAGAGATACGAACGTTTTTTGGATTTTCAACTTTAAGTTGCAACACTTCTTCTAAAGTCATTCCCTTCGCAATTTCTTGCTTATTTGAGAAGATAAAAGAGAGAAAATATCGGTATACTCGAAAAATCACATCTAGAATCATTCCAGAATAAGATTTATTATTATTTGCAGGCAGTTGATTGAGATAATTAACAGCTTTTGTTTTAAATTGATTTAAATCTAAAATCAATGTCATATTCTTATGATTATAAAAAGCTATTAAGAACTCTTCATCTGTCATCCAAGGATTTCCAGATAGATCAAGTTCTATCAAAGAAGGACATCGATCAAAAATCCCTTTAGTTACATTATCAATTTTATTGTTTGACAAATCTAATTTTTTAAGGCGGTAAGAATACACAGGGTCTTTTTTATTCGTAGCAAACTTAATTTCCGTCAATTTATTCCCTTTCAAATTTATCTCTTCCAGACATTCGGGAGAATTCTCTGGAAGATGGGTAAGCTCATTATTGGGCATTGAAAATATTTTCAGATTATCCAAATAAATCATTTCAAATGGAAGTTCATTAAATTTACACTTTTGCATATCTGCATTATATTCAACTGTTTCTATTTTTTTATAATAGTCATAATCTTTAAACTCCTTTAAAAATCTGTCCAAATCTTCCTTTTTATCTACGCTTTTGTAAATATCTTTAAAGTTTTTCAACAGTAAGGCTTTTCCTTTGCAACAATATTGCAAGAATACATAGGTCATATAATTTCTTTCTTTCCACCAAGAATTTGCCGGCATTAAAGAAATGGTTTCAGAGTCCTCTTTTTTAGGGTCTATGTATGTTGAAATGAGCTCATCTACAGTCATTAATTCTAAATCTCTATCCGATAACTGTTTTGTTCTAAGTGTATCGGAGCCATATTTGCAAAGCGTTTGAAAATATAAACCGTGAATTGTTTGAACATCGGATTCCAAAGCCATTTTTTTATTAATTTTGGCAAGGTTTTCACAAAGTATTGAATTTGACTTGTGTTCATCAATTGCGTTTAGTAATTCACCAAAATTGAATTCTGTTATTCCCGGGGCCATCATAATCTCACCTCATTAAAGAAAAATTTTTATTTTGATTTTATTGTAGTTTATAAAAAAATTAAGTTAGGGTTAGATTCTATCATGAAATCGACTAAAGAGCAAATCATTCTTGGAATTGATCCAGGCACAATGGTGACTGGGTATGGGGTGATCAAAATCTTGGATCATCTCTTTGAGCCTCTAGATTTTGGAGCGATTTATCCGCCGCAAAAAGCAAATGCATCTGAGAAATATCTCATCATCTTTAACTCCCTTGAACAGCTGATACAAAAATTTCACCCTGATGCAATTGCAGTGGAAAGCCAATTCATCCATAAAAATCCTTATGCCGCTATGAAGCTGGGAATCGCCAAAGGGGTCGTTCTTCTTGCTGGAGCAAAAAATGGGGTCTCTATTTTTGAATATGCACCAAAAAAAGCTAAACTTGCTGTTGCAGGCAATGGATCTGCAAAAAAAGAACAGGTTCAAAAGATGATTCAACTTTTATTGAAATTGCCCTCACTTCCTGTACCTTTTGATGCGGCGGATGCTTTAGCACTTGCCTTATGCCACGCCAACAATTTAAAAAAATTGTATGTTTGAATACATTAGAGGCATCCTAACTGAGGTAAAATCAAATAGAGCAGTTGTCGAAGCGCATGGAGTGGGATATGCGGTCCATGTTTCATCCAGATCTCTTTCTAATTTTCCTCCAGTTGGAAAAGAGATCATTTTGTATGTTCGATTAATCGTAAGAGAAGATTCTCATACCTTATTTGGATTTACCTCCTATCTTGAATGTCAGCTTTTTGATTTGATGAATGAAGTTTCTGGAATTGGTCCAAAAACTGCACTCACCATTTTGGGAAATATGGACCCAAATGAATTTAAGGGGGCAATTGTCCATGGACAAGCCCAGGAGCTTTCTAAAATCCCCGGGATTGGAAAAAAACTTGCCGAAAGGCTTGTTGTAGAATTGAAGGATAAATTTAAAAAAATTTTTCCACAATCTTTGCCTATTTCTTCTGTAAAGGTAGAAAAAGAAATTGTCTCTGATGCAATAAATGCTCTCATTAATCTTGGTTTTCAATCCAAAGATGCAGAAGCAGCTGTAAAAAAAGTTTTGCAAAAAGCAGAAGAACCCCTTGACCTACCACAGCTCATTCGTCTCTCTTTAAAGGGAAAGACTAAAGGCTAAAAGAAGAGCTTCGATTTAGCCTTTAGACGTTAGAAGAAATTCTGCTACAATACCCTCTATGTCAAATCCACTGGGTTTTCTCGATTTAAATGATACTATCGTGGCGATTGCCACAGCTGCTGGAGAAGGGGCAATTAGCATTGTCAGGCTTTCAGGAAAGCAGTCGCAAGCTATTGCAGAGTGCATTTTTTCCAGATCTCTAACGAACATTCCCTCGTACAAACTCTGTTTAGGAGAAATCCTCGATGAAACAAGAAAGCGAGTGGATGAAGTTCTTGTGACCATTATGCGAGCGCCAAAGTCGTACACAGGAGAAGATGTTGTAGAAATTCATGGACATGGAGGGAAACTCGTCACAAACCAAATCCTCAATCTCTGCATAAAAAAGGGAGCAAGGCTGGCCTTTCCTGGAGAATTTACCTACCGCGCTTTCATAAATGGAAAAATCGATCTCACTCAAGCTGAAGCAGTGCAACAAACCATTTCTGCAAAAAATGAACTCTCTTTGCATGCAGCCGGAGAGCAGCTTAAAGGCGCTCTTTCTCAAAAAATTGCCACATTTCAAAAGGAGTTGATTGAATTAACTGCCATTATCGAAGCTTGGGTTGATTTTCCTGAAGAGGATCTTGCATTTACCACTTTTGAAGAGTGGCTCTCACACCTTTCTTCGATCATTGATTCGATGAAAGTTTTAGAAAATACATTTCACCATGGAAAAATCATCTTCGATGGAATTACTCTATCTCTTGTCGGTGCTCCCAATGCGGGAAAATCTTCTCTCATGAATGCTCTTCTCCGAAAAGAGCGAGCTATCGTGACCCCTATTCCTGGAACAACACGGGATATTTTGGAAAGCGATTTAAGAATCGGAGATCTCCATTTTAAACTTCTCGATACAGCAGGAATCCGGGAAACGGAAGAGACAATTGAGCTTGAAGGAATTCGAAAAAGTAGAGAAGCAATGAAAATGGCAGATTTGATTTTGCTTGTCATTGATGCCACGCAGCAGCTGGGTGAACAAGAGATAAAAATCTTTAAACTTTGCCCTTCTCATAAAACCATTTTGATTTGGAATAAAACTGACCTTCCCCATTTCATCCCCACAATTTCAAATTTTCCCCACTCTGTTAAGATCTCTGCAAAACATCAAACAGGATTGGATGAGTTGGAAACTCTCGTGCATACAATCATCTGGAATGGCTCTTTTCCTGCAAAAGATGAACTCATTCTCACAAACTTTCGCCATAAAGAAGCTTTGACAAGAGCGATTGAATCTGCAGAAGTTGCTTACAATGGATTAAAAAATGGAATTTCTCCTGAACTGATTGCCATTGATTTGAAACAAGCTCTCGAGTGGCTTGGAACAATTGTAGGAATGAATATCAATGAAGAGATCTTAAGTGCGATTTTTTCCAAATTCTGCGTGGGAAAATGAATAAAAACCAGCGAGCAAAGTTCATCCAAAAGAAATTAAAAGAGCTTTTCCCCCATCCTGAAATTCCTTTGCACCACAGGAATTCTTATACTCTTCTCATTGCAGTATTGCTTTCGGCCCAATGTACAGATGCAAGAGTCAATAAAATTACTCCACTTCTTTTTGCAAAAGCAGATAGTCCAAAAAAAATGATACAACTGGATATCAAAGAAATCGAAGAGATCATCAGACCTTGTGGCCTCGGCAAAAATAAAGCAAAAGCAATTTGGCACCTTTCGAAAAAAATTCTAGAAGATCACAAAGGGAAAGTCCCAAATACTTTTGAAGAATTAGAAGAGCTCCCTGGTGTAGGCCATAAAACGGCATCGGTTGTCATGTCTCATGCATTTGATAAACTTGCCTTTCCTGTAGATACACACATCCATCGCTGTGCAAAAAGGTGGGGTTTAAGCAATGGAAAAAGTGTTGCTCAAACAGAAAAAGATTTGAAGAAACTTTTTCCAAAAAAAGATTGGCATCTTCTCCATCTGCAAATCATCTATTACGCGCGCAAATACTGTCCTGCAAGAGGCCACAAAATAGCTCACTGTCCTATCTGTAGAGAAATGCTAAAAGCTAAAGTATAAAGGCTAAAAAAGAAGAGAGAAATGGACTACAAGAAACAAATTCTCCGATTTTAGCCTTTAGACTTTAGCTTTTAGCTTTTGCCTTTACAAAGGGGAGAGGGCTCTGCCAAGCGATTCACCCATTTTGCCAAGGACCTCCATTCTTTTTTGCGATGCCTCTAAAAGATCCTGGTCAAACTGAATGCGAAAAGGTTCAAAAAGAAGGATGATGCAAGATCCTCCAAAGGAAAAATATCCCTTTTCATCTCCCTTAGCGTAGTGTTCTTCTGGAATGTAGGTCTGATGAATCGATCCCACATAAGTAGCGCCGATTTCAATGAAAAGAACCGGACCAAAATTTTTTGTTTGAAGTTGTGTGACCACCCTTTTGTTTTCCGTCAAAATGTGAATATTTTTGCAAAGTGCAATGGGATTTACAGAAAAAAGAGCGCCATTTATGGCTTTTCCATTTCCGGGAACGCAATTGCAGGGAAAATGAAATCGATGATAATCGACAGGAGCTAGCCTTGCAATCACCATGGACCCATGCAGATATTTGTGTGCAATCGTCTCATTTTTAATCAACTCTTCTAGAGAAAATTTCTTTCCTTTTACAATAAATCCATCGCTTCTTTGAACCTCAGGAAATACCAGATACCTTCCGTCCGCCGGTAGGATTGCTACATCATTGCCATTGGTAATTGACCTTGCAGAAGGTTTTAATTTTCGAATGAAAAAATCATTAAACGAAGAAAAGGAAGAAACAGGGTCTAAAAATTCCGTTGTATCAATTTGAAAACGGCGGATAAATGGGCCAATTTTGTATCTGCTCCATTTGCTCTTTTGAAATTTTCCATACATTTTAGAAAAAAGCGAAATGCGTGAAATAAGTCCCAAAAAAAGGAGGGAAAAAATCCAGGAAATGGGATTATTGCCATAAAGAAGATTAAGAAAAAATTTGCCATAAACTCTTTCTACTTCTACTTTTTTGTTCTGCCGATTAAGATAGCGAATTTCCATGAACCTATCCGCAAATTCTAAAAATTTGATTTTTGTAAGATTTTTCCATCATATTTTTATGCCACTTTGAAGGACATACTTGCAAAGTCAAGCCGAGAAGTGGCATAAAAATATGACGAAAAAGATACGAAAAGCAGGTTTTAGAATTTGCGGATAGGTTCATGTGTTAATTCAATTGAACCGAATCAGCATAATTCTTTCAAATATTCTATTTAGTAAGGAAATATTTTAAAAATTGAGAAGTTCCAAAAAATAGGTTATAATAATTTTCCATAGGACATATGTTTGGCATTTTAAAAAAAATATTTGGTACCGCGCAAAGTCGCCTTCTAAAAAAAGATGCAAAAATTGTTTTAACGGTCAATGAGATCGAAAAACGTTTGCAACTTCTTTCTGATGTAGAACTTAAGCGAAAAACAGATGAGCTTAAGCTGCGCCTTTCTAAAGGGGAGACCCTCAATGATATCCTCCCAGAAGCCTATGCTGTTGTAAAAAATGTCTGCAGAAGGCTCTGCGGAACAGAAGTCCATGTCTCAGGATACAATCAAAAATGGGATATGATCCCCTATGATGTGCAGATTTTGGGTGCAATTGCCATGCACTATGGGGCCTTAGCAGAGATGCAAACAGGGGAAGGAAAGACCCTTACGGCTTCAATGCCCCTTTACCTCAATGCCCTTTCTGGAAAACCTGTTCATCTTGTCACTGCCAATGACTATTTAGCAGAGCGCGACTGTGAATGGATGGGAGCCATCTTTCGCTGGCTGGGACTTAAAGTTTGTTCCATTACCAACAATACCCCCCATAACTTGAGAAAATCCTATTACGCTTCCGACATCGTCTATGGTACTGCTTCAGAATTTGGCTTTGATTATTTGAGAGATAATGCAATGGCACAAAGCGCTGAAGAGCAGGTGCAGAGGGGCCATTTCTTTGCTATCATTGACGAAGTGGATTCGATTTTGATCGATGAAGCGCGCACTCCTCTAATCATTTCTGGTCCTTCTTCTGAATCCAAACAGATGTATGAAGAGCTTAAAGAACCTGTTGCAAATCTTGTTCGCCAGCAAAGAGATCTCTGCAATCGACTTGCTAACGATGCGAAAAAAATCTTGGAAAAGTTGGATCTGGTCGAAGAGAAACAGGAAAAAAAGAAACTTTCCAAAGAGGAAGAAAAAGAAGAAAAGGAGAGTTATCGCAAACTTTGGCTCGTCAGCAAAGGAACTCCTCAAAACAAGGTTTTAAAAAGATTCCGTGAAAATCCAGATATTCGCGCAGCTGTAGAAGCCCTAGATACCTATTTTCATGCCGATCCAAATAAAGAAGAGCGGTTAGAAGCTTTAGCAGAACTTTTCATCATTGTCGATGAAAGGGCAAATGAATATGAATTGACCGATCTAGGAATTCAAAGTTGGGGAAAATCAAAAGCAGAAGTTACAGAAAGCGATTTTACCATGATCGACTTAGGCCATGAATATGCACAAATCGATACAAATCCCGATCTTTCTGAAGAGGAAAAACTAGAGAAAAAAGTGGTGCTTAGAGAAGAAGATGGGAGAAGAAAAGAAAGAGCCCACAATTTGCGTCAACTTTTCCGTGCCCATCTCTTAATGGAAAAAGATATCGATTACATTGTTCAACAAGGAAAAATTGTCATTATTGATGAAAACACCGGACGCCCTCAACCTGGCAGACGTTTTTCTGACGGACTTCATCAATCAATTGAGGCAAAAGAGGGAGTTGCAATCCAAGGGGAAACGCAGACCTATGCAACGATTACCCTGCAGAATTATTTCCGAATGTATGGAAAATTATCGGGGATGACTGGAACTGCAATGACAGAAGCGCAAGAGTTTAAAGAAATTTACAAGATCGATGTTCTTGCGATTCCCACTTACCTTCCTTGCCAAAGAGCAGATTATGATGATGAAATCTACATGTCAGAAAGAGAAAAATACAATGCCATTGTAAAAGATATTAAGGAAATTCATGAAAAGGGACGTCCGATTTTAATTGGAACAGAATCGGTAGAAACATCGGAAAAGCTTTCCCGTATCTTGAGACAAAACCGATTGGAACACACGGTATTAAATGCAAAACAACATGATAAAGAAGCAGAAATCATCGCAGAAGCTGGCAAAAAGGGAGCGATTACCGTTGCAACTAATATGGCAGGCCGAGGTACGGATATCAAACTAAAAGAGGGGGTAAAAGAAGCAGGCGGACTCCATGTCATCGGAACGACAAGGCAGACAAGAAGAGTAGACAGGCAACTTAAAGGGCGAAGTGCACGACTTGGCGATCCGGGGTCGGCTAAATTTTATGTCTCATTTGAAGATTCGCTCTTGCGCCTCTTTACTTCGCCTCGTGTCACAGCATTTTTGCAAAAATTTCGTCCTCCTGAAGGAGAACCCATTGCTGCCAAAGTTCTTAATAAATCGATTGAAACTGCACAAAAACGGGTCGAACAGAGAAACTATACAATGCGCAAATATACGCTTGAATATGATGATGTGATGAATAAGCAAAGATCAGAAATCTATGCTTTTCGCAATGAAATTCTCCATACACAAAATCCTACTCTACTTGCGGAAGAAATTTTAGAAAGCGTCTGCTCCTCTCAAGCTGCACATTTCCTTGTAGATAGAGCCACCGAAGAGGGATGGAATCCTCAAGGATATTGCACTTGGCTTCAGACCCACTTCCCTTTAAAATTTGATCTATCTGAATTTGATAGCGATTACCTCTCTTTGAATGAGATCGAAAAAACAGCCTCCATCAAAGTTGTTCATGCTTTTCAAAAAAAGATCTCTCACCAGATAGAGATGATCAAAAAAACAAAACATCTGATCATGCCAAACAGCCAATTTTCTCCTGAAAATGTGATACAAGAGGTCATTCGAAATATTCTCGTCCGCTCTATCGATCGCCTTTGGCAAGAGCATCTTTTGCACATCGATCACCTGCGAACAGAAGTACATCTCCGCTCCATTGGGCAAAAAGATCCCCTTTTGGAATTCAAACATGAAGCCTTTCATCTCTTCAATTCACTGAGTTTAAAAATCAAAATTGAAATTGCACATGCCCTTTTCAAATTTGAAATGGTCGTACAAGATCAGGAAAAAAAGAAACGAGAAACCATCGAACAAAAAAAGAAAAAACCCCTCAAAGAACATCGCACAATGCCCATGATCGACCTCTCTTTGATGGACGAAGAAGATCCGGATAATTTACTTTCTACAAGGTAATTTTTTGCAAGCTACAGCTCAAAAAGTGCGCCAAGCTTTTTTGCTGACCAAATTGTTTAGTGCTCCTTTCTGGACGCTCTATGCAATGCTCGCTTTTATTCTCTATAAAGATCTCCATGCAACGCCCTTTCAAATTTCCCTTTTCATTTCTCTTAAACCAGTCGTTTCCCTTCTTTCAATCTATTGGAGTGGATTTGTTCATCATCGACCTGATCGATTGAAGAGCAACATCATTTGGGCGACTATTATTGGCCACCTCCCCTTTTTATTTGTACCCTTCATGAAAAATCCTTGGCTTTTCATTGCAGCTTCGGGTTTCTATATGATGTTGATGAGAGGGATCATTCCTGCTTGGATGGAAGTTTTAAAGCTACATCTTCCTTCTGTAGAGCGAGAAAATGCATTTGCAATGGGATCGATTTTATCTTACCTTACAGGAATTCTTTTGCCGATTTTTTTAGGAAGATGGTTAGATAGCTCCCAAGAATTGTGGCGACTTTTATTTCCCATGGCTGCAACCTTAAGCCTCATCGGAATGTTGTTTCAATTGCGCATTCCAAAAGAAAAAATCGTTTTTTCTTCAACTCCTTCCTCTATTTTTTTCCTTCAACCTTGGAAAGATGCGTGGAATCTCTTAAAAACAAAAAAGGATTTTTTCCATTTTCAAATCGGATTCATGTTAGGCGGAAGTGCTCTCATGATCTTACAACCTGCATTGCCCATCTATTTCAATGATTTTCTCCATATCTCTTATTCAGAACTGGCCATTGCCCTTTCTCTTTGCAAAGGCATTGGATATGCATTGACCAGCAGAATTTGGGCAAAAACTATCCATAGATATTCCATCTATTTGATTGGAGCTTTTGTCACTTTGGCAGCAGCGATATTTCCTCTACTTCTTCTAAGTGCACAAAGCACACTTGTTACTCTTTATGCAGCCTATTTTGTTTATGGATTGATGCAAGCGGGAAGTGAACTCACCTGGCATCTATCTGGACCCATTTTCTCACAGAAGGAAAATAGCTCCATCTATAGCAGTGTCAATGTCATTACTGTGGGAGTGCGTGGAATTTTTGCTCCCTTTCTCGGAGCCCTTCTCTTTTCTTATGCAGGCATTGGCGCTACTTTTATCATCGGTTCTATACTTTGTCTGATTGCGTCATTAAAACTTCGCTCTTCCCACCGTCAATTTCAGCCAATTTCCTCTTTTTAAATACCTCTTCAATTGCATTTAAATTAAATTTTATCGTTGCAAGTTTGCCATTTTCAAATCCGACAAAGAGGATATTCTCATCAAAAGTAAAGGTAGTGATCTTTCCCAAATCTTCATTTTCGTAAGAATAGAGAATTTTTCCATCTTCCTCTGAATCGATTAGGTAGATTTTTTTTGATCCAACTAATAATAGGTATCGATTGAAGAGATATTCAAATCCTAGAACTTCTATTTTCTCTGAATATGTATTTTTAAAAAGTTCTTCTATGGAGTTTGAAGTAAGGCCAAGGCTAAATAATATTAAATTTGTCTGGAAAACATTTGTGATGGCAATACTATTCCTTTCCACTCTGTCATTACTAATCAAAACGAGATTACTTTTAAAAACAAAGTTTGGATGGCTAAAAAGATCAAACCTAAAGTTTATTTCTTTGCAAAATTTAAACTCTCCATCCCAAATTTTTAAACTAGTTTTTTCATTACTTTCACTTACTGTTACAATACATTCATCACAAATATTTCCAAGAAATCTAACAGATTCAAATAGTACCGGGAATGCTTGTCCACTTATTTTATCACTTCCAATTTCGAACATCTTTAAAGCATCAGATCCATCGGATGTACCAATAAAAAGATATTTTGAAAAATTCATTACTGATTGAACATGGACTAAATCAACCTCTTTTAATAATTCTTCCTTGCCCCAATCATAAAATTTTATTCTTGTAACATCTTTTTGCATTTTACTTAAAATAAGAACCTTATCGCATTCCAATGGAAAAATTTGATCAATAGAGTTGAAATTAATGGTTTTTCTTAAGACGATTTTTTTATCTTCAATGTGAAAAATTATGAGCTGGTCAGTTCCATATATAAAAAGATTATTTTCAAAATTACAAACCTTCGGACTAGAAATTTTAATAGAATGTGTAGATATTTCTTTCCATTCGTTTAAATCATTCAATGTAAAAAGATGGATTTGCTCATCATCAACAACAACTAGTTGTCCATTCAAAACAAGGCAGCAAACAGGAATTTTTGCATATTCCAAAAAGTTTACAGAAAAATTTAAGACTGGAAACTCTGAGATAACGTGTTCCTTCAGTATTTCTGAAGATTCATTTAATTTAAGGACCTCATAAATCTTCTCTTTTTCTATTTTAGATAGTGAACTTTCTTTAATTACGTTTTGAAAATCATTAGAAAGTTCAATATCCTTAGTGGGTAAATCATTTCGTACAGACATAAATTTTTTTTAAGAACTGTTATTCCAATTCTTTGGTTTTTTTCAGGCCAAAGAATAAAAGAGGGGCTGCTAAAAGGCAATAGAAAAACCAGTAGCTGCTATCCCATTCTAGTTTTAGAATATTTTCTTGAGAAAAAAAGAGTTGAATGAATCCCCAAATCAAGAGATTCGATCCTGAAATGACGAGAATCGTCGGCCAAAGGCTGCTTTTTACTCCCGCTTGAGGAGCAAACTTTTTTAACTCTTCCTGCATGTAATTGGAAGAATCGGAATAAATTGGCTCTTTCGCCACCTGCGCCTTCATCGGCTGTTCTTGTACAATTTTTACTGGTTCTTCTTCAAAGGGAGATTTTTTCCCCGAATAGGGAGGTTGGTAAAGAGAATGCAAACTATCCTGCAAAGATTGGGTTTCAAAAAGGGGACTGTTGAAAGAATTTTTCATTTTTTCTTGATCAAAATCTTGATCCGCAGCGCAGTAAGGGCAAGAATTAGAATCAACAGCAATCCTCGCTTCACAATGGGGACAGATTTTTTGGCGCTCTACAGGATTCATGATCTACCTTTTATTTTTTATTTTTTCATATTTCTCATAAACTTTCTACCAATAAAAATGGGTGCGAAAATCTTTCTCTGAAGGTTATGATAGATAAAAGATTCATATGGAAAGAAAAAAATTTGATATAGCTGTGATTGGTGCAGGTCCTGGAGGATATGTCGCTGCGATCAAAGCTGCACAAAGCGGAAAGGCAGTCTGCTTGATTGAAAAAAAGGATTTGGGAGGGACTTGCCTGAATGTAGGATGCATTCCGACCAAAACTCTACTTGCCAATGCATCGATCATGCACAAAATGAAAATGGCTGAAGAATTTGGCATTTCCGCAAAGGATATTTCCTTTGATTTTGCAAAAATGAAAGTTCGTAAAGATAGCGTAGTAGACAAACTTAGGAAAAGTTTGGGCAGTCTTTTACAGAGCAATAAAATTGTAATCATTCAAGGAATAGCTGAATTTATCTCCCCTAAAGAATTGAAAATAAAGGGAAAAGAAAATTATTTTATCGATGCAGACTATATCATCATTGCCACTGGATCGGAACCACTTGATATTGGTGCCTTTCCCTGTGATCATAAGAAAATTTTAAATTCCACATCCATTTTGGAACTCACCCATCTTCCGAAGAGTTTGGCAATCATCGGAGGCGGATACATTGGGTGCGAGTTTGCATCTCTTTATGCAGCATTTGGCGTAAAAGTTACCATTTTAGAAGCTCTTCCTATGATTATTGCAAATATGGGAAAGATGATTTCTGATAGTTTGACCTTTTCTTTAAAAAAAAAGGGGGTTGAGATAGTAACGGATGCAATGGTAGAAGGAATTGATAAAAGAGAAAATGGGGTAACCATAAGACTGAAAAATCGAGATTCTTTACCAAGCGATCTTGCTCTTGTTGCAATTGGAAGAAAAATTGTCTCCAAGGATCTTGGGCTAGAAAAAGCTGGAGTAAAAGTGAGAGAGAAAGGGGAAATTCCAGTCGACGAGAAGATGCAGACAAATATCCCTGGAATTTATGCAATTGGAGATGTCACAGGAAAATTCTTGCTTGCCCATGTTGCCTCGCACCAAGGAATTATCGCTGCTTCTCACATTTTGGGAGAAGAGAGTTCGATGCGCTATGATGCTGTTCCTGCTGTGATCTTTACCGATCCAGAAATTGCAACTGTGGGTATGAGTTTAGAAGAAGCACAAAAATCTGGATTGGAACTTGCAGTTGGCAAATTTCCTTTCCAAGCGCTTGGGAAGGCAATTGCTGCAAATGAAACGGAAGGTTTTGTCCATATCATTTCCGATAAGAAAACGGGAAAAATTTTGGGAGCACAAGCAATTGGCCACGAGGTTTCTAATCTCATCGCTGAAATTGCTCTGGCTATCAACAATGAGCTCACTTTAGAATGCATTGCAGATACAATCCATGCTCATCCCACTCTGCCAGAAGCATGGCTAGAAGCTGCGCTGATTGCCAATGAGACACCGATTCATTTCCCTCCAAAAAAGAGATCTTTATGAAAGCAAATCCTCTTCAAATTATCGATGAAGAAAAGGCGGTATCTACAGGCCGCTTTCCAAAATGGCTTCATATCTCTCTTCCAAAAGGAGGCGAGATTTTCAAAACCAACCAGATTTTGGAAAAATATCGATTGAATACCGTTTGTGAAGAGGCAAAATGTCCCAATCGGATGGAATGCTACTCGAAAAAGACAGCTACTTTTTTAGCTTTAGGCAAAGAGTGTTCTCGAAGTTGCGGATTTTGCAATATTGATTTCACAAAAAAACCAAAAGCCCCTGAAGAAGATGAGCCGAAAAGAATTGCTTTTTCTGCCAAAGAATTAAGGCTAAAACATGTTGTCATTACGATGGTTGCAAGAGATGATCTCCCAGATGGCGGAGCTGTCCATCTTGCTGCCATCATTCGTGAAGTGAGAAAGGAAAATCCTCAGTGCACAGTGGAAATTTTAACTTCTGATTTTGCCGGAAACTTTGCATCCCTCGATATTGTCCTAGAAGAATCTCCGGAAATCTTCAACCACAATATTGAAACAGTTCGCTCTCTAACACCAAAAGTAAGACATAAAGCTACTTATGATCGCACTTTATCAATTCTTTCTTATGTTAAAAAAAAGAAAAAAAATCATTTTCTCAAATCTGGTCTAATGTTAGGACTTGGAGAAACGGAAGAAGAGGTGAAGAAGACGATTGGCGATTTACATGAAGTTGGCTGCGATATTGTGACTATGGGTCAATATCTCCAACCAAGCAAACACAATATCCAAGTAAAAAGATTTGTTCATCCCGATGAATTTAAAGCCTATACAGAATATGGACGTGCCATAGGAATAAAAGAGATGTATTGCGGTCCTTTTGTCAGGTCTAGTTACAATGCTCATGAAATCCACTCTCATTTAATAGATCATGTTACGCAAAAAGATTAGTGATTTACATTATGCAGAGAACTTGTTTAGACATGTCGGGGACATCCTTTGTGTACGTGTCATCTTGCAGGACCAACTTCAGAAACTTGTTTACTTTTGGTTTTTTGGTTTTAAAAATAGCTCTGCGAAGTGACGCGAGAAGGGAATCCGCCCAAAGGAGGCGAAGCCCGGGCGGGAAGTGAGCGCGTGAGCAGCCGATTGACTCAGATCGCTTTAGGAAAATTGCTTCAAAGGAGTGGGGACAGTACTCTGTACGGATCCACGACGGAGAAGTGATTTTACAAAGCGAGGTGAGTCGCAAGGGGGGCAGCAGGGGACAAGCCATAGGACTTGTTTCCGACATGTCTTATGGAGGTACTCTTAAAGGGATTACTTTGGCATAAGGTGGCTTAATAAATGACAGCTAAAATCGCTATTCTCATTTTGCATTATAAAAATATTGCCGATACCTATGAATGTCTCACTTCAGTCTTTCGCATTTCTTATCCCCATTTTTCTGTTATCGTCATCGACAACTGCTCTACAGATCTTTCCGAATTGGAACTAAAAGAGCGGTTTCCAAAAGTAACGATCTTAAAAAACAAAGCGAATTTGGGATATGCTGAGGGAAATAATCGAGGGATCTCCTATGCCATGGACCAAGGATATGATTTTTTCTTTCTCCTGAACAATGATACGGTTGTCCATCCGAATATCTTGCATGCATTTATTGATGCATCTACAGCTTTTCCGAGCGGAGGGATATTTGGAGCAAAGGTCTACTTCTATGACGAACCCACACAAATTAGCTATGCTGGAGGAACTATTGATCCACATCAGATGCGATGCATTCATATCGGCTGTGGTCAATCTGATTTAGAAAAAAACCATGAAGAGGTGGTGAAAACAGACTACGCCTGTGGATGTGCGCTTTTAGTGAGAAAAGAGGTGGTACAAAAATGCGGCATGATGGATTCGCGCTTTTTTTTAATTTGGGAAGAGGTCGATTGGTGTTGGAAAATTCGGAAAGCTGGTTTTGATTGTTTTTTTGTCCCCATGGCAAAAATCTGGCATAAAGTTTCCACCTCTTTTGAAGGTGGCAATAGAGGCCCTCTTTGGCAATACTACTATTTTCGCAATCGCCTTCTCTTTATGAAAAACCATTTTTCTTTGAAAGAGAGGTGGAGATTTTATCGAAATACTTTTGCAAAAGAAGTTTTAGACTTATGCAAAACCTCTTTTAGCTCTAAGACCGATCCTTTCCAACGATTGCAATATCGAGCTGCTTTGCGCGGAGTAGTTGATTATTTTCTTCATAAAAATGGTTCTAAAGAGTGAAATGATCTTTGATTTCTGTTCCTTGCGTCACAATGATGATTCCATCTCGAATAAAAATGCCTTTGCCATCCATGGTTTGTAGCTTATCTTTATTCACTAGATTCACATGATTCCCAATTTTTGTATGCTCATCGATGATGCATTTTTCAATAAGACAATTTTCCCCAATGGAATATTTATCCGTTTCTTGCATCTCATCACTTTCTAAATCATAACTCTTATTCCCTAGAATGATGGAGTCGCGAATTACAGTGTTTTTTTTGATGATTGCGCGGACTCCAATGACGCTATGGCTTATTTCACGAGCTTCAATAATAGAACCTTGGCTGATCAGAGAATTTTCGATTTTAGTTCCTTGAATTAAAGCACTTGGTACGTGTTGTACAGCAGAATAAATAGGATTTTGCAGGTCATAAGTATTCAACCCCTTTCCCTTTTCTGTTAAAATTAAATTGGCCTCATAATAGGATGCGATTGTTCCAATATCTTCCCAATACCCATCGTAAACAAATGCCGCCGACTTCCACTTTTTGATGAAATTTGGAATCAAATGTCTGCCAAAATCATCCCCTTCTCCCTTTAAAATGGAAATGAGAGCCTTGCGTTTAAATATATAAATTCCCATGGAACCAAGCCATTTTTCTTCTTTTTCATTGGGAAAGTGGTTTCTCTTTAAAAATTCTATGGGAAGTTGAAACTGCTTTAGCAGCTTTTCTTCTTGTGGCTTTTCGAAAAAACTCTGCACATCAAACTCATGATTTACTTTTAAAACCCCCATTCGCATCGCCTCTTCTCTTTCTACTGGAAGGGCAGCAATCGTGAGATCCGCATTTTTTTGCTTTGCAAATTCGACCATTTGGACAAGATTCATGTTATAGAGTTGGTCTCCTGAAAGAATCAGGAAATATTCTATGGGAAACCGCAAGAGATAGTCGAGGTTTTGTCTAATTGCATCTGCTGTTCCTTTAAACCAACTTTTTCCCTTTGGCGTCTCTTGAGGGGTCAAAAGTTCTATACCACCTCTGCGAAAAATATCTAAATGATAAGTAGCGAGAATGTGCTGATGCAGCTCTGAAGCAAAATATTGAGAAATGACAAAAATCTGATTGATTTTTGCATTTAGTGAATTGGATAAGGGGATATCGATCAACCGATAGCGCCCTCCAAAACTGACAGATGGTTTACATCGAAAGGAGGTTAAAGGATATAGACGAGTCCCTTGACCACCAGCTAAAACAATGGTGGCTACTCTTGAGACAATATTCTCCTCTTTTTTTGTATTCACTTTGAACGGCCTAATATTGATGAATCCTTAAAGAAATCATTAGCACGTTTTCTCGATCGATGACAAATTAAATTTTTAATTTGATGTTTTTAATTCTCTTGAGACTCAAGAGAAAAGAAGGCTATTATTCATTTTAACCTGAGTTTTGGGTTTAATTCGCTCAGAATCAACGATCTTTTCAAGGTCTTTCTCATTTTTTTCCTCGAAAATAGCGCCTTCGGCTATTATCTTCGGATAAAAATGAAAAAGCTCATTGAAAATCTCTATTGATTCAGAGGAAAGAAACCCAAAACTCAGGTTTTTATGTCTGTCTGGGCCATTGCAGATCTCCATCTTTCTTTTAGCACTCCAAGTAAAAGCATGGAAATCTTTGGAGAAAAATGGAGAAATTATACCAAAAAAGTAGAACAATTTTGGAAAGAGCGCATTTCTCCTGACGATCTCATTCTCATTCCTGGAGACATTTCCTGGGCATCTAGTTTAGAAGAGGCTGCTCAAGACTTACATTGGATTCATTCTTTGCCAGGAACAAAATTGATGATAAAGGGGAATCACGATTTTTGGTGGCCCTCTTCCAAAAAATTGAAAGAGAGGTTTCCCTCTTCCATCAAATTCATCTATAACACTGCTTTTCATTGGCATGAGTATAGCTTTGGAGGGTCGAGGCTGTGGGATAGTGAGGAGTACTCTTTTGAACCGTTCATTGAATATGTTGCTCGGCCGCAGCAAAAAAAAACAGAATATGACGCTGAAACGGCGAGAAATCTCAACAAAACAGTTTTTAATAGAGAGCTGGAAAGGTTAAAATTAAGCCTGAGCAAGCTCAACCCAAAAGCTAAGAAAAAAGTCGCTCTGACCCACTATCCCCCAATCGGTCCTGAGCTTACCCCTTCCAGAGCATCTGCTATTTTAGAAGAATATGGAGTTGATATTTGCGTCTTTGGCCACCTTCATAATGTAAAACCGCGCTCTCTTTCTTTTGGAAAAGCAAGAGGCGTCTCCTACTTCCTAACCTCTTGCGACTTTATCGACTTTTGCCCAATAAAAATTTTATGAACCTGAGTTTTTGGGGTTTTTCATGGAGAATTGGTGCAGATTGTGAGACAATTTCTTTGGATCTAGACGAATCCAATAGTCGAAGGAGCTTATGGATGAGGAGAGATCCAAAGAAATTGGCCGCAAAATGCGGCAAGGCTCTATGAAAAAACCCAAAAACTCAGGTTATGAAAGGTCTTACCTTCTGATCGAACTTCTAATTTGCCTTTCTCTTTTTACAGCATGCAGCTATTTTCTTATCTTTCTTCCCTTTTCTAACCTTAGGAAAGAGGTAGAATATCTTTACAAAATGGAACTGGAAAGGGATCTTGTCCAGGCTTATGTTCACGCAAAAGAGCTTTTTTACTGCAATTCAATTCCCTTCAACCATCTGACAAAATCCGCGGTTCTATCTAGCGATAAGGTAGAAATCCATTTGCATCCAAAATGGAAAAAAAAGATCTATAGAAAGGAACTGGTTTTTCAAAAAAGTAAAAGTAAAAAAGTTCAGGACATTGAATATTTTTTGGTTAAGGTACAAATCAAATACCTTGAAGGAAAAAAGAAAGCTTTATCAAAAAATTTTGAATTTTTTCTCAAAAAAGTATGAAAAAAAATCTTTCAAAGATTGAAGGCCTAGTTTTAAGACAGTCTCTTACTTTGATAGAAGTGATGATTGCCCTTTCGCTTGGTACGATCATCATCTCTATCCTTTTCTCTAGTTTTCACAACCTCTCTTCTCAGCAAAGAGAATTAGAAGTAGCTCACAAAATAATCAACCAAAGATCGGTTGCTTTTTTAAAACTCTCGCAAATTTTTGATCAGCTAATCCTAGATGGGATTTCATTGGAAAATGAAAAAAAAACAACAAATTTTTACACAGATTCTTCTTCTCAAGGCCCTATTTTAACTTTTCAATATTACAACCCTCTCGACCGCAATCCTGATTTTGCTAAAGCAGTTGACGCAACCCTTTTTCTTGACGCGCGCAAACAACTTTGTTTAACTTCAACTGCCAAAAGCCATACAAGAGAGGAATTTTTATTTGAAAATATCGAAAAAATAGAATTCCAATTCTTAGATCCAGAAGAAAAAAAATGGTGCGAATCTTGGAATAAAAAAAATCGCTCTTTTCCAGTGATGTTTAAAATCATTCTCACTGAAAAAAAATTTTTAGAAAAAACCGAAAAAGTGGAATACTCCTTTATCATTAAAAATCACCCTTCCCAAATTGTATACAAATTATGAACCTTCTTCCATTTGTCTCAGCATTTCTCTTGATTTTATCTCTCTTGAGCTACCGCTGCTTTAATAACTTGGTTGAAACGATTTCAGAAGAGAGAAGCTTTTTAGGAAAGGTCTCGACTTATATCGATATCGACTCCAAAATTAGCAAAAAAAAATTTGCCGGAATGAAAAATGAAAAAACAGAAAAATCCTCTGCTAAAAAAAGTAAATCTAAATCAAAAGCTGGAGCATATCTCAGCCATCGTGAAAATGAAAATCCCCATCCACTTTCCAAACTAAATATTGCACCTCTTTTCAGAGATACTTATGAAAAAAAAGAGATGATTTTTCGCATTGCTCTCGAAGGGATCCGCATTCTTTATGAAAAAACTCCTATTTACAGAGAGGGGATGAATGAAAAAATCTTGAGCTGGATGGTTGAGGTGGGAAAAGGAGATGCAACGATTCAATCGATAGATGAATTTGTGCAAAAAATCCCAGATAATATGAAGTGGCTTTACCCATTTTTTAAGGGAACAAATTCCTATGTTATTGGAAAAAAAGGAGTTCCCCCTCTTTCTGATTTTTTTGCGATCGATCAAAGGAAAAATATTAAATCTATTCATCTGTTCTATACATCCAAACCAATTTTGCAAGCTTTTTTAGGAAAAAATCTAACTGAAGAAATAGAGAAAAAAGAACGAGAAAAATGGGAGTTAAATCACTCACACAGGCCCATTACAAAAGGAGAATTAGAATCAATTCTCTTAAAAGAGCGGCGCATTTCCTTTTCCGACGTCGAATCGATTACCTATTTCAGCAAGAAACCTGAAAAAAATCCTCAATTGGTCGATGTCCATCCAAAAACCGGATTGCGAACCAAAAGAAAATTCTTCCCCCCTCTTTAAATAAAAACCGTGCTACAAATCCTATCTTCAAAGCTAACGATGTTTTGGCAAGAGAATCGTAAAGATTGTTCCCTCACCTACTTTGGATGCTACCTGAATTTTTCCTCTATGTTTGTCGATAATGGTCTTTACAATGGAAAGACCTAAACCTGCACCACCAAATTTTCTTGAACGGGCCTTATCGACTGTATAAAACCTCTCAAAGATACGATCCAAATCTTCAAGAGGAATGCCAATCCCTTGATCACTGATCATCAGTTTTACACTTTCACCCATATCTTCTAACTTTATGATAATTTTTGCAGGAGGTTTAGAATATTTAGCTGCATTGTCGAGCAAGTTGAGGATGGCAAGTTCTAAAATATCTGCATCGGCGGAAATGATCATCTGATCTTGATCTTTTTGAATTTTTATCGATGCATTGGAATAGACAGAGAGCAAAATGTGTTTGCAATTTTCGACTAAAACCACCAAATCACAAGCTGTAAATCGGCTTTCAGGAATATTCTCTAGATCTGCCAATGTCAAAAGACTTTTAACAAGATTTTCCATCCTTTCACAGTTTCGCAAAATTTTTTCTGTAACCTCTGCAAGTGTCTCTTTAGAGATTTTGGGAAGATCGCTAAGAGTTTCAACAAATCCTCTGATTACGGTAATCGGAGTGCGAAGTTCATGAGAAGCATTTGCGACAAAATCTTTTTCTCTTCGAATTTGAGATTGAACCTTTTCCGATAAAGAGTTCAATGTACTCGCAAGCTGTTTAAACTCATCTTCCTCACTTGTTTTTCTTTTTAGGACAATCTTGGGAATCTCTTCTACTTTTCCCATTTGATAAGGTTTAATGGTATTAATGATTTCGCGAATCGGTTGGCTTAGCCGATTGAAAATGAGCCAAGTAAGACCGGTAAAAAATAAGAGCATCACAAAAGAAAAAATGAGAAATCCAATTTCAAAATTTTTTGTTATGTCTTGGATTTGACCAAAGGGGAAAGCAGTTAAAAGATAATAGGTCTTTCCCTGAAATGAAAATTTTTGCGCGATATAGGCAAACCTTCCGGAAAAAACTTTGGAGTCAATGACCGCATATCCAATTTCATCTTTTTCTGCCTCTTCCAGCTCAGGGTGGGGTTCTGCTTCAAGAAAGTGAAGAAACCTCTCTCCATAAGAGTCATAGATAATCTGTTTTTTTTCATCGATTAGGGTGATATGAAAGAAAACAAAAAATTCTTGGTTTTTTAACCGTTCTACCAGCTCATTTTCTGAATTGGCATCATCGATGAGATCGATGAGATCATTTGTACTTTCTTCAAGGGATTCTCTCACAAGCCGCACTACAGCACGATTGATAAAAGGAAAGAGAGCTGCAATAAAGACAATGAATAAAATCAATTGGCTTAAAATAATCTTTTTGCGAAAACTCATTTTCTTCCTCTTATCGCATACACTTCTATTTTTTCATCAAATCCCTTTAAACTCATAGGAGAAAGAGGCTCTACTATTAATTGTTCTTTTGCCTGAGACTCATCCAAGGTTTCTTTTGAAATGAGAATTTGCATTTTAGAAGCTTTACCACAAAGACGCGCCGCCAAATTGACATTGCTGCCGATAACTGTATAATTCAATCGATTTTCAGCACCCATATTTCCCACAACTACAATCCCTGTATGGATGCCGATTCCCATCTCTATTTTCGGCAACCCTTTTTTTTGCCTCTCTTCATTCCACTTTTTAAGTACATCTACCATTTTCAAACCAGTGAAAATAGCTTTCAGTGCACTGTCTTCCTTATCGATGGGTACTCCGTAGAGAGCCATCACCTCATCACCTACATATTTATCGATCACTCCCCCAAATTCATCAATGACATGGGAAACTTTTGTCATGCAGGTATTCAACATTTCAACTACTTCATGAGGCTGCATGGTAGAGGAAAGATGGGTAAAATCTCGAATGTCAGCAAAAAGAATGGTTACCTTTTTTTCCTCTCCCCCTAAATGAATTTTTCCCTTCAACACTTCTGATGCAATTTCAGGAGAAACAAGTTTATTTAATACCCCTTTGACTTTTTCTTTTTCTTGCAGACCTTTGACCATTTGTTCAAAAGAATTGCACAACATGGCGATTTCATCATTATGATCTTTTGCAAGTTGAGGAAGCTCAATGTCTTGTAAGCGACCTGCAGCAACATTATTCGTTGCTTTAGCTAAAAGAGAAATTGGCTTTGTAATTTTTTTTGCAAGAAAATTTAGAATGTACAATACCAAGATCAAAGAGATGATCGCTGCAACGCGCAAATTCAATGATAAGGCATGAACAAGATCTTCAGTTGCTTTTTTATTAAAATTGAGTTGCTCATCTAGAGTTAGAGACCCTTGACCTTTTTTCTCGATGAGTTCTTCGCGCAATTTTTTTTCGGCTGTATCGATTTTCTTATCTGTCAGATAGATTTCAAAAATCAAAGATAAAATGAAAACGATACAAAAAACCAAACCAACAGAAAGAAATAATCTGGTGCGCAGTTTCATTGTAATCAAGTTTGAATTGATGGTGGATAAAAATTTTTATATCCATCCTTAGTAATCACAATAGTATCTTCATAGCGCACTCCCCCTTTTCCAGGCAAATAAAGGCCTGGTTCAATTGTAATCACCATTCCTCTTTCTAAAATTACCTCTTTATCTACACCATCTTTGCTAATCCTTGGAAACTCATGAATCTCAATACCTACTCCATGTCCCAAACTATGAGAAAATAGCTCTTCCATCCCCTCTTTCGCCATTTCTCTTCTAGCAGCTAAATCTAGCTCTTCAAGAGAAGTTCCGGGACGGCATAGCTTCAGTGCCGCCTTTTGTGCTGAGCGGACAGTTTGGTACATTTTCCACAACACTGGATCCTTGCTTCCATAAAAATGGATTCGAGTCATATCCGAGCAATAGTGGTCTACTACCACTCCCAGATCTATCAAAATGAGATCTCCTTTCTTTAATTTAGAAGATGATGAGCGGTGGTGTGGATAAGCTGAATTTTTCCCAAAAGCTATGATCGGTTCAAAGGAGAGTTTTTCTGCGCCATTTTGTCTTGCAAAAACTTCAAATTTCCAAGCGAGTTCTCTTTCAGTTATTCCAGATCGAAAAAATTTAGTGGTATAGCGATATGCTTTTTGTAAAACTCCTGCGCTTTTTTGCAGAGATTTGATCTCAAAATCATCTTTAATCGATCGCAAAGATTGCAAAATTCTAGGTTGGGAAAAAAGCTTTGTTCCTATGGGTTTTACCATTTTTCCCATAGATAGATAGCGCTCATGGTTCATTCGAGTTCCATTAAAAACAATTTTCTCCACTTTATTTTGAGCAAGAAAGGCATGTTTATTTTCATCTGTTAAAGAAAGGATTGGATGAGAGGTCTTTTCTTTAGCAGCAGCAATGTAGCGACCATCTAGGAAAAGGATTTCTTTATTTTTAAGGATAATGAAACATCCTGTAGAGACAATGAGTCCTGTTAAATAAAAAAGTTCAACGGAATCTTCCGTTAAATAACCATCGAAATCTTCTAGTTGCAGCCGCTTTTTAATCTCTTCTATTCGCTTGGATAGATTCATGGAATAGCTCTTCAATTTCATCCGCTGTCATGCGCGTTATAAAAGGCCTGCCTAGCTGGCCTACATAAGGGATCTTTAGTGATACTACTTCGTTCCATATTTTTTTTGCTTCTTCTAAAGAAAAATTTCTTTTTATTTTAGAAAACCGAATTGAGATCATGGCTAACTGTTTTCTTCTTTCCGTTTCCAATAAATTTTTGCCAATAAAAGCTTGCAGCTCCTGTGTCATTTCGATTAAAGACTCCCTTCCTTTATCCTCGCTTAAAAAAGGAGGGATTGCATCAATGATAAATGCATCCTTTCCAATCGGTCGAATGGAAAAACCAATGGACTCAATTGCGGGCAAATGAGTGAGCATCATGGCCGATTGAATAGGAGTAAGTTGAAGAACAAAAGGAATCATGAGACCTTGTTTTTCTATTTGAGCTGCTCCTTCTTTTTGGATCAATCGATAAAAGAGAAGTTCTGAAAAAGCTCTTTCTACATTGACAATCATGAGTTCATTTTCCTCTTCTAAAAAAAGAAACTCCTTATACATCCCAATGATTTGGAGAGAAGGTTCTAATTTAAGAGTCAAATGAGAGGAATCCGAAAGAAGAGATTCTTCCTTAAATTTCAATGAGAGAGGAGAGGAAAAGTCAATTCCTTCTGAAAAAGAATGAGAAAAAGAAAAATCTTTTTTTTGATTAGGAATATCAAAAACTTTAGATATTGCCTCAAAGATAAAATTTTTTATCAAAGATTCTTCGCGAAGCCTCACCTCTTTTTTTTGAGGATGGACATTTGGATCCACTAAATAAGGAGGAAGATGCAAATGAAGAAAAAATTGCGGAAAAATTTGTATGGAAAGCCGTGTGCCGTACGCTTCTTTTATCGATGAACTGATGAATGGGCAGATAACAGATCTCTGATTGATAAAGAGATATTGACCCGTTCGATTTTTTCTACCATTTTCTGGACTGCTGATCAAACCAAATATCTTTAAAGATTCTTTTTCTTCATGGATTGGGTAAAACTTTTCAAGGAGCTGGCCATCAAATAGCCCATGAATTCTCTTATTAAAAGCTTGTGGAAGATCTTCCTGATTTTCGTCTGTATTCAAAGCTGTTTTTCCATTTGAAACAAGGGAAATGGCAATATTCGGATTACTCAAACTCAAAAACAGCATCATGCGAAATATCTCTGCAGAAGAGGCAACTGCTTTTTTTTGAAATTTTTTTCTCGCAGGCACATTGTAAAAAAGAGATTTTACTTCTATTGTTGTTCCTTTTGAACGGGCAAAAGTTTTTTGACTCATAATCTTTCCTCCTTCCACATCGATTTTCACTCCAGCTACTCCTTCCGTTGCAGTGGTTATGGAAAAATGAGAAATTGCACAAATCGAAGAAAGAGCTTCTCCTCGAAATCCCATTGTTTTTAATTGAAATAACTCTTTTGCATGGGCAATTTTTGAGGTGGCGTGTCTTTGTATTGACAGCAGAGCATCTTCCTTATCCATTCCAGTGCCATCGTCAGAAATCTTAATCAATTGAAACCCTCCTCCTCGAATTTCAACTCGAATTTTTCTTGCGTGCGCATCAAGTGCATTCTCGACAAGTTCTTTTACGACAGAAGCCGGATTTTCAATGACTTCGCCTGCAGCGATTTGATTGATTGTTTCTTCAGATAAAATTTGTATCTTTGCCATATTTTTAAAGTATGAAGTATGAAAGTGTAAGTTTAAAATGAATCGATGCAAAAGTTCTAGAAAAGAAATATTCTTTACAGAAAATATATTCTTATGCCTACAAAACTATTTGCAATAAAGATTGTAAAAACACTTGCACGAGCAGGACACATTGTCTACTTTGCAGGAGGCTGGGTAAGAGATTTTCTCATGCAACATCCATCCGATGATATCGATATTGCAACAAGTGCATCTACAGATGAAGTACAAAAACTCTTTCCAAAAACAATTCCTGTCGGCGTTTCTTTTGGCATCGTCATTGTTGTGCAGAATGGCCATCAATTTGAAGTAGCAACATTTAGAAAGGATAGAGGCTATGTAG
Source organism: Chlamydiota bacterium (assembly GCA_022614855.1). Taxonomy (GTDB): domain Bacteria; phylum Chlamydiota; class Chlamydiia; order Chlamydiales; family Rhabdochlamydiaceae; genus JAKEHU01. The sequence goes on from JAKEHU010000006.1 coordinate 61,336, forward strand.
ATGGAAGAAGACCTACCGGAATCGAACCTGCTACTCCTGAAGAAGATGCCCTTCGGCGCGATTTTACGATAAATGGAATGTTTTATGATCCGCTCAATGAGAAATTATATGATTACGTTGGAGGAGAAGCGGATATCAAAAAAAAGATCATCCGAGCAATTGGAAATCCGCATGAAAGGTTTGGTGAAGATAGGCTTCGCATGATGCGGGCAGTGCGCTACTCAACCAGATTTAATTTCCCTATTGAAAGTGAAACTTTGCAAGCAATTCTTATCCATGCGAAAGAGCTTTTTCCTTCTGTAGCCATGGAAAGGGTTTGGCAAGAGTTTAAAAAAATGTCTCAATTTGCACATTTTGATAGAGGTTTAGCCACTCTCCATAAGCTGCAACTTTTGTCTACAATTTTTCCAGAGCTTGCTAATGTCTCTTTAGAAGAAGTTGAAAAGAGGGTACGTTTTATGAGACAATTTCCAAAAAATACCCCTACTTTTGTAGAAGTTTTAGAGTTATTTCCCGACCATTCCTTCGAACAAATTATTCAGCTCTGCGACTATCTCAAGCTATCCAAAAAAGAAAAAGCATTTGCTCAGTTTTATTACCACTCGCAAAATCTTCTCAACATGCCTAAATCCTGGCTGGATAAATTAGAAAAGGTGGAGTGGGCCCATTTTTATGCAAATCACTACTCCGATCTCTGTCTGCAAGTGCATGCGGCAAGAAAAGAAGCTGAGGAAAGAAGAGAATTTATCGATCATCATACAAGACAAAGAGAGTTGTTGAAAGAGCCAATTTTACGAATTCAATCAGCTAATCCCATTGTTAAAGCAGACCATTTGATGGAAGAGGGGATTAAACCCGGAAAAAATCTGGGAAAATTGCTCAAAGAAGCGGAGAGAATCTCTGTGAATGAACAGTTAGAAGATAGAAAAAAGATCATTGAAAAATTAAAAAAAACTCCACTATGGCAAGATGAACGAAGCTGAATCCCCTCCTTTTATCAATGGAGTTCTTCTCATTATCTTTGCCTGGGTTTTCTTCACTGTAATGATTGCAATTTCTCGATATGTAAGTCCTTTGACTTCCATTCCAATTGTACTTCTCTTTCAAAATGGAATCAGTTTGCTTTTCATTCTTCCCTGGATGATCGAAAAAGGAAAAACAAGTTTTCACACTCCAAAATACCATCTTCTCATTCTAAGGACGGTAGCCGGTTATTTAAACTTCACATTCATCTTTCTTGCAGTACAAAGAACATCACTAGTCAACACACTTTTGCTCAGCAATAGCGCCCCGATTTTCATCCCTTTGATCATCTGGATTTGGCGGCGCATTGCAGTCGGCTACAAACTTTGGCTTGGAATTATCATAGGATTTATCGGAATTGGGCTGATTTTAAAACCGGATATTGATTTCATGAATACTGGGGTTCTTTTTGCCCTTGGATCTGCAATTTCTTTTTCCATCTCTATGATTGCGCAGAGAAGATTGATTAAAACAGAACCCAAATACACGATTCTATTTTACTATTTTCTAGCAGGAACGCTCATCAGCTTCCCCTTTGCCATTTACACATGGAACATTCCCTTAACAATATTGCCTCTTTTAATTTTAATAGGTGTGCTGTCTGTGATTGGACAACTAGCATTTCTACAAGCCCTCCAATTTGGGAAGCCCTCTGCTTTAAGTCCTTTCAACTACATATCAGTTGTATATGCAGCTATCATAGAATGGATCATTTGGAACCAATTTCCCGATCTTTTCTCGATCCTTGGCATCATTCTCATTTCCGTAGGAGGGATTCTTACAATGATTTATGAGAATAAACCTATCCGCAAATTCTAAAACTTGCTTTTCGTATCTTTTTCGTCATATTTTCATGCCATTTCTTGGCCTACTTAAATGGTTCATTGAAAACAAAATAGTGTGATTTCTTTTTCAAATTTTGGCATGAATTCAGGGTATTCTTTTGCTATCCAATTCCTCAACTTTTTGCCAACTCTGGATATCTCTTTTTGATAATAAGATGGTTTTTTTACCTCTTCATCAAAAAACATTCTCCCTACATCTAAATGAACAATTTCTTCTCCGATAAATCCATAGTTGTGGTTGATTCCATGATCTTTATCGGCAAACCCCTTTTTACACTTTTCAATGATCTGTTCGAGTAAAGAGCGAATCGTTTTAGTGGCCAATTCTTCATTCTTATTTTCAAGAGCTCTTTTAAGCCTATTTAAAAAAAGCTCACATTTTTTTTGCACAACAAACTCATATTGATCTACGTCAAGAAGATGCTTTTTCTTTTTCTTATCAATTAATGTAATTTTTCTATTCCATTCATTTGTCTTATTTAAATGAATATAGATAAGTCCTGTTTCTCTTCTCAATGTATCAAAAGCCATTTTATAACTTGAAAAAAGGTCAATTTGTCTCTGTTTTCTTCGATCTATTTTGTTGAAGCGATACATTTCTAAGCCTGGCAAAGGAAAAAACTTCAACCAGCTCTTGGGAAGAAAATGTTTCATGCGAAAAAATTTAAGAACAGATTTCTTGTCTTCAGAGATAAATACATAGCATTGACTACCTGACGCCAAATGTGAAAAACCCTGAGAAAAGATCTCATTTAACAAGCTTTTTTCTTCATCCATTAGCGGCAAAACTTCCCAAGAATTGCAAAATTTAAGGTTTGAAGAGATTTTTTTGAGATCGAACCCGGAATTTTTTTTAAAAAAAAAGAATCCGAAAAAAATCACAAAAAAAAGAAAGAGAGAAATCAGGTTTGCTCTATTAAATTTCATAAAAAATAGAAGAAAACATCATTGTCTTTTCTGAAAAATTTTCAGTCTATAAAAACTTTTAAAGTGAAAAAAAAATAAAAAAAGCTTGCAAGAATAAAATAAAGTTTCTTATCCTGTGAATTAACGTTTTTGTCCAACCTTATTTATGGAGAAAGCAATGAAGAAAACATCTAAATTCTTAATTTCTAGTTCAATTCTGGTGCTTGGAAGTGCAACAAGTTTGTTTGCCGATTACGATTGTCCTGAGCCTAAAAAAAAGATGAAGGACTGTCCTCCTCCAAAACCTGAATGCCCAAGTCGATGTGCACAGCTCGATATTACGAGAGGTCCACGTCGCGAAATTACTCCAAACGCAGGTCCTTGCGTAAATAATGGAGTAGATCTTTATGTCACAGCAGATTTTATCTACTGGACAGCAAGAGAAGATAATCTTGGTTATGTAGTTTCTACGGGCCAAGTTAATAACGGTGCAAGTTCTGCAACCGCTAGAGGTGGTGTACACCATCCCGATTGGAAATTCCGTCCAGGTTTCAAGGTAGCTCTTGGAATGAACTTTGAACATGATGGCTGGGATTCCAAGATTGAATATACATGGAACAGATGGAGAAGAATCAGTGATTCTACAACTCCTTCTGGAACAAAACTTTTGTTAGATACTCTAATAGCGGTCAATGATGATCCTTTTAGCATAAGTCCAGTTACTAGAGCCTCAGCAAGATGGCGTTTTAATCTCAATGTTCTCGACTGGGAACTTGGACGCAATTATTATATCAGCAGATATCTCATGTTGAGACCTCACTTTGGTTTCAAAGGTACATGGGGTAGACAAAGATTCAATACAACATTTAATGGGCTAACGGGCGCTGATGCGCATGTAAAAACATCTCGCTGGAGAATGCCTTACTGGGGTATTGGTATTCGTGCGGGTCTTGATACTGCTTGGCACTTCACAAAAAGCTTTAGCCTTTTTGGAGAGATTGCCTTTACAGGACTATGGGAGCAGTTTAAACCAAGAAGACATGACGTAGACCAAAACATAGTAACAGGTCTATTTACTAGTCTCTTTAACGTTGACTATGAATTCCATACCATTAAGCCAATTATTGAATGGATTATCGGTCTTCGTTGGGAAACATGGTTCTCCGATGATAACTACCATTTCGGCATTGAAGCTGGCTGGGAAGAACAATGGTGGGGAGGACAAAATCAGTTCTTTAGACTAACTACTGAAAGTGACTGGGGCGATCTTGTAATGCAAGGTTTAACAGTTAAAGTAAGATTTGATTTCTAATTGTTTTCTTCCTAATGGAGCAACAAACGTAGATTTGTTGCTCTTTTTTCGTCCTAGGGTTTGTTAATGGTGCCCGTCTTAAAAGACGGGCATTTTTATTTTCTTCTCCTTTGTGTTCTTCGTGAGCTCTGTGGTTTAAATCCGGATAAGTAAAAAGATTATTACTACAGAGATCACAGAGGACACAGAGAGAAAATAGGATTGGAATAAGAATCATAGATTTAGATTAATGATGAGAAGTGTGATGTCATCTTCTTGGTCTAGTCCAGAAGAAAAATTTTGCACCTCGTGGATGATTATATTCACAAGGTCTTGTGATTTTTTACTTTGTGCGTGTTTGATCAATTCTTTCAATCGATCTATGCCAAAGGTCTCTTTTTCTCGATTTCTAGCTTCAATAATTCCATCCGTATAAAGAATGAGAAAATCTCCTTTTCGAAGTGTCATTTCTTGAATGGAAAGATGGTCGAGTTCCATTACTCCCAATGCAATACCATCTCCTCTTAACTGGTGCATCGTTCCATCTGACCTACGCAAAATTGCCGGCAAATGTCCTGAATTATGATAATAGAGTTTTTTTTGTCTTCGATCAAAAAGCCCTACCCAGGCTGTTACAAAATTATGTGAACCGACCGTATCGAGGTACAATAAATTATTTGTCTCTAAAAGAATTCTGTCCAAACTATGTTTTTCCTTGGCTAAACTTCTGAGCGTGCTTCTCACCGAAAGAGAAAAAAGAGATGCACCGATTCCCTTTCCCGATCCATCTGCAATAGAAAAAAGAAGAGTATTGTCATCTGGCGCAAACAGATCATAAAAATCTCCTGCAACTGTTTTTGCCGGAATGAATTTTGTTCCAATATCTATTCCAGGAATTTGAGGAATTTCTTTGGGAAAAAGAGTTTTTTGAATTTCATGGCCAATTTTTAATTCATTTTCTAAAAGTTCTCTTGAAATTTTTTCACTTTTTGCTGTTTCCATTTGCGTTAAGAGGTCTTCAATCATCTGATTAAATCCCCTTCCTAAAACATTGATCTCAAATCCCATCTTTTCCTTTTCATACCTCGCATTCAAATCTCCATGTTGTACTTTCTCCATAACAGAAAATAGTTGTTTCAAGGGTCTGCCCATTTTTATGGTCATGATGCAAGCAGTTCCACCTCCTATGAAAAGTAGAATGATAAATAGACTGGAAATGGGATAAAGAAAGTGGTTTACCGCAAAAAGATCGATTCCCAAATGAGAAAGATTTGCCAAAAGAGAAAATGAAGCGTCTTCAATGGGAATTTCAATGGCTAACCGACTTTCTCGATTTGTAAAAACATCCCAAATTGAAAGGGAAAACATCCACTTGTTTAACTCATTAGCATGAAAAATCTCCATTTTTTCTCTTTCAAATTGTGGCTTGGTGGTAAGCACAATTTGGCCAGATGGATCGACCAAAGAAAGGTTAAAATCGCCTAAAACATCGCCGAAAGCTGCAATATTTTCTAACCAACTTTGCCCAGCAGTGATAAAAGCTAGACATTTTTTTTTCGTTTTATCTGTTTTTAAAAGAACAAGCTCAGTTGAGATAAAAGAGAGTTCACGAGAAATAAAAACGAGCGTGCCTCTTTCGGAAGCTAAAGAAAGCTCTTCAGAAAAAAAAGTTTTTCCTATTAACGATGGTTCGCTGCCATTTTTACAAATCCATTTGCCCTCTTCCAAAGAAAAGGAAAAAAGACCGCTTAATTTTAACTTCTGAGCAAGAACCTCAAAAGAGACGGCTCCATTTTCAATCAAATTTGCATCGAGAGATCTGAGTTCAATCCATTGATTGATCAGGTGCGCATGTGCTTTAGCAAAAGAGGAAAGTTCAAAAAAAAGTGCACGCATTCTTGTTTGATAATCTCGATGCCACAAAACGATGCTATGAACCACTAAAGGGACAATGATAAATGCAACACAGATAAGCGCGACTCGAAGTCCTAGCGAGCCGACCAGATGTCGAAGGGCAATTCTTTTTCTTTCCATGAACCTATCCGCAAATTCTAAAACTTGCTTTTCGTATCTTTTTCGTCATATTTTCATGCCATTTCTTGTCCTACTTATATAAGTATGTCCTTCGAAGTGGCATGAAAATCTGATGAAAAAATCTTACAAAAATCAAACTTCTAGAATTTGCGGATAGGTTCAACCTTGCCACTGATGTTATATTATGAGATATTATTTCCGCATGGTAGCAAAAGAAATTAGCAGTTTACAACACCCAATCGTAAAACATCTCGTCAATTTGCGAACAAATCGAAAATATCGTGAGGAAAAAGAAGGTCTTTTACTTCTCGGAGATAAAATGATCCTCGAAGTAAAAAAACCAATTAAAACTCTTTTAATTACCATGGGAAGCCCCATCCCTAGTCATCTTAATTTTGAAAAAGCTTATCTCATTACAGAGGAAATGTTAAAAAAAATCAGTGGAATGCAATCTGTTGAAACCCTTGCTGCTGAGGTCTCTTTTCCTACCAAGGCAAATTTGAATCATAAAAAACTACTCCTTGGTCTTGATAACATTAGCGATCCAGGAAATATGGGAACCATGTTTAGATCTGCTTTAGCTTTGGGATGGGATGGAATTTTCCTTAGCGAAGATTCAGTAGATCCTTTCAACGACAAAGCTCTTCGCGCCGCCAAAGGAGCTTCTCTTATTCTTCCTTTTTCTAGAGGAAATGAATTGGATTTTTACCAATTAGTCGAAAAAAATAATCTTCACGGTTACATTGCCGACTCCTCAGGCGACTTGATTGAAAATATCTCTTTTAAATTCCCTCTTATCTTGATCTTAGGAAATGAAGCACGAGGAGTAACCCAATTTCATAAAAAAGAATTTCCAAAAATTGCAATTCCTATGCAAGGAAGGGCCGAATCTTTAAATGTAGCAACTGCAGCTGCAATTTTAATGCATTACATTAAATCGAGGATTCATGGCAAATCATGATCAATTTGAGGAAGAATTTTTTTACCAAGATCGAAAAAGATTTCGAAAAGAGAGAAAAATTCTCTCTAGAAAAGATCGGTCAAAATACAAAAAAACAGATCAAAACAAAGTAAAACCTCTAGCTTATAAAACAAGAGAACAACACCTTGTAAAAGAAGGTCGTGTTCTTACCATGATTCCTGAAGCGATCTTGGTGGAATCTGAAGGGAAAGTCTTTAAATGCACCATAAAAGGTGGTTTAAAAAAGGAGGTAAAAAAAGTTAAAAGTCTCATTACGGTAAATGATTTTGTCGAATTCATTCCCAAAAATGGACAAGAAGGGGTAATTACTTTGATCAAGGAAAGAAAATCTATCTTATCTCGAGCTGACCATTTATTGCGAATGAAGCAGCAGTTGATTGCGGCAAATATTGATCAAGTTTTTATTACTGCATCCGTCGTTCTTCCTCCTCTCAAACCCCACCTAATTGACAGGTACATCATCGCTGCAAAAAAAGGGAAGATGAATCCCTTAATTGTGATCAATAAAACCGATCTTTTAAAAATCCCTCCTAAGGGAATGGAAAAAGAAAAAATCAACCAGGAGCAAATGCTCTTGCAGGAAGTTGTAAAAACCTATCAAAATCTGCACATCCCTCTTTTTTTAGTGAGCACAGAAACAAAAGAGGGTATCGATGAGCTTAAAGAAGCGATGAAAGGAAAAACTTCTGTATTCGCTGGTCAATCTGGAACAGGAAAATCTTCTTTGATCAATGCAACAACTCAGGCCAATTTACTGATTGGAAAAATTATTGAAAAAACAAGAAAAGGCACTCACACTACCTCTAATGCCCAATTATTGCCGGTAGAAGGGGGAGGCATGTGCATCGATACCCCTGGGATTCGCAGCTTTGGAATTTGGGATTTAAGCTTGAGTGAAATCCAAAGCTATTTTTCTGAAATTGCAAATTTTGCAAAAAAATGCAAATTTCCCGATTGTAGTCATATGAAAGAGCCGGAATGTGCAGTGAAAAAAGCAGTAGAGAAAAACCTCATTTCTCTCTTGCGTTTTGATTCCTACTGCGCTTTAATGGCTGAGTTGATGGAAAAAGAAGCTTTTTAGCAAGAAAAGGGAGTTTTGTGTCTAATATCAAACACATAGACGCATTGGAAATTTTAGATTCTAGAGGAAATCCGACTCTGCAAGTAACGGTCGTTACAGAATCAGGATCTAGAGGCACTGCTTCTGTACCATCTGGCGCTTCGACCGGAGATAATGAAGCAGTAGAACTTCGCGACAAAGACAAAAATCGATACTTCGGAAAAGGGGTGAAAAAGGCTGTTGCAAATGTGATGGGGCCTCTGAGCGCACTCCTAATTGGCAAAAATGTATTTAATCAAATCCTCATTGATCAAGCAATGATCGAAGCCGATGGAACAGCAAACAAATCTAAATTTGGAGCCAACTCCATTTTGGGAATCTCTCTTGCGGCAGCAAAAGCAGCAGCAAAAGAGGTGAATATGCCTCTTTTTCGCTACATTGGAGGGCTCCATGCCCACGTACTCCCTTGCCCAATGATGAATATCATCAATGGAGGTGCCCATGCGGATAACTCACTCGATTTTCAAGAATTCATGATCCGTCCTGTTGGTGCACCCACCTTTAGCGAAGCAGTTCGTTGGGGTGCGGAAATTTTTCATACTTTAAAACTGCTTCTTCAGGAACAAGGATATGCGACATCTGTTGGAGATGAAGGAGGATTTGCACCCAAATTATCTTCCAATGAAGCGGCTCTAGATTTTATTTTAAAAGCAGTCGAAAAATCCGGGTTTAAATTGAAAACCGGAGTGACAATTGCTTTGGATTGCGCCGCCTCAGAATTTTACGATAAATCCAGCAAAAAATATGTGGAAAAGAAGAAACAAAAAGCTGGCGAAAGCTTCATCTCCAGAACTTATGAGGAACAGATCAATTATTTATCTGCGCTATGTGACAATTATCCCATTGATTCGATTGAAGATGGATTGGATCAAAATGATTGGGATGGATGGAAACAGATGACTACACAGTTAGGTGGTCACATCCAAATTGTAGGTGATGACATTTTTGTCACAAATACAAAGTTTCTCAAAAAAGGAATCGAACTCAAAATTGCTAACGCCATCTTAATCAAAGTAAATCAAATTGGCACTTTGACAGAAACCTTAGATGCCATTGAACTTGCCCAGCAAAATGGATATGCCACAATCATTTCCCATCGTTCCGGGGAGACAGAAGATGCAACCATCGCAGACATTGCCGTTGCTACCAATTCAAGACAAATCAAAACAGGTTCTCTCTCCCGTTCTGATCGCACTGCAAAATACAATCGATTGTTAGAAATCGAGGATATATTGAGGTCATCTGCGATCTACTACAAGCAAAAATAATTAGTGAAAAATATGATTCTTATTTTTGCCGCTCTCTAGATAGATTTTCTTCCTTCACATCTACCAACATGAGCTTATATCTTGGTTGAAAGGAGATGAGTGCTGTATGGGCTTCAATAACACCTAGGGTTCGATCTAGGCGCATTTCCCAGGCTTTTCCAAATAAGGACCCAATTTTAGATACAAGATCCCCTTGCGTCACGAAAAAGATAAATAAAGGCTTTTTTTTTTCGAAGGCTGCTCTTCTAAAAGATGTTTGGATATTCCAGGGGCATTAAACCCAATGGAGGGGAATCGATGATCATGAATGAGTAAATCGGGAAAAAAAAGAGTGGTATAAGCTGCAAAAACTCCTCCTAAACTCATGCCAAGTGCTCTGGCAGGAGTACCGGAATCTTTCATTTTTTTCAGCCAACTTTCTATTTTAGGTGCTGCCTTTTTGAATGTGGAAAACCCTGGCCCTGAAAGATCTAAATCGCTTAAAATCGATGCCCAACCCTTTTCTGTGGTCAATGAAAGATCTGTTCCTCTAAAAAGCAGAACGGAATGGTTGATTCCCTGATCTTTCGCAACCAGTCCGAAAGCCGGCATTCCACGCCATAGATCGATGATCTCATCGACTAGATAAGTCACATATCGATTTTTTCCCTCTGGATCCAACGTAGAAAATGCAACTTCATCTCCCTTTTTAAGAGCGCGGTAAGCAAGAACTTTGGCAAGAATTTCTTCAGTGGTTAAAATTTTTTGCGGCACATGGCTGACCTCATCGTGAATGAGCCTCAAAATACAATTTGTGATAAATATATCCTCCTCATCTTTTGTTACGCTGCCAACTAAGGGCTTGATTTGGGAAAAATAACCAAAGTATTCCGAAAACTCAGAAAATTTCTTCTCACCCGTTTCAAACTCCTCCATTTGAGTGGGATAAAATAAAGTGTACTCCCTATTTTTCATGGAAAAAGTCCAGGAGAGGAATTTGTCCCATGCTTTTAGTGTCTTTGCTCTCACTTCTGAAATAGCAGAAGACTTTGGTGCAATCTCTGAAAACTCTGGACAGACGATTTGTTCAGTTTGATTCATAAAACCCAAGGGCATAAGACTCAAAATGCTAAGGAGAAAAAATCTTGTCCAAAGCATAATTAAAATCCTTATAAACCGATTCTAGCGTATAAGGGATATTTTCATCATTTATTCCCTTCAACCCAACTATTTTTAATTCTTTTGAATTAAATATATCTCCCTTGTTTTTAAAAGAAAGAATCAGCTTTTCCTTTCCATTATGAATAAAAAATTCATAAGGACTTCTACTTGCATTATATCTTCCTGAAATGACGAAAGAGGTGGGTGTTTCGCTAAAAATAGACTTTCCAATAAATAACCCTGCCGCTAAATCTTCACTTTTTAATAAGTAATGAAAGATCGTGGGGAAAATATCTATGTGTGAACAAACCCCACTTTTTTTATCTAAAGCAATCTTTGTGTTATTCCCCAATTTAAAATAAATGGGAACGTGCGTTTGAGGTCTACTCAAATTGGAAGCATGAAAAAGATGCCCTTGCTCATAAAACTCCTCACCATGATCTGACGTAAATATTACAATGGATTCTTTCCAATTAGGAGCCTGCTGCAACGTTTGAAGAAAATTGCCAAATAAATAGTCGATATAATGAATGGCGTTGCGATATCGATTCTGAATCTTTTTTAAATGGGTTGTTGAGAAAGTTGCTTTTAAGTAATTAATTTTATTTGTGATAGGATTAAATTGGGTAAATGTTTTCAAAGGCCAGCTATAGTCAAAATGAGTAGATTCTAAAAATACAATAAAACATTTCCCCTTTCGATTTTTCTCTTTTTGCACTTCTTTAACCAATTTTGATATCGTTTTTTGGTCGCTTTCAAAAGCTGGAATATGATCATTATGAGGAAAAAAATGAGACTTTCTAACTAAGTGTTCCTTTTCTCCAAATATCAGTTCATCCATCTTATAATATGCGAGCCTTGCTGAAGAAATGAGTTCGATCTCATAACCCATTTTCTTCAAGATTTGCAGAGGTGGACTACCAGATTTCCAATTTGCGCGATGAATTTGTTCAAAATGAAGAGGCCATTGTGAGTAAAAAAGAGAAAACCAAGAATCTTGCGTGCCATTAGCATTTGATAAGGATAGATCAACAGAAATATTTTCCTTCTTAAATTTCACGAGATTCGGTGCAATTTCTTCAGTGAGAAAATCCTCTCTTAGGCTTTCAACAACAAAGAGATAAATATTTGGAAGGTCTTTTATTTGAGAGGAAAAAGCAGCAAGCTTTTCCTCGACAACCGTTTCTTTTATGGATGGCTTTAATTTATGTGGAAGGACGATAAGTTCCTGTTTTAATGGGATAAAACTATTTTTCCAAGGAAGAGCCTGGGAAAAGATGTTGTTTAAATCTCGCTTAGAAAAAACCTGTCCATTTAGGAAAAAAAATAAAGAGATTAGTCCCAATAACAAAAATATATTTGTTTGGGAGAGATAAAGGGGATATTTCTTTCCCACTTTTTCCGTAAAAAAATAAAAGATAAAGCCTAAAGCAATTACGATTAGAGAACAAATTCCACCTATTATCCATGAAACTAAAGAAATGTGTGTCGCATAGAGCATTTCAATAAAGTTTTCCCAAGTTTCTTGGACAACAAATTCGATTGCACTCCAAATGGAAATATCCATGAGCCGCGTCAAAGGGAAATCAACGAGATGGGCCAAAAAAAGAAGAAAAGTAATCGAGGCAAATGCTATGGAAAATCCTTTTCCAAGATGTTTATAAATTAGTCCTCCTAGAAAGGTTAAAATTCCTATTTCAACTATGCTTTCCAAAAGAGCATAAAAAATAAAAATTCCTTTGTCAGTCGAAGGTCCTTCTATGAGAAAAACATGATAAATATGGATGAAAGTAATAATGAGAAGAAAAAACCCATAATAAAGATAATTAATGGGAAATGATGGTGAAGAATGGTTACGTTTGTTTTTTCTCACAGGTATTAAAAAAGAATTTTATATTTCTATTCTTCTATTAGTTGGGGAAACATTATTGAGTCAACAGACTTCTTCTGAAAATCGCTTTTGTCGAAACAAATTTCCTTTTTAGCGAGAAAATGGATTTAGAGATTATCTTTTTTGCTCTAAAAGATATTTTATTAATCCTTCAAACTTACGATTTTGTATGTAGGATATGATCTTTTGGTTATCTACTTGCACCTCTTCAGAAAATCCCGGAATATAGCGCGTGAGATTATCCCGATCTGCTTCTCGCTCCATCCGAATAAATAATCCAGGAATATCCTTATCTCCTTTAGTGAATCCTTCCCACTTAAAAGAATTTTCTCGAATCTTAACCAGACACTCAATTAGTCGATTATCTGTAAAAATGATACTCAAAAATCGAACTGGATGAACATCGAGAATTTTTTTTCCAATCTCTTTAAGCCTCTTCTTTTCGAATAAAAGCTTAAATACATTATTCTTAGCCATCGTATTGAGCAGCTGGTTGATTAATTTTTTCTTCTCTTGAGAAACTTCCAATTCATAATAAAGCGCCAGCTCTGGGCTCAAAGATTTCTTATCCGGAGCAGGTTGGCTTACATTTTCATCGACAGATTCATTTGGTATGGCAAAAGTCGCATTATTGGAATCTATTTCACGACAAGGAAAAATCGTATCTTCATCATTTACTTCTTCATCTTTGACCATCTGACTAAAGCAATTCCAATTGTCTGAGCGAGAAAAATCATAAGAAAGAGTTTGATCCTCAGAATTTTTTTCCACTTCATGATCCACCCATTCCATTTCAACGGATGAAACATCCATATATTCTAAAGGTGCTGAATCAGAATGATCTGTAGTTATTTTGCTCTCTGTTCTATTTTTTTCACCCTCCTCCAGTTGATCTATTTTTTCCAAAGATTGTTGCGATAAAAATTCTTCTAATCCACTTTCTTTTTCCTGGGAAAGCTGCCGTTGACTAACTGCAGGTTCTGCAAACAAATTGCAGTAGGGATTAGTATAAAGCTGGAGAAATTGCCACAAAATTACAAAAAGAAATAGCATGTGCGACTCCAAAATTATTCTGGATAGTATACCGATTTTCAAGTTCGGTATAGATATAAATTAATGAAACATATTCATCAATTTTTTTCATTAGACTTGTTTCAAAACCCGCTTTACTTGGGAAAATGCGGCTTGATAAAAATTTCCTAAATTTCTATTTGATGAAATATGGTAGTCCGCAACATGTAAGGCTAATAAATTGCGAAGTGGAGCGGTTCAAAGGCAAGTCAAATGACGAGTTCATAGCGAAAAAAGCTATGGACGAGGAATTTGACGAAGCATATGAATCGCTTACACGAGCAGGAATTAGCCTTACATGTTAAGGACTACCGAAATATGAATCTATCCATTTTCTTTATTCTCTTCGTGATTTTGTCCACCACGTTGTTTGGAGGAAAAAAGATATCCTCTTGTAAACCTCCCACTTCTAAGCAAGAAAAATGGCTCTTTTCCCAAATTGATTCTGAAAGCCAAAAGCTTTACCTCTCTCTACCTTGTGAAGGAAAAAAGCTAGTTATGAGACTTGCAAAAGAAAGTTGCATAGAAGACAAGAATATCGCTGTTCATTTAGTAGTAAAGCGAATTGCGCAAAAAAAAGCAGAAAATCGCAATTACGTAACATCTCAATAAAGAACCACAGAGATCACAGAGTACACAGAGACGAAGAATAATTTTTTTCAATGATTTTAATTCAAATAAATTAGATGAAAAAAACAAAAATAAAATCATAATTAATTTGACATCTTTAAATAATTTTCCTAATTAAAAGCTAATGATGCGACATAGAATGTTTTTATTTGGAGAAGCGGAAAAAGGTGAACTCTGCACTCCCATTTTTTGCCAAAATCTCTTAGAACTTTCAGAGACAGTGGGTAACCCTACCAAGACTAGTATGGGAGTTTTCTTTGCTATCCAAACACTTCTATTTGAAAGAGATCTATTCTTTTTTCGCGTAAAAGAAGAGGGATTTAGTGTAGAAGATTACTTGCAGGGAATAAAAATATTGAGAAATAAAAAGAATTTCAAACCCCTATCTGCCATTTGCATACCAGGTGTGGGAAATGCCGATTTGATCCATCAGATTACTCAAATATGCAATCTCTACCAAAGCTGTCTTATCCTCTCAGAAAAAGACTTTTACGATTATCTTACAACACGTTAACAGTCTCTAAGTGCTATTTAAAATATCTAAGAAGTCCTTCCGGAGTTGGTTGCATCGATTTTGCACCTACCGTCCAATTTGCAGGACAAACTTCTCCATTTTTCTCATGAAAAATGAGCGCATCAACCAGCCTCAATACTTCATCAACTGAACGGCCAATCGGTAAATCATTGACAAGTTGATGGCGAATCACTCCTTCTTTATCAATGAGAAACTGTCCTCTGAAAGCAATTCCATCATCTTCTTTGAGAACATGGAAATTGCGAGAAATCGATTTATTGAGATCTGAAACAAGCGGGTATTCAACCCCCTGAATGCCTCCCTTACCTTTTGGACAATTTATCCAAGCAAGATGTGTATACCAGCTATCGACAGAACAACCAACCACTTGGGTATTTCTCTTTTCAAATTCACAAATTTTTTCCTGAAACGCATGAAGCTCAGTTGGACAAACAAAGGTAAAATCTAAGGGATAAAAAAAGAAAAAAACATATTTCCCCAAAAAATCCTGCAGAGAAAATTCCTCAATAATTTTTCCTTTAACTACGGCTTTAGCTTTAAAAAATGGGGCCTTCTTTCCTACGAGCAAGCTAGTCATACTTTCCTCCAACCAATTGTTTGATATGTTTCTCCATCATGTTAATCTCTTCGCCAATCGTGGTTTCTTCCCCATGCCCTGGAATGACACGAGTATCGTGGGGTAGTGTCATTAATCTTTGCAATGTTTGAACCATTTTAGCAGGATTCGACGTGGGAAAACTGATGTTTCCAATCGCTCCGCGAAAAAGAACATCTCCTGAGATGAGAATTTTTTCTTTTGGAAGAAAAAAACAGATACTGCCAGGACTATGTCCGGGTGTGTAAACCACTTCAAAGAGAAGTTTCCCAAGATAAAACCTTTCTCCATCTTGCAAAAAATGGTCGGGCTGTGCCGGTTCAACATGGCAAAATATGGGCAATCCATCTGCTCCTGGTTCCTGTAAATTTTTTGCATCCTCTTGATGAACCCAGATAGGAATGGAAAGATCTCTTTTCAACGACGCAGCCTCTGCAATGTGGTCCCAATGAGTATGTGTTAAAAGAAGTTTTTCAATCGAAAGAGAGAGTTCTTGAGCTCTTAAAACTCTAAAACTTTCTCCTCCTAAAGGAGCATCAATCAAAGCAGCTTTTCGTGTCTGAGAACAGCCAATCAAAATTCCATTTGTATTAGCAGGTCCTGAAGCTAACATTTCTAATATCATATTTTTCTCAATTGCACCGGAGAGGATTCGAACCTCTGACCTCACGGTTCGTAGCCGTGTACTCTATCCAGCTGAGCTACCGGTGCGTAAATCTTGGAACATCATTGAGTATATTTTTTCTAAATAAAAAAAATCCAAGAAATCACTTAATGTAAGCGAATTTCTTGGAAAATATCCAAAAGAGAATATAAAAAATTCCTTATCCCGAAATTACATCATCCCATCCATCATGCCACCCATACCGCCCATGCCTCCCATTCCTCCACCCATTTCATCCATAGAGGGAACAGGGGTTCTGGATTTGGGTTTTGGCTTATCTGTAATCATGACTGCAATGGTGATGAGTAGTCCAGATATCGATGCTGCATGAAGTAGCGCACTTTTCGTTACGAGAACAGGGTCGACGACTCCATCTTTGATTAGATCTGCAAATTGATCGGTAAGGCCGTTATATCCAAAAGCCCCCTCTTTTTCATAAATCTTTTCAGCGATGAGATTGCCCTGTTTTCCGCAGTTACTTGCAATGGCGGTAGCTGGAGAAAAAGCAGCTCGTTTGATGATTTCCACGCCAACCATTTCTTCTTCTGGAAGTTTGAGATGGTCGAGTTTTTTCACAGCTCTGAGAAGGGCAACACCCCCTCCTGCAACAATGCCTTCTGCAACAGCGGCTCTGGTCGCATGAAGTGCATCTTCAACGCGAGCTTTTTTTTCTTTTAATTCTGTCTCTGTAACAGCTCCGACATGAATAACCGCTACTCCTCCGGCGAGTTTTGCCAATCTTTCTTCTAATTTTTCTCGATCATAATCAGAAGTGGATCGCTCCATCTCAGCTTTTACTTGTGCAATTCTCGCTTGAATTTTTTTTGCATTGCCATTGCCATCTACAATTGTCGTTTCTTCTTTGGCAACTTTAATTTTTTTTGCCTTTCCCAGTATTTCAAGGCCCACTTCTTCCAAATTTAATCCCACCTCTTCGCTGACAACAGTAGCGCCAGTTAAAATTGCTATGTCTTCTAAAACCGCCTTTCTTCGATCTCCAAAAGCAGGGGCTTTGACCGCGCAAAGAGGGAGCCCACCTTTGATCTTATTGACTACAAGAGTGGCTAGAGCTTCGCCTTCAATATCTTCTGCAATGATGAGAAGAGGTTTTTGCCCTTTTTCCATCACTTTTTCCAAAATTGGGACAACTTCCCTAGCTGTCGAGAGCTTTTTATCCGTGATTAAAATATAACTATTCTCCAGCTCTACAGTCATCCTTTCAGGGCTGGTCACAAAGTAAGGAGAAACGTATCCCTTATCAAACTGCGTACCTTCTACGACATCAAGAGTGGTTTCGACTCCTTTTGCTTCTGAAATGGTAATGGTTCCATCCCTACCTACTTTTTGCATAGCTTCTGTAATGATCTGTCCAATATCTAAATCATTATTGGCAGATATGGTTGCGATTTGTTTGATCTCTTCAGGACTTGTGACCTTTTTTGCCAGCGCAGAAAGAGCTTCCGCTAAAGCTTGTGCAGCTTTATCGATTCCTCTTTTGACGCCCATTGGATTTGCCCCGGCAATCACATTTTTTACACCTTCTTGTAAAATGGCTTCAGCAAGGACAATGGCTGTTGTAGTTCCATCTCCTGAAACATCTGCTGTTTTTGATGCCGCTTCTTTTACAAGTTGCGCGCCCATATTTTCAAATTTGTCTTTCAAGGAAATTTCCTTTGCAACAGTAACTCCATCCTTTGTTGAAAGAGGGGATCCAAATCCTCGATTGATGACCACATTTCTTCCCTTTGGGCCGAGAGTAACAATCACAGCCTTGGCCATTGTCTTTACCCCTTTCAAAATCGCTTTTAGTGCATCTTCGTTAAATTTTAACATCTTTGCCATAACTCTTACTCCTACAAGATTATTTGAACCTATTGGGATAGGTTCTTATGATTTACTAACAAAAATTCCCAAAATTTCATCTTCACTCATAATTAAATACTCAGCTTCCTCGTCATCAGTTTTCACCTCAGTCCCAGCATAAGAATTGAATAGAACTGTATCTCCAGCCCGTACATGCATGTGTTGAACAACTCCCTTTTCATCCACTTTTCCAGGCCCTACCATGAGAACCTTTCCTTGCTTTGGCTTTTCTTGTGCACTTTCTGGAAGAAAAATTCCTCCTTTTGTCGTTTTTGCTTCTAACCGTTTAACAAGAACTCGATTTCCTAAGGGTTTAATATGTTTGAATGACATATGAATGCTCCTACTCATTGAATGCTGTTTATTTTTGGAAATCAAAATTATCTGTCGCAGAGTTTATTTTGTCAATAACAGTAAATAGGCTTTTTAGCACACAAGAGTAAAAACTGCTAATTTTATCTTTTCTTTAAAATAAAAATTTTATTTGATATTCCAAAATTATCTAGTATGTCAGAGAAAAAAAAAGTATCCAAAAAAATTCTAAAGGCAAAAGAACTCTTATACAAAGTGCATGGAACTTCTCTGTCTAATGCAGAGCGGGAAAAAAAGAGTATTGAACTCGCTAGCTTTTTACTTGATGAAGCGCTCCACCAACAAACATTTAAGGAAAAACTTAAAGTAGCGGAACTAGCAAGAATGATGGATGATCCAAAAGGAAAAGCTTTCACCACATACATGACCGATCAATGTTTTCGCAGCAAAAAATCGAGCCGAATATCTGATCAATTGATCTATCTGCTTCACAAGATGGGAACTCCAAAATATCTAGGACCTATAAAAAAATCTCAGTTGATCCTTTTTAAATTTTTAGGAAAACCCTTTTCATTTCTTCTCGTTCCCTTAGCGACTTATATGCTCAGGAGAGCAACATCATCCGTAATTTTACCAGGAGAAATGGGTAAATTATCTGAGCACATGCATAAGAGACGCGCACAAGGAGTGAGATTGAATTTAAACCATCTTGGAGAGGCAATTTTAGGAGAAGAAGAAGCAAGAAGAAGATTGCATGTTTATCTTCATGATTTAAAGCAGGACGATATCGAATATGTTTCCATTAAGATTTCCACTATTTTTAGCCAAATCCATATCGTCGATTGGGACAAGACCCTTAAAATATTGAGCGAAAGGTTGAGAGAACTTTACAGAGTCGCGATGAAACACACCTTCAAAGCACAAGACGGGACGGAAAGAGGGAAATTTGTAAATCTGGATATGGAGGAGTATAGAGATCTGCATTTAACAAAAGATCTTTTTAAAAAAGTGTTAGATGAAGAAGAATTTCTTTCTTTTTCAGCTGGAATTGTTCTGCAAGCTTATCTTCCCGATTCCTTTGAAATTTTTAAAGAGATCATCGAATGGGCAAAAAAAAGAGTTTCTCGAGGAGGTGCTCCAGTCAAAGTTCGCATTGTCAAAGGAGCAAATCTTGCCATGGAACAGGTTGAAGCAAGCTTGAAGAAATGGCCGCAGGCACCTTTCAAAACAAAACGAGAGGTAGATGCAAATTACAAAAGAATGGTCCATTTTGGATCTACTCCGGAAAATGCACGAGCAGTCCATTTGGGTATTGCCAGCCATAATCTTTTCGATATTTCCTATGCGATGCTCCTCAGAGCAGAAAATAAATTAGAAAAGGAAGTTTCTTTTGAAATGCTTGAGGGAATGGCAGACCATATGAGAAGGGCTGTGCAAGAACTGGTAGGGGATATTTTGCTCTATTGTCCTGTTGCAACCAAAGAAGATTTTCAAAGTGCAATCGCCTATTTAATCAGACGCCTTGATGAAAACACAGGAGCTGAAAATTTCTTGCGCCATAGTTTTGGTTTAAAGCCGGGAACAGAAGAATGGATGGATCAAATCGACTTATTTACAAATAGTTGTAGGCAAAAAGATCATATTTCTTCCGCACCCCGTCGAAATCAAAACCGCCATGATCAGCCCAGCCATCTTGAAATGGAAGAGCTATTCGAAAATGAAGCTGATACCGATTTTTCTCTTTTTCAAAATCAAAAGTGGGCAGCTGGTATCGTAAAAAAATGGCAAAAAAAACCGTTTGACCCCATTCCATTAGTAATTGGAGGTAAGGAAATTCATCAGGAAAATCCGGAGGGAATTGGAGTCGACCCTTCCCATCCTAAAAAAGATCCTCTATACCATTTTTCTCTAGCAAGCGCAGAGCAAATTGATGAGGCTTTAGAAATTGCCAAATCTGAAGAACTGGATTGGGCAAAAACTCCTAGTATTGAGAGATGCAAACTGATCTCTGATGTAGCCAAAATGATGAGAAAAGAACGAGGAGATTTGATTGGAGTGATGATGCGAGATGGAGGAAAAACGGTTCTCGAAGCAGAGCCTGAAGTTTCAGAGGCAATAGACTTTGCAGAGTATTATTTGCGCAGCATGAAAAAAATGCATGGTTGCGAAGATATTGAGTGGCACCCAAAGGGAACGATCTTAGTTACCCCTCCATGGAATTTTCCCATTTCTATTCCAGCAGGTTGCATCTGTGCAGCGCTTGTCACAGGAAATTGCGTCATCTTTAAGCCTGCTCCTGAAGCAGTGGTGTCCGGTTGGATTTTAGCCAATCTGTTTTGGAAAGCAGGAATCTCGAAGAAAGTCTTGCAATTTGTAAATTGTGAAGATGAACCGATTGGAAGTAAGCTGATTGCAGATCCAAGGGTAAATGGCGTCATCTTAACAGGTGCCACTTCTACAGCTCGCCTTTTCTTAAAACTTCGACCTTCACTTGATCTAACTGCTGAAACAGGTGGAAAAAATGCGATGATCATCACTGCAATGGCTGATCGCGATCTTGCTATTAAAGATCTGATCAACTCTGCATTTGGCCATTCAGGACAAAAATGCAGTGCGGCAAGTCTTGCAATATTGGAGGCAGAAGTTTACGACGATCCCCATTTTAGAAGACAATTAAAAGATGCTGTTGAGAGTTTGAAGGTTGGTAGCCCCTTTGATCTCTCTGCAAAAATCGTTCCCTTGATTAGAGAACCTGGAGAAGCTTTATTGCGAGGGTTGACCCGTTTAGATCGCAAAGAGGAGTGGCTTGTTAAGCCAAAGCAAGATTCGGACAATCCTCAATTATGGACTCCAGGAGTTAAATTTGGAGTAAAAGAGAGGAGCTTCATGCATCAGACTGAATTATTTGGACCTGTTCTTGGTGTGATGAGGGCAAAGAATCTAGATCATGCCATCTATCTTGCCAATGGAACTCCATATGGTCTTACCTCCGGTATTCACACCTTAGATGAAAGAGAACAGAAAAAATGGATGGAAGAAATTGAAGCGGGAAATCTCTATGTAAATAGAGGCATTACGGGAGCTGTTGTCCG
Organism: Chlamydiota bacterium; assembly: GCA_022614855.1. Classification (GTDB taxonomy): domain Bacteria; phylum Chlamydiota; class Chlamydiia; order Chlamydiales; family Rhabdochlamydiaceae; genus JAKEHU01. Next base: position 82,598 of record JAKEHU010000006.1, read on the forward strand.
CAGACAGCCTTTTGGAGGTTGCAAAGCAAGTGGTTTTGGAAGAGGTGCAAAAGCAGGAGGGCCAAACTATCTTTGGCAATTTATGACTCCTGTACAAGCCGGGCTTCCTCAAGAAAAAATTCCCATTTCAAACCCTGTAAACCAGTTGACCAACTCGATCGAAAAAATTCCCCTAAGCGGCGAACAGTTAGGTTTATGGTATGCGAGTATTTCCAACTATGCCTATTGGGCAAAAAAATTTGCACGCGATGCAGACCCTTCAAAAATACTTGGCCAAGATAATCTTTTCCGATATCGTCCACGAAAAAATATCCTTTTTCGCATTCAGCAGAGCGATGCAAAACTCGATGTATTAAGAGTCTTTGCTGCGGCCTTATCTTGCTCTATTAAAATGGAGATCAGTTGGGATGAAGAGAATAATGCAGATCTACAGAGTTGTGATTGGAAATCCCTTATCCCGGATTTCGAATTTCATATTGAAAATGAAGATAGGTTCATCACAAGGCTTAAAACAACAAAAATTGAGCGAGTGCGCCTTCTTTCCACTCCTTCAAAAAAAGTGCAAGAAACCTCTGCTGAAAAGGCAATTTTCCTAGATCATGCTCCCGTTCTAGCCAATGGAAGATTTGAACTCCTCCATTATTTGAGGGAAATTGCCATCAGCATCGACTACCATCGCTATGGTAACCTCGGCTTAAGGGAAGTAGAGCAAAGGGCAGAGATTCTCTAACTATTCTTTTCTCTAGGTTTATTTTTCTTTTCCTCCCTTTCTTTCTTTTTTTGCTCTTCTCTTTCTCTCTTTTCTTTCTCCCTTGCTTCTCTTTCCTTTTTTAAGGGGCAATCTTCATTTTTGCAGATAAGAAAATATTCCAATTTACATCCAGGACATGTTGGTAAAACTTTAATTTGAAAATTTCTTGTTACATTTAATTCAACTGATGGGAGCTTGACATAACACCCCTTTTCATCGGAAAAGAGTTTTGGAATGAGGAGATAATCATCACTATTGTTTAAAACAAGAAATATTCCCTTTTCGGTTGGATAAATATGATCTTCCTTTAAATAAATCTTATTTTGATCAAATTCCCTTACACAAGTTGCCTGATTTTTGATGATTTCTTCCATTAGAAAACCATTTTGATCATTATTGGCAAATGCTAAGATAGAAAATGTGATAAATAAAAAAACAAACTTTTTCACAATCATATGAAAACTCCTAAAAAAAAAATTTCAGTTTATCCTTTTAAGTTCTTTCTTATTTTTATTTCAATTGGTTTCTTTTTTTCTTCTTGTCAAAGAGATTGTTCGGATCATAAAAAGTTTAATCTCACAAAAGAAGAAAGGGTTTGGATGGAAGAATTTTTTAATGATCTCATGTTCTTTGAACGCGGTATTTATACTCTTTGGGGCTCAAAACCGATGACCCGAGTAGTATTAGAGCATTTCACACAGGAAGAGCTAGAAAATCGCATTTTAACAGAAGAAGAAAAAAAAACAGCTTTTTCACTCGCAAAAGATTATACACTTCCGGAAAACTGGGAAAAATGGAAAAAAATCAGTTCAAGGTTTCCCCTGAAACGGTACCTTCTTTTCCAATCAGACTGGTATAACGATCCAAAAGCTACATATGTTTACTTTGTAGATATCCTTAAAACGACCTTGGTGATTCAAGAAAACTACGATACATTTCGCAATGCCATTGGATTTGATTTTGATCCAACCCAGGTTGTCTTTGAAATGCAAGATAAGAATTCAAAAATCTGGGAAAAGATACGGGGGGGAGGACATGCTCTTTTATGGGGAATTTTATTTGGATATGGGAAGAAAAACTCCTATGCATTCCATTGGAAATATTTTAAAGAGGGGATAAACAATTTTTTTCCTTCTATTAAAAATAAATTCAGTGAACATCCCTTTCGCGGTCTTTCAAATGTTCGCATTGATCTCAACAATTTTGCAATCCCTTCTTTTATCTCATTTGAAGATCAGGATGAGGTTGTGGAAAAATACAAAAAAGAGAGAAAGAGAATAAGAAAAATTTATAAGGGGAAAGACTTTCTCGATTTTACCCTAGAAAAAATCACAAGTGAGTAAAGAAGAAGTGTCCATTACTCTAAATCCTGAGCAGCTAGAAGCAATCCATCATAGCGAGGGGTCTGCCCTTGTAGTTGCTGGGGCGGGTTCTGGTAAGACTCGGGTCGTTACTTTGCGGATTGCCCATTTGATCAAAATGGGAATAGCCCCCTCTTCGATCATTGCTCTTACATTTACGAATAAGGCTGCTGAAGAGATGAAGAGACGGGTTGAAGAATTGACCAGTACTATCATCTTAACTGCGACATTTCACAGCTTTTGTGCGCGAATCTTACGAGAATCGATCGATTCTTTAGGCTATCTCACCAATTTTTCTATTTTTGACGAGGAGGATTCAGAAAAGATTCTAAAAGAATGTCTAAAAGAAAAGGGGGTAAAAGAAGAAAAGTCTACTGTAAAAACCTTTAAAACTGGAATTTCCCAAATCAAAAATCAGCTAATCGATTCTTTTTCAGATGAGGAAAAGCTCCTAAAAGAGATCTATGAACTCTATCAGACAAAATTAAAAAAAACTGGGGCTTTGGATTTTGATGATCTTCTATTTTTGACGGTGGTCTTATTTCGAGAAAAGCCTGAAATTCTTAAACGATGCCAGATGCGCTGGCGCTACATTTTAATCGATGAATATCAAGATACAAATCATGCTCAACATGTGATTGTAAAAATGCTTTCTGGTGAGGCGATGAATGTTTTTGCTGTGGGCGATCCTGACCAATCAATCTATTCTTGGAGAGGAGCAAATATCAGCAATATCATCCACTTTCAAAAAGACTTTCCAGGAGCTAAGATCATTTCTCTTCAGCAGAATTTTCGCAGTAAAGATCGCATTCTCAAAGGAGCAAACTATCTCATTGCACAAAATAAAAATCGATTCGAAAAAAACTTATGGAGTAGCCGCGGGGAAGGAGATAAAATTGGCCTTTATTTTTGCGAGGCAGAAGAAGAAGAGGTTGCTTTTGTCATTGAAAGAATAAAAAAGCATGGGGCGATTCCTCTCAATCAATGTGCCATTTTATATCGGACTCATTTTCAATCACGCGCTTTTGAAGATGGGCTTTTAAGAGAAAAAATTCCCTATCAGATTATAGGAGGAATTTCTTTTTATATGAGGAAGGAGATCAAGGATATCCTCTCTTTTTTGCGCATCGTTTCTCTAAATCAAGATTATGTTTCCTTTGTTCGCGCTTTAGGCCTTTATATCAAAGGGATTGGAGAAATGACCTTGGCAAAGCTCCGCCTTTTTTCTGAAGAGCACAATTTAGACATTGTAAAGAGCTGTCAGCTAATTTTAGAAACATCCCTTTCGTTCAAACTTTCGCAGAAGCAAAAGGAGGGACTAAAAAAATTTATCGATTTGCTTCAATCCCTTAAAACCAGTTTAGAAAAAAATTCTTCCATCCATTCCTTCATTTTGGAAGTGGTCGAAAAAACAGGGTATATCGACCTTTTAAAAGAGGATCCTGAGACCTTCCAAGACAGGAGGGATAACCTACAGGAGCTTCTTGCAAAAGCAGTAAAATGGGAAGAAGAGGTAGATGCACCCTCACTTTCTCTTTTTCTCGAGGAACTTGCCTTAAAACCAAATTCTGAGATGCAATCCAACGAATCTCTCCAAATGATGACGCTGCATAATGCCAAAGGGCTGGAATTTCACCTCTGCTTCATTGTAGGAATGGAAGAGGAGATTTTTCCACATATCAACGCCTTTAGAAGCGAGCTAGACCTGGAGGAAGAAAGAAGATTGTGCTACGTCGGAATGACTAGAGCAAAAGATCATCTCTACTTAACCGGCGCTAAAAAACGGTTTTTATGGGGAAGTCCAAGATTCATGCGGCCAAGTCGCTTTCTCTTTGAAATCCCTTCACACCTCATCCACTCTTTTTCTTTCACCTCTTTCCAGGAAGAAAAAAGAGAGAGCTTGCCCACACAAAAAGAGGGAAAAGAAAATTTTTCCCCTGGAGACCAGGTACACCATGGGATTTTTGGAAATGGCGTTGTCAAAAAAAGTTATCAGACCTCTTTGGGCCTGACTTATGATGTCTATTTTCCAAAGGAAAACAGCGCAAAAAGTTTAGTTGCAAAATATGCCAAACTCTCTCGACTGAGATAAATTTCTGCCAGTGTTTATCTCGAAGGCGAAGCCCCTTTAAATTTGGAAGCCAAGTTGGAGGGGTGACCACCTCTCCGTAAGACCAGGAGGGTTTCCAAAATTCTGCAATCTTCCAATGTCTACAGATTGTCATTGTAAAAAGACCAAGACAAGAGGCCAAATGGCCAATTCCAGAATCATTTCCAATCATCACTTTGGACTCCGCGACAAAAGCAGCAATCTCCGAAAGATTGGAAAATTGGGGAGCAAAAACTCCGGGAAATTCCCCCCTCTCTTTATCTTGCAGAATAAATGCTGTTTCAAATCCCTCTTTATTCAACAAGTGACTTAGCTTCAAAAACTTCTCTTTTGACCAGTTTTTTGTTTCTCTTGAACTTGTTGGATGGATGACAATCCGTTTTTCATGGCGAAATGGAGAGATCTGCTCCGGAATGATAATCCCATTGCTCTTTGTCGTTTTCTTTAAATTCAACTTTTTTCTACAAAAGATCTCGATATTCTCTACGAAGGAAAGTCTCCCATCAAAACAGCCATGATTCCAAAAAGGATAGTCCTGGTTATAGGTAGCGATGGGATTCAAGACATAGGTCTTGTCTGGATGGATCTCCAAACATTTTTTGATCCATTTATCCATTTTTTTATCATAAATAAAAAAGAAGTAATCAAAGACTGGTAAAAACTTCTCTTCCTCTTTTTCATAAGGAAAAAAATGAATAGGAAGATGAGGAAACCAGGGTTGTAACTGATTTAGAAAAGGATGGAAGGTAACAACTTCAAATCCATTGGTTGCCAAATTATGAGAAAGAACTAAGGCGAGGAGTCCATCTCCCAATCCCAGGCAGCTCACTACTGCACATCGCTTACTATCCATCGCTTTCCTTGATCAACTCTCTACATAGGATATGAGCCTCTCCCATTTTTATCTAGTCGGCCATTTCCCATTTTTGTATTAGGAAATTATGAATAGAACGAAACCACTCTTACAGGCCAAAGTTAGTCAAAGACTTCTTGTCTCTCTTGCTATGAGGCAAGCTTTTCACGTACTGAAGCTTCCGCAAATTGAACTTGCTGAATGGATTAAAACCCAAATCGACATGAATCCCCTCTTAGAATATTGTCCTGACGAATTTGTTCCTCAAAATAAAAGTAGAAAAAAAGCCATTGACCCAATGGATTTCATTGAAAAAAAGCCCTCTTGGTTTGAATACTTGCTCAAACAAGTAGAGCTCCATTTTAGAAATGAAGAAGAGAAAAAAATTGCTGTAGAGATCATTGGAAATCTCGATGAAAAGGGATTTTTTTCTGCTGAAGAAATGGAAAACCTTTCTAAAAAATATTGTTCAAATAAAATTACTCAAGTAAAAAAGATCGTTCAATCCTTTGATCCACCCGGAATCGCTGCTGCAAATTTAAGAGAAGCCCTATTGATCAAACTTCAAGGAATAAACAAGGAAAACAGTTTGGCTTATCGACTTATTGAAAATCATTATGAGGATTTTCTAAAAAATCGATTATCTCGAATTCAAAAAAAATTGAACTGCACCAAAAAGCAGTTAGAAAGTGCGATTACCGATGATTTAAAGCCATTTCAAACAGATCCGAAATCTCTTCTGCAAGACGATATTCCTGTATATATCTACCCAGAAATACTTCTCGAAAAGAAAAATGATCATTGGGAGATAGAAATCGTAGAATCCCTTCTTCCCCCTTTTCAAATTAATCCGGTCTATCCCGAAAAACTATATTCCCCTCACGTAGCTACAGATGAACGGATCTTTATTCGAAGGTACCTCGCAGCAGGAAAATGGCTGATTCGCATCTTGGAAAAAAGGAGACAAACCTTAAAAAAAATCACCCTTTTTCTTCTAAAAAAGAACCTAGCTTTTTTTGAAGAACTTTCTCAAGATATCTCCCCCATGACGATGAAAGAAGTGGCAAATGCGATTCAAATGCATGAATCGACCATTGCAAGAGCAGTAGCAGGGAAATACCTTTTTTGCCAAAAGGGAATGATTGCTCTCCGCAGTTTTTTTAATCGAAAAGTCTCTTCTGATTCAGGAGAAGAAGTTTCAACGCAAAAGGTAAAAAAACTCTTACAAAAAATGGTTCAAGAAGAAAAGAATTCTCAACCCTTGTCCGATAGCGATCTGGCAAAAAAGTTGAAAGAGGTTGGCATTTCTTGCGCACGAAGGACCATTGGAAAATATAGAAAGGAGTTAAACATCTCCTCTTCCATTCACAGAAAACGGTGGAAATAAGCAAGGTAAATCATGCGAAAACGAGGAGTTTCATTCTTATTTCTAGTAAAATATGTTTTAATTTCCTCACTGTTAACTCTTGCAAGATTGAGAATTTCCTCATCTTTGGAGCGAAAAGCTACTTGAAGTGCTTTTTCTTTACCCAGTAAAGATTCAAGTTTTTTTAGATATCTGTTCAACCTACCCTTCAAAAAAGCAAGACGAGTGAGTAAAAAAAAAGCATAGGAAAGTGGCAGAAGAAAAAGCCATGTTAAAAAATCTGGAAACCCAAACCATAAACTGGATATCTGCACAAAAAAAGGGATGAGCAATAAGGCGATGAAAACCCCGGCTTCCCAGGATTTTTGAAATAAAGGACCCATCCATCTTCGAAAGCTGTTTTTTGAAGAATAAAAGGCAAAAATTTCTTCAAATTTTTCCTCATGAAATGCAGAGCGTGCAGCATGAACTGCTTCGTGTGCTAATACCTCTTCTCGAGAATAGAGATAGAAAAAAGAACCAGAAAAAAACTTTTTTCTCAGCTGAATCAGCGGAATAGAAACATCCTCTTTTTTCTCAATCCAAGTGGCTGCTCCCTGAAAAAAGGAAAGATTTCGATTGTCATAAAAACCGATAATCCAATCTGGCCCAAAATCAAAAAGTTGCTTTGTGATTTTGGTTGCTCCTTCCCATTCTCCATCAGTGAGATAATGGTCAATCTTTTTAGGGGGATAAGAAAAAAAAATCTCTAATTTTTCCACTCTTTTTAAAAATTGGTCTTCGCTTTCCTCAGGACCAGGAATGAATCCTCTTTGATTTAAATGAATAAGTTCTTGATCTGAAATGAAATAAGATTTTACCATTTGCTATGAATCTATCCGCAAATTCTAAAAATTTGATTTTTGTAAGACTTTTCTATAAGATTTTCATGTCGTTTCGAAGGACATACTTGTATAAGTAGACCAAGAAGTGACATAAAAATATAATGAAAAAGATATGAAAAGCAAGTTTTAGAATTTGCGGATAGGTTCATATCAAATTATGAAGAATATTATTCTATTAACTCTTAAAAAGATCAATTCTCTTTCCCTCTTTTCTACCCTTTTTCTTCTCCTATTGCTTTTTTTTCCTCTACAGCAAAAAATTTATGGCCCTTTAAAATCCCTAGCTCGATCTTCCTTAACGAAGATTTCCCACATTCCCCCCAATTTTGAAAATTTTTTATGCTTTTATTTGACTGATTTGGTCATGATCGGGCTCATTGTATTTGGGATAAGAAAAACTCACTTAAAGGAATTTTTTCTTTCTGGCAGCCATAAATATCTCACTTTATTTCTTCTTTTTTCTCTTCTTTCTACATTTCATCCCAACCCTCAATTTTGGGTTTTTTATCGCTGGATGCAACTGTGTCTTCCTATTCTCCTCTTTTTTGCCTTATCGAGCCAACTAGAGATAAAAAAAATTCTTATTCCCAGTTTATGGATCATTTTTTCTCTTGCTCTATTTGAATCGATAGTTGCACTAATTCAGTATATTTCACAACAGCCAGCGTCATTGAGAAGATTAGGAGAACCTGACTTTAACCATTCCTGCTCCGCTTTTCTTAATATGGCTGATAAAGCAAGATGGTCTTTCGACTACCTTTTTCACACGTCAGCATCTACTGTTAAAATTTTAAGAGCGACTGGAACACTTCCCCATCCAAACATCTTAGGGGGTTTTATAGGATTTGCCATCCTTGGAACTTACTACTTATTTCTTCAAGCAAAAACAAAAGGGATGAAATGTTTCATTTCTCTAGGCCTACTTTTACAATTCACCGCAATGTTTGCAACATTTTGCCGAGCTGCCATGTTTGGAGTATTTCTCTCGTCTTTCATCTGGGCAACACTTCTTTTTATCAAAAAGGGAATGGTCCATTTTAAAAAAATCTTAAGTTTAATTCTTTGTGTTTCAGGAATCGGTTTTGTTTGCTTGTCTCTTTTTTTTCATCAATTCATACAAAGAAGTGGAATAACCAATGGGGGTATTCCAGCCATGTTTTCGGATGGAGGAGATCGCAATGGTTATCAAAATGTTTCTATTCACATGATTAAAGCCCATCCCATAATGGGAATAGGATTTAACCAATATCTTTTTAAAATGGAGGAATTTAATGTAGAAAACCGAACATTCGTTACCGGTATGCAAACAGTCCATAACATCTATTTTCTTATTGCATCAGAAATGGGGCTTCTTGCTTTGGGAGTATTCCTTCTATTCATAGGATCTCTTTTTCTAAGAGCAGTCCAATCTAAACCAGATGAAACTACGATTTTTTTTCTTTCAATTATGGCTTTCTCTTTATTGATTGGATTTTATGACAATTATCCTTTGACAAAACAACATGGAAGAATTCTCTTTTTTATCTCTGCTGCCTTCCTTTCCTCATATACCAGAATAAAGCTCCAAAGCCAGCAAGATTTAAACCAGACACCACAGCAAGAAAGAGAAAAAGTTTATTCATCTTCTTGCTGACCATCATCAAACGCTTACGAACCATCTTTTCAAATTCTGTCTCATTTTCAAACCAGGTTCCTGCATAAGTGTGTCTTGCATAAATTGCAAGCATATCATCAGGAGCATTAAAGAAAAGCGCGGGAAAGGCAATGTCTCGATTTCCTCCCATATTTGCATATTTTTTAAAACATTCTCCTAGGACAAAAAAGGTGCGATGAGCAACTCTACTAATTACTGAATCCCGATCTTTTCCTGGGTAGTCTTTTTCAATTTGGTCCCAATTGTCTTTGAGCCAGTCAAAACAGTTCATCAAAATGGGATGGCCTGGTTTTGAAGCTAAAATATTATTTGTCAAAAGGATAGAAGAACTCAGACAGGTTTTGCTCGGAAGTTGGAGCCCACAATAGAGATCATAGAGCTGATTGAATAGATCAAAAGATTTTGTGCATTTAACATCATGGTCGACATAAACTCCTCCCTCTTGGAATAAAATCTCGTAGCGCAACAGATCTGATTTTTCTCCATAATTGTCTGAGTCCATGTAAAACTTTTCTAATTTGGCAAAAGAAAAATCTTTAACATAGGCTTTTTCCATAGAAGGATGTGGAAGAGGTCTTTCTCGATCAGTCCAAAATTTTACTTTCCAAGTAGGATGGCATGCAATCCAGGACTTTACATTTTCCACGGATTTCATGGGAAATGGTTTAGGACCAAGCCAGATGAAATGGATGGTTTTAGGGATGAGAAAATTGCCACTACTTTGCAAATTTTCAAAATGATTTTTCTCAAAGATCGATTGATAAAATTGAAAATTGTCTAGATCTTCCTTTGTTTGCATGTACTGCCAAGAGGGAAGCCAATTTCCCATTAAATAATCAAAATCTTTTAAAGATGGGACTTTTTCAGTTTTTTTATTGCATGCACACAATAAAAGAAGAAACAACAAAAGTTTTATGGAAGTGAAGAAATTTCCCATAATCCAAAATTCAATTTATCAACATCAAAAGAAATCAAAGGAGAAGGAAAAAAATAGGGGGCATTTTGCCAATTGATAGGATGAAAAAGAGCTTTTTTCATTTTTTTATTTTTTGGAGTACTTGGAAAATTCAATAAGAGAAGATATTTTGCCCCACTTTTTTTAAAAAGAAGGATAGTTGCCCGAATTTCTTGTTGGCTTAAATAGTTGAGTGCATCCAAACAGAGAAGCAAATCTGTTTTTGGCAAAAGATCTTTTGTGATGTCACCATATTGAAAATGGTGTTTTTGGGAACCAAAACTTTGCTGTAACCTAGTAGCTACATTTTCTTGAGAGTCGATCCCAATGTATTTTTCAACAGGTAGATTCCTTACCCAAGAAAGATTTTCACAAGAAATGTGCGAAATGGTTTTGACTCCCAATCCCAAGCTTATCCGCTCTACTTCGTTTTGCATACTCTGAAAAGATTTTTCCAACATAGATTTTTCAAGGGAAAAATCATCGGAGGATTTTTTCTTTGGATAGAACCAAAAGGAGAAAGAACATGCAATAACAAGTAGAATTAAGGCGAGTAGATATTTCATTGAGGTTTTTTCCTTTTCTTCACCAGATAAATAAAGAGTCCAACAAATGCTAAAAGATTGATGGAAAAAGCGCCACCTCCAATCCATCTTAGCATGCGCCCTTTTTGTTCAATTCTATTCATTGCTTTGTGAGTAATTCTTTCAAATTCAATATCTCTTTCTTCCTTTTCTGCCCAGGCATCTGCGTAAAAATGTTTTGAATAGATAGGAACAAGATTTTTTTTCGCAAAAAAATAGGCAGCTGGAAATACCATATCTACATTTTCTTCCTGATCAATTTTTTCTTGCACTGCTTGTGTGAGAGCAAGATAGGTTCCAGCCATGACCTTTTGCGTTTTGGAATATCGATCTTTTCCTGGATATTTTCTCCTTACCTGCTCCCAGCGATTTGCAATAATCTCTATGACCCTTCCAATGACAGGGTGAAATGAACGCGAACCAATTACTCCATTGCCTGAGGTAATGTTTTTGCCTGAAAAGGGGGCATGCGGTGTTTCCAATCCGCAATAAAAATCAAAAGCTTGATGAAAGGGGTCAAAACTCTTTAGACAGCTCGCATCATGATCCACATACAACCCTCCTTCCTGATAGAGAATTTCATAGCGCAAAATATCCGATTTTTCTCCGTAATTTTCCGATTGGAAAAAAAGTTTTTCCAAAAAAAGAAATGGGAACTGGTGAATCAGTTTTTTTTCCATATTGGTGCAAGGAGAGGGACGCTCTTCCATATCTGTCCAAAATTTTATTTTCCAATCAGGATGATGAGCGATCCAACTTCTGACATTTTCTACAGATTCTGGAGGGAATGATTTAGGACCAAGCCAAATAAGATGGATGACTTTAGGGATTTTTATTCGGTTAGTTTCTTTTGAGAGAATCTCTCGATTTTTTTTGTAGATTTTCTTAAATTTTTCCAAAGATTCGATATCTTCCTTTTTTCTCACATGGATCCAATGGTCCGTCTGCTTTCCCATGAGCAAATCAAAATCATCGATTTCTCCACAAAAAGAAAAAAGAGGCAAAAAAAAGAAGAAGAAAAATATTTTTTTCATCGGATTAACTTATGAACCTATCCGTAAATTCTAAAATTTGCGGATAGTTTCATATAAAAAAAGAAATCCCAAACTATTCATAAAAAAAAGAATAATCATCACGAGTAGAGTTTGATTATCTTTTCTTATAATCTTCTCAAAATGGTTTGTCATTCTGTTTTCGAATTCACTATCCTCTTTTACCCAACTTATCTCTTTAGTATGAATCGCAAAACAATCTGTCTCTTCCTTAGCCTTGCTAAAAAAGGAGGCTGGAAAGACGATACTTCGATCGCTTTTTTCCATTTTTTTTTCTATACCCTCGGTTAGCGCCCAAACAGTGCGATGCATATACCTACTTAAGCGAGCTGCAATCGTATTTCCTGGATAACCCTTTTCGATTTCAACCCATTTATTTTTAAACCAATCTATCGTCGCATCGAGGATAGGATGCAAAGGTGCAGACGCAATTAGATGAGGAGATGGATAAATCGAACTAGTCAAAACTGAATAATCAACAGAGTCTAAAGCTGAATAAAAATCATAGTTTTGATGAAGAGGATTAAAATTTTTAATGGGAGTGACATCTAAATCTACAACGAGTCCTCCTTCACTATACAAAATCTCATAGGCCAAAATCTTCGCCTTTTCTCCAACATTTTCAGCAAGGTGATAAATTTCCCCGAGTTTAGAAAAAGAAAAATTTTCTACCCCTCTTTTTTCTAATCGGTCGTGTGGAGGAGACCTCTCGTCTACATCAGTCCAAAAAAACCATTTCCACCCAGGATGAAGGTCGATCCACTTTTGGATATTTTTTTTAGAATTCTCCGGCAATTTCTTAGAACCAAGCCAAATAAAATGGATAACTTTGGGAATGCGAAAAGAAGAATTTGTCTGTGATAAATAGACCAGCTTTTCTTTCAGATGGCTCTCAAAGTAAGTTAATCTTTTTCCATCTTCTTGCGTCCATACCGCTCCACTTAAGGGAACAAATAAGAAAAAAAAGTAGAGCAAAAATAGCTTGATTATCACTAGACCTCTTGCTTAATTAAATGAGGCTGGGAAAATAGAAGATTTTTATTCAGTTTTTCAAATCCAATTTTTTGACATACTCAAATGAGAGTAGGCGAAAAGTTGGATTTGAAAAAATGGATAAAAAGATGCATTTTACCAGCCTCATTTAATTAAGCAAGAGGTCTACTGTACAATGGGGGAGTAGGGTTTACTGGAATAGAGATATTTCCTCGCTTCTCTTTCTTTTTTTGTTTTACCCAATGATTCAGACCTATTGTAAATATAGAGAATATCTCGAAGAAATAAGGAGTGGCTATTTGCTAGCTCCATCATAGGGAGAAAAAAGGCCATGATCCCCCCAGCCATGAGATAATTGCCATCTTTTTTTAAGCTTCTTTCTTCAATTTTTTTAAAAATCTTTGCATATCCACTTATGAAATGCCAGTTTATAAAATGATCTTGAAAGTATTGGCGAAACTTGCCAGCTGCCTTTATCTTCTCAGGAATTTCTTTAATACTTTTTTCCTTTTTATAGTGGGGATAAATCAGATGGCTTCCATAAGTTATCCAGACATCTTTACTTGCGTAACATTTATTTAATGAATCTAAAACTCGATCATGAGAAAGCAGATCCCTTCCAGTCATGATAACGACAACTTCATCATCGCCACATTTTTGCAATGACTCATAAATAGATTGTACAAATCCCTTTTCTAAATTTTCTCTTAAAAAAATGCATTGTTCTAATTTGTTAAATCTCTTTGCTACTTCCAGAGCCACGCCACCTGTCCCATCTTTCGAACCATCATCGATAAAAACCAATCTAAAATGTGGGTAATGCTGATTTAAGACTGATTGAATAGATCTTTCACAAAATTGCACATCATCTTTAGCATAAATCAAAACGACAAAGGATTTTTTTTCTTTCGATAATGTATCAATATGGAGAAGTCTTGGTTGTTTAGGTTTATGAGAAATGCTTAAAAAAAAATTGAAAATAAAAAAACAGGCAAATGCCCCAAATAAAATAGAGGGAAGAAAACAGAGTATTTTTTTCATGAACCTATCCCTTAATTAAGATTATGTGGATTTTTAGAGATTTTTGTACAAATTTGAATTGCCTCTTCGAAGACAATGTGAAAAGCACATGGCTGAGAAGAGGTGATTCAAATATGGCAAAAAGATCAAAAAGATACAAAGCTGAATGAAGGGATAGGTTCATAAATTTAATTTTATCCCAAAAATATCGTTTTATGTTAATTCTTTATGGGATAATTTTTAAAGATATCATGAAAAAAAAACTTATCATTGTAGAATCCCCCGCAAAAATTAAAACCTTAAAAAAATTTCTGGGGTCGGATTATCTCTTTGAATCCTCAATTGGCCATATCCGCGACCTTCCACAAAAGGGGTTTGGCATAGATGTAGAGCATGACTTTGAACCAATTTATGCAATTTTGCCGGAAAAAAAAGAGGTTATCCAAAAAATAAAAAAAGCTGCAAAAGAAGCAGATGTAGTCTACCTTTGCCCTGATCCAGATCGAGAAGGAGAGGCAATTGCTTGGCACATTACATCCATTCTTCCAAAAGGAACCAATTACAAACGAGTCACATTTAATGCCATTACAAAACCAGCTGTAATAGAAGCCTTAAAACATCCTCGAACCATCAATCAAGCCCTAGTCGATGCTCAGCAAGCAAGAAGGCTTTTAGATCGCATTGTAGGATACAAAATTTCTCCCATCTTGACTAGACGTGTACAAGGAGCGCGGGACGGAGGCCTTTCTGCAGGTAGAGTGCAATCTGTTGCACTCAAACTCGTCGTCGATCGAGAAAAAGATATTGAAAAGTTTATTCCCACAGAATATTGGCTGATCGACGCCATCTTGCAACCCAAAAAAAACAATTCTACGTTTCGAGCTTACCTTTACAGTATCGGAGGAAAAAGAGTCGAAAAAATCCCAGATCCAGAAAAAGATGTTGTCACCATTTCCTCCAGAAAAGAATCTGAGCAAATCAAGAAAAAATTAGAAAGAGCCTCCTATCATGTCGCATCTGTAGAAAAAAAAGAGAAGCGAAGAAATCCCACTCCTCCTTTCATCACCTCAACCCTGCAGCAAGAGGCATATCGACACTTTGGATTTTCTTCAGCTAGAACCATGAATATTGCTCAAGGGCTATATGAAGGAGTGGATATGGGTTCTATTGGGACAGAAGGACTCATTACCTACATGCGAACGGACTCTGTAAGGATAGAGTCAGAAGCGATCAATGCCGCAAGAAAATTCATTCAAAAGAAATTTGGCAAAGAGTATTTGCCAGCAGAGGGAAGACAATACACTTCCAAAAAAAGTGCACAAGATGCCCACGAAGCAATTCGCCCAACCAACCTTGACCACCCTCCCGAGAGTGTTGAGCAATATCTGTCCCTTGATCAATTCAAAATCTATCAGCTTATCTGGCGCAGATTTATTGCCTCTCAAATGAATCCTGCCATCTATGACACCATCACCTGCAACATTGAAACAGACCAAAATATGATGCTAAGAGCTACGGGCTCTCTTATTAAATTCCCTGGATTTTTAGCCGTTTACGAAGAAAAAAGAGATTTAACTGAAGAAAAAGAAGAAGAAGGAGCTGAAAAAATTCTCCCTCCTCTTGTTGAAGGGCAGCCCTTGAATCTGATCGATATTGAAACAATCCAAGCTTTTACCCGCCCCCCACCGAGATTTACAGAAGCCTCCCTTGTTAAAGAACTAGAAAGATTAGGTATTGGAAGACCTTCAACCTATGCCGCAATCATGAATAAAATTCAAAACCGCGACTACACCGTTAAAGAAAAGGGAACTCTCAAACCGACAGAACTCGGAAAGGTTATTGCAAAGATGCTCGAAGACAATTTCAAGATGATCATGGATATTGGCTTTACCGCTGCAATGGAAGATGAATTGGAATACATCGCTGCTAACCAAAAAAATTGGAAAGAGCTCATCCGCGAATTTTGGCACTTTTTCATTCCTTCCGTGGAAATTGCAGAAAAAGAGGCCTTTGTCCCCCGCGAACTCACAGATATCGACTGTCCCAAATGTGGTCATAAACTGCAAAAAATCTGGTCCCGAAGAAAATATTTCTACGGCTGTTCCAATTACCCAAACTGCGATTTTACCTCTCCCATTGAAGCACTTGATTTCCGAAAAGAAGATTACGATCCCAATTTTGACTGGGAGCAAAAATGTCCCAAGTGTGGCAGTCCCATGCAACTGCGTTTCGGTCGCTACGGCCCCTTTCTCGGCTGTACCACCTACCCCAAGTGCCGAGGCATTGTCAATATTCCTAAAAAAGAGGAGGCCATTGTAGGAGAACTGCCCACTTGTCCGGCTCTCGGCTGTGATGGAAAAATGATGATGAGAAAATCTCGCTTTGGGAAAACCTTCTTTTCCTGCTCCAATTTCCCCGATTGTGATGTCATTGTAAATGACTTAAGCAAGCTCCAAGAAAAGTATGTCAACCATCCCAAAACCGCCTATGTAAAAAAGATTAAAGGGAAGAATGGCAAGAAAAAGAAGGGAAAGAAGTAAAATATTCTATAAATTCCTAAAGTAAGAATTCCTCCTTCCTAATGTAAGAATTCCTAATATAATTTTTTATTTTTTCTAAGTCAACTCTTTCATATCTGTTTCTCAACCACAAAAGTGGGTAATTTTTCTCAGCAAAATCATCTGAATCAAATTTTTCCCTACTGAGTTCTTGTACTACTTTTTCTTGCTCAAGTGTCAATCCTCTATCTTTGCATTCATTCAAATAATCTTGATATTCATTTGAAGAAAAAGCTCCAGGTGGCAATTCTCCGCCAGAGTGATGATTTTCTCGCAGAGGTAATTGAAATTCAGAGCAAATGGCCCATTCACAATAAAGATCATAACCTATATTGCTCTCTTGCCTATCCCAATCTTCAGAAAGATCTTCATTAAAAGATACCTCCCCTAAAGCCCAACCAGAAATTGTTCTTTTTTCTTCTAGATCGTCATATTCTTCAACTTTCCATTCTTTCAATTCACCTGTTAAAAGGTAATTTTTTTGATAGTGTCTTGCATGAATGAGTTCGTGTGCAATCGCTATAAAAGAAGAATCTGGGATCTTGTATTTTGCCCTTCCATGCTGTGCCGCATTTCCAAAAAATGAAGATAGATTGTCTCGATTGTTAATAAAAATCTTAATATATTGTAGATTGCCATTGTTAATAGTTTTTGTAAGGCAATACTCCTCTCCATCCTCAAAGATAATATCATGAGAACCGGTTGCAAGATGCTTAATCAATTCACGCGAAGTTTTTCTCGTCATTAAAATGATGAAATCTCTCATCAACATCTTTAAAGATTCTTTTGATAACGTGGCATCGAGTTTGAATCGCGTTTTCCCAGAAAAAATGTTAGGTAATAGCTTTGTTATTTCGATAAACTCAGAGTAGCGAATTCCATTTAGGGGAAGAGTACCTGGATATTCATCTTTAAAAACCAGAAGATCTGTTCCCGAAAATGGATCCATCGGATCCAAGGAAATCAATTGAGATAGGACCTTTTTTTCTATCTCATTTCCAATGATGTCCCAAGTATCTTCTTCCATTTCAATTTCAGTTTGAGTTTTTTCCTCTTGCTTTTTCCCAAAAGTGGAATTCCAAATATTTGTGAAAAATGAATTCTTTTTTTGATTTACCTGATGTTGTTTAAGATCTTTCTTCTCACGAAAAGAATTATCGCATAAACCCTTTATTGCAAAAATTTTTGATTTTTTTATTTTATCTAAAAAATCCCTTATCTCTTCTACTAAAGGTATTTGGAAAGATTTGGATGAAATGGCTGCAGTTGTCATATTATGGCATTCCTTCTGGTGTGCTTGCAATCTTCTCCAGATCGATTTCAGCGTCTAATTGGCGACATTCGTCCAACATAGCTTGATAATTTTTTTCGGAAAAAGCACCAGGAGGCAATGTACCACCATCCTTATGGTCTTCACGAACTGGCAGCCCAAATTCAGAACAAATGGTCCATTCGCATTCAAAATCGTACTCATAATCATTAGACCAACCAGAAATTGTTCTCATTTCTTCCAGATGTGTAAATGATGCATCTTCCTTTTCAGCTAATTGTTTTGTTAATGGGACGTTTTCTTGGCAATGTTTAACATGAATGAGCTCATGCACAAACTTGATAAAAGAAGGACATGGAATTTTATACTTTTTTCTGCCGCGTTGTGCAGCTCTTCCAATACTCGCAGTAAAAGACTCTGCATTGCAAATGTAAATTACATGCCGAGACTGATCTTTATTAACCTCGCTTATTGTATATTTAAACTCCTTTCCATCCTCGATAAAGATATCATTGCTTCCCTTTGCAATGGTCTTTATTAACTCTCGAGATGTTTTTCGAGTCATTAAAATTACAAAATCTCTAGCTAACATTTTCATAGAGTTTTTTGATAAATTCGGATCAAATTTAAAACGAGTTTTTCCGCTAAAAATTTCCGACATTAACGTTTTTATTTGATGAAATTCTAAAAAATGGATTCCATTTAAAGGTAAAACACCTTTATATAAATCGCTGAAAATTAGTAAATCTGTGTTGTAAAAAGAATCCTCTGGGTTCAGGGGTAGGATATGAGGAGTTACTTTTTTACCGAATTCCTTTTCAACCTCCTCCCAAGAAGACCCCTCTTCTTGAAGACCATCGGTTAGATTCGTCTGTTCAATTTTTCTCTTTTTTTTCTGAGGAATATCCTCATTTTTGCTAAAAAACTTGTTACACAAATTTTTTAGGGAAAAAATCTTAGACCTTTTTACTCTTTCTAGAAAAAATTTTAGTTCTTCTGTGATAGTCATTTGAAATTCATTTGAGGAAATGGCTATAGTTGTCATAGTCCAGACTTTCCTGTAAATGCTTTTTTAATCTTTGCTATATCGATCTCTGCATCAAATAGGCAACATTCCTCTAACATAGGTTTATAATTTTTCCGAGAAAAAGCACCGGGAGCGAGCTTTCCTCCACCCTCATGATCCTCGCGGACAGGCAATCCAAATTCTGAATGGATTGTCCATTCGCATTCAGAATCATAGTTTACCCATTTCTCATAATCGACATCCCAATTTTCAGGATCCTCTTTCCATATCACAAGATCATCTTCCGAACCTGTAATCGTTCTTCTCTCTTCTTGATTTGTATAGCCCTGATAATCTTTTATTTGTTTCAGTATGTTGCTCATAATTGAATTTTCTTCCCAATGTTTGGCATGGATCAATTCATGTGCAAATGGGAGAAAAGAAGGAGATGGAATCTTATATTTTTTTCTATTGAATTGTGCTGCTCTTCCAATGACTGAATCTAAATTATCTCCAGGGCAAATGGTAATTTTATGTCCAAATAGCTGAAATTCACCTTTTAACATGGCTTCATGCTCAAATTTATTCCCTTCCTTAATGAGAATAGTGTGAGTACCATTTGCAAGCTTTTCTATCAATTGACGTGAGGTCTTTCGTGTCATCAAAATGGTAAAATCGCGCATTAACATTTTTTGAGCTTTCTCAGACAAACTTGGGTCAAATTTGAACTTAGTCTTTCCTGTAAAAATTTCTTTTAATAGCTTTGTCATTTTGACATAATCACAAAAACGAATGCCATTCTGCGGCAAAGTACCAAGATAATCACCTTTAAAGACGAGAAGATCTGTCCCAGAAAAAGGATCTTTGGGATTTAATGGAATAATGTGGGACAGAACCTTTTTTTCCATCTCATTTCCAACTTCATCCCAATTATCTTTTTCCTGATTCCAGATTTTCGTTAGAAAGGAATTTTTTTTTGGTTTTACCTTATCTTTTATATCTTTTTTTTCTCGCAAAGAGCCGTTGCATAAGTCTTTTATGGCAAAAATTTTCGATTTCTTTAGTTTATCTAAAAAATCCCTGATCTCTTCTACTAAAGGCATGTGAAAGGGTTTGGATGAAATGGCTGCAGTTGTCATAAATTTATTGCTCTCTTAATTTTTTCTATATCAATCTCTGCACCTACAAGCCTACATTCCTTTAACATGGATCTGTAATTTTTTCTGGAAAAATCACCAGGTGCTAAAATACCACCACCATAATGATCTTCACGAACTGGTAGTCCAAATTCTGGTCCGATTGTCCACTCACAAACGGGAAAATACTTGTCTTGAGCTATAGCAGGCCAACGTTTACTTTTAATTTCATCTTTTAAAACGATATCTTCATCTTTTTCCCAACCAGAAATAGTTCTTCTTTCCTCTTGATTTGTATACGATTTTTGATCTTCATTTTCTCTTAATGCGTTAGCATAATCATAATCTTCCTCATAATGGCTTACATGAATTAACTCATGTATCAACCCCATAAACGTGGGAGCAGGAATCTTATATCCATATCGATTCAACTGAGCTGCTCTTCCCATGTGAGATAAAAGAAGCCAATCACTGCAAATGGATATCTTATGCCCACATAGTTTCCCATCTTTTGAGATATGCCTTGCTTTAAACCCCTTCCCTTCTTCAATGACAACATCTCTGGATCCATTAGCAATTTCTTTTATTAATTTGCGAGAGGTTTTTCTTGTCATCAAAATGATAAAATCTTTGATCAACATTCTTAGAGATTTTTTTGATAAGGCTGGATCAAACTTGAATCTTGTCTTCTCTGAAAAAATTTGAGTTAATAGCTCTTTAACCTCGAGAAATTCACTGTGGCGAATCCCATTCAATGGAAGAGTAGCTGGATATTCATCCCTAAAAACCAATAGATCTGTTCCAGAAAAGGGATTTTCTGGATGAAGGGGAATGAGGTGAGATAAAACTTTGGTATCAATCTCTTTTTCAAGGTCATCCCAATTATCTTTTCGTCTCCATATCTTAGTTAAACGCGAATTTTTTCTTTGGCTTACCGTATGCCCTTGTAAATCCCTCTTCTCTCGCAACGAACCATTACATAGATTTTTTAGAGCAAAAATTTTGGATTTTTTTAGTTTATCTAAAAAATCCCTGATCTCTTCTACTAAAGGCATTTGAAAAGGTTTCGATGAAATGGCTGCAGTTGTCATAGATTATACCTTCTCAATGAATCTTTTTATTTTTTCTAAATCGATTTTTGCGTCTATTGTTTGGCATTCCTGCCACATAGACATATAATCTTCTTTGGAAAAATCACCTGGGGACAAATCACCACCAGCATAATGATCTTCACGGACGGGTAATCCAAATTCTGAGCGGATTGTCCACTCGTTTACGCGCTTATAACCTGGCCATGGTCTTTGTGCTGCTTCATTTTGCCAATTTTTTGGTTCTTTGTTCCAAATCACAAAATTGTCTTTTGAACCAGAAATGGTTCTTCTCTCTTCTTCATGTGTATATTCTCCAGCTGCAATATCTGATATTTTTTTCGAGTAAAGTAGCTCTTCTTGGAAATGTTCGATATGAATGCATTCATGTGCAAAAGAGAGGTAAGAGGGGATGGGAATCTTATATAGCATTCTATTTAACTGTGCTGCCCTTCCAATCTGGGATGGAAGAAACCAGTTACTGCAAACAGATAGTTCTTGCTTGACTAACTTTCCATCTTTTGAAAAGTGTCTAGCTATAAATTCTTCTCCTTCTATAATGAAAATATCATTAGAGCCCTTGGCAAGTCTTTTTATCAATTCGCGTGATGTTTTTCGAGTCATCAAAATGGCGAAATCCCGAATAACCATGTTTAGAGATTTTTCTGATAACTTTAGATCAAACTTGAATCGAGTTTTTTCATAAAAAATATCAATCAATAGTTGTGTTACTTCGACGAATTCAGAATGGCGAATCCCATTTAATGGCAACGTACCTACATACTCATTCTTAAAAACCAATAGATCTGTTCCAGAAAGAGGATGGTTTGAACTTATGGGAACCAGATGAGTTAAAACCTTTTTTTCCATCTCTTTTCCAATTTCGTCCCACGTTTCTTTTTCCCTCCAAACTTTTCTCTGTTTTAATTTATTCTTTTTTAGATCTTCCCCTTTAAATAAGGATTTATTACATAAGTCTTTTATGGCAAAAATCTTAGACTTTTTTACTTTATCTAAAAAATCTCTTATCTGTTCTGCTAGAGGCACTCGAAAATGGTTGGATGAAATGGCTGCTGTTGTCATGGATGTAGAGCCCTCTTAATCTTTTCCATATCGATTTCTGCATCAAATTTCATGCATTCTAAATACATGGATTTTGCATTTTCCTTGAAAATACGGCCGGGAGAAAAGTTACCACCACTATAATGATCTTCGCGTACAGGCAGTCCAAACTCTGCCCTGATTGACCATTCATTTACTGGGGAATACTTATCTTGAGTTATAGCAGACCAATCTTCTTCTTCAACTTTTTTGCCATCTTCCAGAATAAAATCATCTTTTTTTTCCCAACCAGAAATGGCTCTTCTTTCTTCTCGATGTGTATATCCCTCAGGATCTTTTAATTCGCTTAGTGCGTTTGTATGATGCAGATCTTGTTGATTATTCTTTACATGAATCAATTCATGGGCAAGCGACATAAAAGAAGGGTTCGGTATTTTGTATTTTTTTCTACCCAATTGCGCTGCTCTTCCAAGGTGCGATGGAATAAATTTTTTACTGCAAATGAATACTTCCTGTCTAATTAGTTTGTTGGATAGTTTTGAGGAAAGACTTTGAGTTTCAAATTCTTCTCCTTCTCTAAACGTTGTATCGTAAGAACTAAAGGCAAGGCTTTTTATCAATTCTCGTGATGTCTTTCTCGTCATCAAAATAATGAAGTCTCGCATTAACATCCTCATGGAAGAATTAGATAACATCGGGTCAAACTTGAATCGAGTTACCCCGGAAAAAATTTTAGGCAAAAGCTTTGTTATTTTAATGAATTCAGTGTAGCGAATTCCATTTAGGGGAAGAGTACCTGGATATTCGTCTTTAAAAACCAGAAGATCTGTTCCAGCAAAGCGATCCTCTGGATCTATAGGAATTAGGTAAGACAGGACCTTTTTTTCCATCCCTCGTCCAACCTCATCCCATGTCTCTTTTTCCACAACATTTTCCCCAAAAATGGAATTCCAAATCTTCATTAAAAAGGACTCCTTTTTTGGTTTTATATTAGCTTGTTTAAGCTCCTTTTTAAATAGAGTATTGTTACATAAATCCTTGATAGAAAAGTCTTTACATTTTTTAAGCTCTTTTAAAAAATACCTAACTTCTTCTAATAAAGTATCTTGTGTTATTCTCAGTGAAACTGAACTTGTCATAAACCCTTTTATTTCTAAAATAATTATAATATATTTTAAAGATTTAATAAAGATTTTTAAATTGAAAATGATTTACGCTAGTTACTTATTCTCAATGACTTGAGAAAAGAAGGTTTGAAATTCATTTAGAAATTTCTCTTCTGAAAAGGTCTCAGCATGTGCTTTTATCTGTTCAGGAATGAACTGGTCCTGTTTTCTTTCAAATGTCTGAATAGCTTTTAAGAGGCTTTCCTCTGTTTGCTCTTGGAAAAAGAGACCTGTTTTTTCAGGAATAATTGTCTCCAGACATGCTCCCTTGCCATAGGCAATAGCCGGAACTCCGGCTGCTTGGGCTTCCACGCAAATGATCCCAAATTCTTCTTCTGCAGCAAAGATAAAGGCCTTTGCTTGTGGCAAAAGATCCTGGATGACCGAATCGGATTGAGATCCTAAAATTTCAATATTTTTAGCACGACAACTGATCTCTTTGATTTTTCCCATTTCAGGACCATCTCCAATTATGAGAAGTTTTTTTTCTGGCATTTTAGAAAAGGTCTTTGCAATCAGATCTATTTTTTTATATGGAACAAAACGCGAGCAGGTAACGTAATACTCTTTCTTTTTTGTAGAAATTTGAAACAAATGGGTATTGACGGGAGGGTAGATGACCTTTGCCTCCCTTTTATAGATCCTGCGAATTCTTTGAGCAACATAATGAGAAAGTGTAGCAAAGTGAGTTACGCTTTTTGCTGCATCCAAATCCCATTTGCGAAGATACTGACAAGTTTTTTCTACCAGAACTTTTTTCATCCCTTTTAGATCATTAAAATACAAATGATAAAAATCCCATATGTAACGCATAGGAGTAAAACAGTAGCAGACATGGATTTGATTTGGATGAACCTTCACCCCTTTTGCTACAGCATGAGATAGGGAGAGAATGATCTGATACTCATGAAGATTGAAACTTTCAATGGCTTTTGGAAAGAGTGGCAAAAAGTAGCGATAGAATTTTGTGGAAAAGGGAATTTTTTGCAAAAAAGAAGGAGTTATGATCTGGTTTTCCAATAGGCTATTTTTTAATTTTTTTTCATCCTTTACTAAGGTATAAATGGGAGCTTTATAGATTTTTAATAGCGATTCGAGAACCTTTTCTCCCCCTCCAATTCCCACAAGCCAATCATGAATGAGAGCAATTTTTTGCATAATGAATCTATTCTGATATTCGGAAGCTGTGATTTTTTAAGGATTCATTAGCATAACTACTGAGATAAGTAAACAAGGCAATCATGGGTATTAACCAGAAAGGGTAAAAAAGACAATGGTTAAATTGGGAAGAAAAAAATACGACAATTAATAAATAAAAAAGCATTCTTCTTCCTAATTGGGATATAAACAGATCATCTTTTTTTAATTTTTTACACTTCTTATTTAGATTAATCCACCAGACAATAAAAATAGCCATGATAATGGAAAAAAAGATCACTCCAAAGCTAATCAAATTGACCAAAATAGAAGAGTGAAGGGCAGAAAGTCCGGTATGCTCTCTTGTAAACAAGATCAGATAATTATATCCAAGTCCAAAAATGGGATAATTTTTAAAAATTTCAACGCCAAATTGAAAGTCTGAAAATCGCGAAGTTGCTGAAGGGTCTGCATGGATATTAATTGAACGTTCTAAAAAGAACATTGTTTGGCTTAGATTCCATACAACTATAACAATAAACATTATAACCAAAATTAATGTTAACTTTAAATTTCTTAAAATTCTCATCACATTATTCGAATTAAAAAATAGATAAAATAAAAGAATGAGAAAGCTTCCTATTCCGCTACGAGATCCGGTTAAAATAAGAGAAACCAGAAAAAACCAAGAGAGAAATTGATATTTAAATTCTTTTTTAAATTGACCCAAGCTTAGAGAAAAAATAAACGGTATACAGGCAATGATTCCATAAAAATTTGGATCGAAATAAGGAGAAATAAATCTTTTAAAGTGAGGATCCCCTACATATTGAATGTGATATTTCTCAAGGAAAATCCAAAAGGAAGAGGAGTCGGGAAAAAGAATGAAAATAGCAAATCCGATTAGGGCGAGAATAAAATAGCATTTGAGATAAAAATCTAAAAGCGATTTTACATCTTTTCCATAGAGATAAAAACTGATCTTTCCCAATACATATCCAGAAAAAATTAAAGTGATAAGCCGTATTGCATAGAAAGTAGCATTTTCATTCCAACCATGAATCATAATTCCATAGAAATTGGAAAGAGAAATAAAGAGGAAAACGATTCCTAAAATGATGATTTCTTTTGTTATTTTTTTTACCATAAATCCAAAAGAGACTATGCAGAATGAATAAAGAGCTATTTCACTTATAGAAATGCTAATAAATTTTTCCGAGTAGATGAACCTCAACAATTGGCCTAATGAAAGATAAACTCCAAATAAAAAAAAGGTAATCAGATAAATTGTTGATTTTAGTTCTATTCTTCTTACAATTAAATTTTGCATGAGATTATGAACTATCTCGTAGAGAATTTGATTTTAACTAAGTTTTGAATTTAATCCACTTTAGGCAAAATAATCCTGCTCTCATTTCTCAAGGTTGTCAAACATTCGATGGTAGAAGTGGCTGAGATACTTTAATTAAAGTCCTTGGTTATCTCATTAAGTATCTTAAAGTGCTCTTCAGCAGATTTTTTCCATGTATATTGTTTTACCCACTCTTTTCCTTTTAAGATAAGATTTGTTCTTAGAGTAGCATCATTGACTAGTTCGAAAATCCCAGAGGTTATCTCCTTTATAGAACAAGGATCGACATAAAGTACATTTTCCTGACAAACTTCACGAACAGGTGCGATGGATGATGCTAAAACAGGGCATCCTACCTTCATTGCTTCAAGAGGAGGCAGTCCAAAACCTTCATATAAAGAGGGAAATGCTAAACAGAGTGCCAGCTGATAGATCGCTGGCAGATCTTCATCTTCAACTTCAGAAAGATGTAATAAGTGTTTGGATAACTTAGCATCTTGGAGCCATGCAGTGATATTCTCCCGATTCATCATTCCTTTACTTTTCCCCACAATAACTAGATAAAGAGATGGATCATGAGAAATAAGCTCTTTGAAGGCTTTCATTAAAGTAGTTAAATTCTTATGAGGTTTTAAATTGCCTACAAATAGCACAAATCTTTCGGGAAGCTGATATTTTTGCTGTACATGCGTTATAGAACTTTGATTGTCGAAGTAAAAATGGTCAATACCGTAATAAATGACAGAGACTTTACTATCATCAACTCCTGTATATCTTCTTAACTCATTTGAAGAAAAATGCGATCCGGTGATAATTTTTTCAGATTTTCTTATAGCTGTTCGAATCAGTTTTTTAGCATAAATTCTTTCTAAAGGTGAGAGAAAAGAGGCTAAAGCAAGATGACAAACATCGTGAATCGTCACAAGCTGCTTTTTGGCTTTGATAGGCAGAAAAGGAACATTGAAATGGGGAGACCAAAAGATATCACATGCAGGAATCAAACGGGGCAGTTGCCACTGTTCTTTAATAGAATAAATAGACGCATTGCAATGAATGCAATCGAGCGTATCAAGAAATGAATACTGTTGATGCATAGATGGATGAATCAATAGTTTCATATGCAGCGGATAAGTTTTCAAATGAATAATGATATTTTTTAGATAGGTACCAATACCGCCACTATTTAACATTCTAGCATCGATGACTATATGCATTGCTTTAAACGTTTTCCTATTCGATAAATGAACCGCAAAGGGCGGAGCAAGAAAACAGGAAGTAAAATTAAAGGCAGCATTTTTAACCAAAATCCTGGTGTTTTCCAATAACGGGGTAAACAAAGAATAAGGGCTTGTCGGCTAAATCCAGCAATTGTATAGTTGAACTTAATATCCTGAATATGCAAGGGAAGATGCAAGGATCCTACCTGATTCAATAAGTAGTTTGTTAATGAGCTATTACCAAATAGTCCATGAGAAATCTGATGATAGCTTATCACATCAATTTGAAAGCGTTTAAACCTACCTAACTCTTTAATGAAAGAGTCATTCCCACTCCTCCAACCCACACATTTTTTATGGATATAGAACCACTTTGGATGTTTTAAAAGCATATTGCCAATAATGTAATTAGCCGCATAAAAGTTAAAATATTTTTCCAGGTCTGCAAGACCATGAATTGTATCAAGCCATCGTTTGCGATGACATATGATTCCCGATAAATAACCAAAATAAGCAAATAGCTGTTTCTCACAGGAAACAATATCCTCAAAAAAATAGTCGCTCTGCAGGTTTCCGATGGAAGAATGTGAGATCTTTTCTTTTAAATAATAATCATAACATTGACAATTCACAGAAAATCCTGAGATATCTGGGTAATTTTTGATTTTATTTAAAACCTCTTCTAATCCTCCCTTTTCAACTCGATCATCATCGCATAAAAACCAGCAGTATGCCCCTTGAGCAATCTCCACAGATCTAAGAAAACATCGGTCAGGACCTATATTCTGTGGCAACTTAACATAAGTGATAAAAGAGTATTTTTGTAAGTAAGGTCTAATAATTTCTTCTGTATTATCTTGAGAACCATTATCACAGATAGCAATCTCCACATCGCTTGCTATTTGGTTTAAAACACTATTGAGCGCTGTCTCAATAAACTCTGCACGATTATAGGTAGAAATACAAATTGATAACTGATAAGTCATATTTTTATGGTCAACTTTAGAAAATCTTTCAGTTTATCGTATACTTTATCAGGTTGTAGAACCTTAAAAAACATCATATTATCTTTAATAGTACAATATGGGCTCTTTTTAATTTCTTCTTTCACAAAGACAAAGGCATCAGAGTATTCTGGTCGCCAAATGTCGATGACAGGATTCATCAGATAAATAATGATTAAAGGTAATCGACAAGCTGCCGCAATATGAGCCACAACAGAATCCACTGAGATCACAGCTTTTGCCTGTTTAACAGCTGTGACCAGCTCTTTCCATGAAAGGAAGTCACACATATTTTTGCAATAAGGTAAATCTTTAATGATTTCCTCAATGAACTGATTTTCTCTTAAGCCTTTTCCAGTAAATAGAATAGTATGATTAAGACCTTGGCATAATACAGCTAATTCTCTCCAAAATAAAGAGGGCATTTCCTTTAACCGCACTGAAGAACTTACGTGAAAAATAACATATTGCAAAGGCAATACTAGCTCCTTTTTTTCAGGTAAGAAAGGAGAAAGCTGAGAATAATCAGTGATACCTAGTTGCTTTAATAGTTCGATATAACAAGAAGGAAGATACTCTGACTTTGTCCAATCAATGGGATGTGTCAACAAATAACTACTTCCAGAGGTAATAAACCCTATGCGTATAGGGATGCCACTTTTCCAAAAGAGGGAGATTGCATTGGGGAAAAAAGGATACAATTCAATGGCACAATCGTACTGAATAGTTTTAATTTCTAAAGCAAGCTTGTTTCTTTCTTTTAGATGAATGAAATACTTTAAAATGCGATCCCATAAGGAATTGTATTTTTTTGCTGTCCACATTTCCAACTCATGAATCCAGCTTATTGCAGAATTTTCTTCCAAGACAACTTTCATGCTAGGAGAAACTAAAAAACCAATTGAACAATCGGGAAACGCCTGTTTTAAAACGGGTATAACAGAAGCAGCTAGAAATACATCCCCTAAACTAGCCCAATTGGAAAGCAATATGCGCTTTATAGGTAGGTCTTTCTGAAATTTTGATTTTTTTGAGGTCACTTTTAGAATGTAGTGAAATTTGTCTAATATCGATGCAAACAGTCGAGATTTCTTTTCTAAGCAAAAAACATTTTTACCTTTTTTTGGAGAAATTTTATTGTGAGTAAGCATAAGAAAAGGTTTGTTGATATTGGTTAATGACCTCTAATGTTGGGCCATCTAAAATAACTCTGCCTTTTTCAATCCAAATCAACCGTGTGCATAACATAGCAAGTGTTTCTAATGTATGAGAAACAACAATAAGAGTTCGTCCCTCTTTGCTCAACGTTTGCATTTTTTCGATACACTTGTTTTGAAATACTTGATCGCCCACAGCTAAGATTTCATCGATAATTAAAATATCGCTGCGTAAATGAGCCATTACGGAAAAAGCCAGCCTTAAAAACATCCCATTGGAATATCTTTTTACAGGAACATTTAGAAAAGATTCTATCTCTGAAAATTGCACAATTTGTTCAAAAGCATTGCTAATTTCTTTCCGACGCATACCCAAAATAGCACCACTTAAATAGATGTTTTCCTTGCCAGTTAGTTCAGGATGGAATCCGGTACCTACTTCAAGCAGCGCTCCAATCTTGCCATAAATTTTTAAGGATCCTGTCGTCGGCCATGTAATGCGCGAGAAGAGTTTTAATAAAGTGCTTTTTCCGGATCCATTTGATCCAATGATTCCGATAGACTCGCCCTTCCAAATAGTTAAATTAATATCTTGAAGAGCCCAGAATTGCGCTTGAGTCTGTTTCTTTACAAAAAGATTTTTTAATAATTGGCTTAGTTCTTCTCTAAAAGATTTATAGCCAGCTTCCTGCGCAGATCTGATGCGATAATTCTTTCCGAGATTGTGAGTCATAATCGCTACTTCTTTCATTCAAATCACATCTGCAAAATAGCGTTCAATTTTGCGAAAAACATACATACCGATTGTAAATACAATGAAAGAACATATAACTGAGATACCACAAGAGATCCAAGGAAAAGGATAGGATCCAATAAAACAAAAACGATAGCAATCAACAATCCCCGTCATGGGATTGAGATGATACAATAATTGCCATTTCTGCGGGATTAAGGTTGTTGAATACATAATAGGACACGCATACATCCAAAATTGCAACAAGTAAGGAACTAGATGTTTAAAATCGCGATAATAGACATTCATGGCTGCAAAAAATAAAGAGATTCCACTCGTAAAAATTAACGTTAAGAGAAAAAATAGCGGTAATAAAAAGATTTTCCAGGTGAACGCAATATGATAAAAAATTAAAAGTGCTGCCATAAAGGCAAGGCAAACACACAAATCAATCACAACCCCAGCGCAGCTGGAAAGAGGAATGATAATGCGAGGAAAATAGATTTTAGTAATCAACCTCTCTTCTTGGAGCAAACTCATGCTTGCTCTTTGAAGAGCTTGGGAAAAAAACATCCAAGGAGTAAGCCCAGAAAAAACAAATAACAGATAAGGTAGCCCTTCTGAAGGAAGTCTAGCAAATCGACCAAAGATAATCGAAAAGAAAAAAGCTGTTAGCAAGGGCTGTAATATGACCCAGAAAACACCAAGAACTGTCTGAGTATAGCGCAATTTAATATCGCGAATTCCCAACATGAAAAATACATCGCGATATTGAAAAAGTTCATTAAGATAATGAATTTCGCTGTGTCTAGAATTAGCTTGTATTATAAGAGTTTTTACTTTCATTGATTCTTATCCTTATAAGTACACTTAGATATTTTACTTCTAATGATCTTTTTTTGCACGAATACTTTAAATATAAAAAATAATAGAAATAGCGGGATGTCTCATCGAGTAAATTAGCATTTTAAAAGAAAAAGAACTGTAATCAAAGTTGTGTAAATCTGTCCATTAAGAATATGCTAAAATAGAAAATTTTTTTTCATGAAAACATGAGGTAAATATGAGACTGAGTGTTTGTTTGATATGTATTTATTTATCTATTTTTTCTGGATACGCAGCATCTAAAGGAATATCACATCAGCCAGAATTTTTCTCTCAAGCTTCTCAAGATAAGTTTGTCTACACAATCCTCTATGGTCTACTTAATAAGCAAGATACTGGTTACTATCTTGAAATTGGTGCGGGCAATCCTATCGGATCCAATAACACATATTTTTTTGAGAAAAATCTTGGGTGGAAAGGAGTGAGTATAGATATTTTAAATCATCATTGGCATTCTGTTCGAAAAAATCCACTACTTGTTGAAGATGCTATAAGATCTGATTATGTATCAATTTTGCAATCATTCCCGATGATCATTGATTATCTTTCTCTAGATATTGATCGCGATTATGATATCGTTTTACAAAGAATACCTTTTGATAACTACATTTTCAAAATCATAACTATTGAACATGATTTCTATCGGTTCGGAAATTTATATAGAGAAGCAGAGCGTATAATCCTTTCATCACTAGGTTATCATTTACTCTGTTCAGATGTTTTAATTTCTGGTTATGGGTCTTTTGAAGATTGGTGGATTCACCCAAGTGCATTTCCAGCTGATGTCTTCTCTGCCCTTACATCTTTGGATTTAAAAGCACAGGAGCACACGAAACTTATACAGATTATTCAAACTGAAATACAAAAAATTAAAACTTATGGCTTATCATTTACGGGAAAATGAAATCCTTATTGTAAGGTTTCTGATACACCCCAAATGGAACTATGCATTTCACAAACTAGGTGGAATTTCTTTGTCACATTAGTTTTTTGAAAAATAAATAAATTTTTTCTTGATGCAAAATCTCTATATTTACTAACATCCGCGTTCATTTTATGAAGCGGATTATTTTCTTCTTATTCTTCCTGCCGCTGATTGCAAAAGCAGATTGGGATCAGCTTTTTTCTGAAAAGGAAGATCTCACACTTTTTCATCATGTAAATGTAATTACGGGAAATCTCAATTTGTTTTTGCAAGATGCGATGGTCGAAGGGCCAAGGCCTTTATCGATTACTCGTACCTACACAAGTGCTGGCGCATTGGAAAGATCTGAAAATCAGCTGGATTTAAAATTAAAAAGTTTTCGAGGAGGATGGCTCATTCAGGGAGGATGGAATTTTTTTGCCCATGCCAATCTCCTTATCGAACCCTCCATGAAAAAGAAGTATTACACTGCTTATCTCTCAGAAAAAAATGGTGCTTTAATCCGCTATACATACAGCCATAAAGTTGAAAAATATATCATTGCTCTTAAACCAGAATATAAAAGTTCTCAATTGAACGGCACAATTGGTGCAAAAACCAATCTCGAAAATAATCTACTCCACATTGATTTAAAAAAGGGAAAGGCAACGCTCTTTCTTCCCAATGGAGGAACTAATCATTATAGTGGAAAAAAACTTTACAACTTCGATCCAACAAAAAATTTTGAATGTTATTATCGACTAGATACAGAAATTCTTCCCAGCAAACACAAGATCCAATATTCGTATGATGGTGCAGATAGGTTGAACCAGATTGCGCTGACAAATCCTGCCGGCACAAAAACCTACTCTTGGATCCATTTTGATTACATAAAAACATCAGTGCCGTTCCAATTTCAAGCGACAACATCGGATGGAGCTACATTTTCTTACCTGGCAAAAGATTACAACTTAAGAGAATACTTTTCTGAAGTGCAAAGTAATGGTCGATTTCATGAAAAAATCGAATATACAAAGTCAAGAAAAAGCTTGGGCTTACGTTTGCAGAGCCTGCATTTAGCTGACAAAGAAAAATTTCGCGTAAGTTATTTTACCCCACCTGATAAGGAGACAGAAAAAAAATGGATATCTCAGCCCGAGTCCAAGGATTTTTCAGCAGATAAAGTAAGGTGCATTGAAACCCCCATTGGCCCAAATGGAGAGTTTAAGACTATCGCCACCTTTACCTATCATCTTGGATATACAGATGCGCGGGATGTGGATCATCTTTTGACAAGATATAAGTATGATTCAAATTCCAGCTGCCTTACTTCAATCGAATATTTTGATGATCAAGATCATCTCTCTTCAACTTTACTTTTTATTTGGGATGGAGAACGGTTGAAAAGCAAGGTTTTTTTGAATGAAAAAAAAGAGCCACTTTTTAGCAAGGTATTTCAATATGATAAAATCGGCAATGTCGTTGAAGAAGTCCTCTGGGGGAATTTAACAGGAAATGCTAAAGGCCCTTTTTCTTTAAATAAAGATGGCTCATTAAAAGCAGCGGAAAGTTACCAAAAAAAGTATTCTTATCTTCCTGAGTTTAATCTTGTCACATTGGAACAAGAGGAAGGGGGTCTTAACTATTCTTATATTTATAAGAAAGATACCGATCTACTCACTGCAAAATTGACCTCTCATAAAGGAAAAATTCTCCTTCGAGAATTTTATCTATATGATGACGATCACCTACTCATTGCAGAAATTACCGATGATGGTAGCGCTTCCAATTTTCCAGATTTAACCAATGTGACACACCGTTTTATCAAACGCTACACTCTTGACCCAAAAACTGGCTTGAAGCAGACCCAAACTGAAAGCTATCTCGATTTAGCAACAAAAGAAGAAGTCCTACTGAAAAAGATCTCTTATACCTATTCTCCTCAACATCGCATCGTGAGAGAAGATCTATTCGATGCAAATGAGATTCATCGCTATGCAATTTATACAGATTACGATAACCAGGGCAGAGTAATCAGAAAAACTACCCCTACCGGCCAGGAAAACAGCTACAAATATGATGTACTTGGAGCGCTCTTAGAAAAAAAAGAGGTTGGCCATTTGAAACAGATCTATCGATATGATTTTACAGGATACCCTACTTCCTGTGAAGAGACCGATGGTGCTGGGAAAACAAAAACTACGTTAACCAAATATGATCTAAAAGGAAGGCTTCTCTCTACCACTGATTCGTATGGAAATATCACTAAACAAGTCTATGATTGCTTTGGAAGGTGTCTAGAGACCCACTTTCCTGAAGCAAGAAATGAAGATGGCAATGTGTATACTCCAATTGTCAAATTTAAGTATGACATTCAGGGAAATCTTGCCTCAACAATAATGCCAAAGGGGGAAATTTCAGAAATTTCCTATAACATTTTTAGAAAGCCAACTCAGATTGTGCAATCTGATGGAAACAAGATTTTTCATTTTTACAACAAAAATGGAACGATTCAAACTACGATCTATCCAGATCAGACTCGCATTCAGTACAATTATGACCTCTTTCAAAGAATGACATTGAAAGAAGTTTATTCCGTAGGTGGAGAAAAACTCAGCTCAGAAAGTTGGGATTATACCACCTTTGATCTCCAATCCTATACAAATCCCAAAGGAGTTAAAGTAAACTTTTTTTATGATGGAGCAGCAAGAAAAATAGAAGAAGATGTTTCAGGAAGAAAAAAACAATATGCTTATGATTCTCTGGGATTTTTAGAAAAGACGGTTGAAGGTGATATTGCTTATGTACAAACTCATGATATCAATGGACGCATTGTCGAATGTTGGGAAGAAGATGAAGCAGGACAAGTGGAAAATCTTACCTCTTTTTCTTACGATGCCGAAAATCGCAAGGAAAACGCGACTCGCTTGACTTCACAAGGAGAAGCCATCGACATTTTTTCCTATGATGGAGAGGGAAGATTAACCAGCCATACGGATCCGAATAATTCAGTCACGAAATTTATCTATGATGAAACTTCCAAAAATGATTTAAACCAGACCATTTTGCAAAAAACCAGTGAAGATGCCTTAGGAAGTAAAATAGTAGAGACCTATGACGTTCTCCATCGACTTGTGCAAATTGAGAAAAAAAGTTCAAAAGGAGATCTTCTTTCCAAGGAAGAATTTTTCTATGATCCTTCTGGAAATAAGATAAAACAAATTACCACCTCTTTTTATTCTGGTAAAATGCGCAGAAAAACTGCGATTTCTTGGGAATATGATTCCATGGGAAGAGTTATCAAAGAGGAAGAGCCCAATGGGAAAATAATCGTTTATTCCTATGATAGCAGGGGAAGAATCTCTAAAAAAACTTTTCCAAATGGCACAAGTTTGGAATATCACTATGATGGAATCGATAGACTGCTTCGACTTACCTGTTCAAACGGAGCAATTCACTATCAATTTCATTATGAACAAAGCCACAATCCCGTGCTGGTTCAAAATCTCATTACGAATGAAACATGGAAACGAAAGTATAATCTCTTTGATGAACTCGTAGAAGAAATTCAACCAAATGGCAATTCTTTCTATTGGAAATATGATCAATTTGGAAGAAATGCGCTTTTTACTCTTCCAGATCAATCATCCATTGATTATGGCTACAGCGGATCTCATCTTGTCTCCGTCATGCGACGATCGCCGGACACACTTCCCATGTATGAACACCGATATACTGCTTTCGATCCAAATGGCCATGTTGCGCAAGAGAATCTCATTTATGATCTAGGGACGATTACAACTGCACATGACCTTCTAGAAAGAGCAGAAAGCCAAATTACCTCTTGGCTTACCCAATCAGTCTCTTATGGACCTACAGGTCTCATTATCAAAAAGAAAAATAGCTTATTAGGTGAGACAGAATATTTTTATGATGGATTAAATCAACTCATTCGCGAAGGGAGCCAAGATCATTACTTTGATTCCTTGGGAAACCCTGTAGATAGCACGATAAATGATTTAAACCAAATTCTCTCTTTTTCAGGGCAGACGATCAGCTATGATCCAAATGGAAACCCCATTGAGAGGACCAGTGAAGGTCATTCTACTATCTATGACTATGATCCACTTGGACAACTCACTTCCCTCACCTATCAGAATCAAAAGAAGATACAATTTTTATATGATCCATTTTCGCGTCTCTACGCAAAAGAAGTCTATCTCTTCCATAACGGTGAGTGGCAGAGACAAGATCGCATTTATTACCTCTACGATCAAGAAAAGGAAATTGGCACAATTCGAGAAAATGGGGAAATTGTCAATCTTAAAGTTCTTGGCCTTGGCATTAAGGGAGACATTGGTGCAGCTGTTGCTATAGAAATTGATGGTGAGCCTTTTTCTCCTCTCCATGATTTTAATGGAAATATTCTAGCTCTTATTGCTGTCGATAAAACGATCGAAGAGATCTATGAGATCGATGCCTTTGGAAGAGAAGATCCGTTCATTAAAACGATAAACCCCTGGCATTTTTCTTCAAAGAGGACGGAAGAAGGACTTATCTTTTTCGGTAGACGTTTCTATGATCCGTTCCTTAAACGATGGCTTACTCCAGACCCTGCTGGTTTTACTGATGGCCCTAACCTTTACTTGTACGTTCTCAATAGTCCTTTAAATCGGCTTGATCTTTTTGGACTCTTTGCTGATCCATTTTCAAATCCATCTGATTATTCTCCTTCTAGGCCACCACTACCTACATTAATTGAACTTTCTCGACAGCAGATTTTAGAAAATTCTTTTAACATTGCTAAACTAATTCCTTGTAAAGGCATAATTGGCGGCGCCAATGTAGATTTTCTCGTTTCCTGTGGCCACTGGTACAAATTGGAATATACACCGGAAGAGATCAATGCTAATAAAATTAATTTAATAGACCATCTGCATGAACTGGTTCCTAAACAAGGTTTCATGATTGGACTGATCACATCTCAAAATGGCATGAATACAAGTTTAGAGGAGCTTCATAAATTCAATGAATCAATCATGATAAATATTCCTGAGGGAACCCTTTTTGTTTCACTGCATAATCCAACACATGGCCTATGGAAAGACTTAGAAAGGGGAGGGAATGAACTTTTGGGGAAAGAAACTCCTATTGTTGCTTTAACAAGGCAATTTTTAGTTGTTCTCGCAGAGAAGATTAGTAAAATTAATCCAAAAATGCTAATCAATCACATTGCTCATAGTGAATCAGGATTAGTCTTAGCAAGATCAATAGAAGGAATGACATCTGAACAGAAAGCTCTCCTTAAGGAACATTTGTATGCTTTTACTTTTGGATCAGTATTGCCCGTTTCTAAGGAGTTCACATATGATGCAAGAAACGTATATTCTGCAAAGGATTGGATGACAAAAAGATATGCTCGTCCTTATCTCAATAACCCAAATTATGATATAAGAATAGTTCCTTGCACCTCTAATTGGAGTCAGTTTAGTATGTTGACAGCAGATCACTCTTTTAGCGGGTATACTTGTCAAAAGGCTTTGAGAGATGATATTAGTGATTTAAGAAAAAAATTTGGATTTTATGATGGAAGGGAAAAAAATCGTTAAGTTTGTATTACTTACTCTTTTTTTTATTTTTATGATAAATCCTATAAATTCTAAAGAAGGAGCAAAACCCCGTATTTATTATGC
Source organism: Chlamydiota bacterium (assembly GCA_022614855.1). Taxonomy (GTDB): domain Bacteria; phylum Chlamydiota; class Chlamydiia; order Chlamydiales; family Rhabdochlamydiaceae; genus JAKEHU01. The sequence goes on from JAKEHU010000006.1 coordinate 119,548, forward strand.
AGACGAGGTTACACGAAATTTTGCAAATCAAGTGGAAAAAAAATTTGAATTGTATTGCATTGGTAGCGGTGGAAGCATGCCGTATGATATTAGAGAAATTTCTATAAAATTTATTGCTTATAGAAGAGCAACAATTGAAGAGGCAAGAGAATTAGAAGTAAAAGTTACAGAAAGTTTTATTAATGCGATAAATTCTCACGAAAATATTAGACCATATTTAAGAGAATATCCTTTTAACAATAAGAGAGTAGAGGTTTCTATTTCTTTTTGCAAATACGATTATGTCGGTTATAAAGATGGCAGCGTCTCACATGTCTTTCAAACAAGAAATAAAATTTTTTATAATGGAGAAGATCCTTTAACTGAGCAATTATATCATCTTGAAGAAGAACCCTATGAGGAAGCACTAAAAATAGTGCAGAATGAATCTGGTCATCATTTTCGTAAATTTAATAAGTTCTAAATAATTTTTTGCTTAAAGCCTGGAAGCCAACGAAAAATTTGCCTCTACTTCTTTTAGATCGGATTCTACCATGAGTTTTACCAGTTCAGGTAGGCTTGTTTTTGGATGCCATTTTAATTTCTTATGGGCTTTAGAAGCATCGCCAATTAGGACATCTACTTCTGTTGGTCTGAAGAACTCTTTTGCAACTTCTACTAAGACCTTTCCGCTATTTTTTTCTATCCCTTTTTCTTTAAGTCCTGATCCTTTCCAGATGATTTCCATATTAATTTCTTGAAACGCTAGTTCGACAAAATGTCTAACGGAGTGGTTTTTTCCGGTGGCGAGAACAAAGTCTTCTGGTTGATCTTGTTGTAAAATGAGCCACATTCCTTCGACAAAATCTTTTGCAAAGCCCCAATCTCTTTTGGAATCTAAGTTTCCTAAGACGATTTTTTCTTGAAGATCATGTTTGATTCTTGCTACGGCTTGTGTGATTTTCCTAGATACAAAACTCTCTCCTCTTCTTGGACTTTCATGGTTAAAGAGAATTCCATTGCAAGCAAAAAGGTTATAGGCTTCGCGGTAATTAATCGTAGTCCAATAGGCGTATAATTTTGCTACTCCATAAGGCGATCTTGGATAAAAGGGGGTTGTTTCTTTTTGGGGGATTTCAACGACTTTTCCAAATAATTCTGAAGTAGAGGCTTGATAGAATTTTGTTTCAGGGGAAAATTCTCTTATTGCTTCTAATAATTTTAAAACACCAATTGCATCCACTTCAGCAGTATACTCTGGTAAATCAAAAGAAGTTTTTACGTCGCTCATCGCCGCTAAGTTATAGATTTCATCAAGCTCAAGATTTTTTATGATTTGTTGCAAACTGGAAGAATCAGTTAAATCACCTTGATGGAGAAAAATTCTATCTTTGAATGCGGGATTTTCCAAAAGATGGAGAATGCGGGAATAATTTAATGAAGAAGATCGTCTGACAAGTCCATGGACGATGTATTCCTTTTCCAATAGAAATTCAGCAAGATAGGAGCCATCCTGTCCAGTTATTCCAGTAATTAGTGCTTTTTTCATCGATTCCTCCAAAAAAAAAATTTTTACCGATATATAGTGAGTTTTGGAATGGGAGAAATAAATTTTCCGCCCGATTTGAGAAAATTGGATTCTCTCTGGATAAATTCATTCATGAAGTGGTAAGGAAAGACAAGAAAATAGTCTGGCTTCATTTTACGCGCTTCTTCTTCGGAAATAATGGAAATGCGAGTCACCGTTTCCCTTCCCCATTTCATTGGATTGCGATCAGCTACAAAAGGAAGTAGAATAGAATTAATCCCATAATAGGACAAAATTGTATTACCTTTGGTAGAAGCTCCATAACCCAAAACTTTTTTTCCTTCTCTTTTTTGTTTTTCTAAAAACGCAACC
>JAKEHU010000007.1 GCA_022614855.1 Chlamydiota bacterium
AGGGGTCATATACGAAGTTGATATTACCCCTGCAATTTGAAGCTGAAAAGCGGCTCAAAAGAACCCAAAAATCGACAGAAGCTTAATTCGTTAACAGTCTCATAGGTTAAAAAATCATGTCTCGATGGATTCCTTTGCATGTTCACTCGCAATATTCCATTCTAGACTCTACTGCTTCGATTGAAGAATTAGTAGAAAAGGCAGTTGAGTGTGAAATTCCAAGTCTAGCCTTGACAGACCAAGGCAATCTCTTTGGTGCAATCGATTTTTATAAATTATGCAAAAAGCGGAAGGTCAAACCAATTATTGGATGTGAATTATTTGTTTCACCTGATTCTAGATATGATAAAAAGCGAAAAGCAAATACTCCACATGGATTTAATCTAGTTCTGCTCGTAAAAAATAAAAGAGGATACCAAAATCTTTGCAAGTTGAGTTCCTTTGCGCATATTGAGGGGTTTTATTACACACCGCGCATTGATAAGGAGCTCCTTTTTTCTCATGCCGAAGGATTGATTTGCATGGTTGGAGGTATGAGGAGTATTTGGGCCCATCTTGTTTTTTCAGGAAGGCAAAATGAAATACAAAATGAATTGGAGAAATATTTAGAACATTTTAAAGATGATTTTTATTTTGAATTCACAAGACAAACTATGTCAATTCAGCAAATGGAAGCAGATGGCATGGATAAGGAGTCTTGGCTTTATCAAAGTGCAATAGAAGAATTCAAAAGAGAAAAACAGCTGGAACAGGTTTTGCGCGAATGTGCAAAAAAATGGAATGTTTCTTGTGTTGCCACAAATGATTCAAAATATATTTACCGAGATGATTGGAAAGCTCATGAAATCTTGCTCAATATCCAATCTGGAGAACCCTGTGAAATTTGGGAAAGAGATGGGTATGGAAATGCAAAAAGGCGCATTGCAAATCCAAAGAGAAAAGTCTGCTATTCACATGAATTGTACTTTAAATTCCCTCAAGAAATGGAAAAACTTTTTGCAGATTTTCCAGATGCAATTGAAGAAACTTGTAAAATAGAAAAAAAATGTGATTTTGAGTTTGATTTTAAGACAAAATATTACCCTGTTTTTATTCCTCCAGGATTCGAGGCAAAGCTCTCTTCTAAAACTCGCGCAAAAGAAGCAGAGAAATTTTTGAAAGATCTTTGCTTTAGCCAGATCTCCGTTCGCTATCATCAATCAGCATTAGAAAAAATAAAGGAAAAATACCCAGATAAAGATCCCCTGCAAGTTGTGAAAGATCGTTTGACTTATGAACTAGATGTAATCATTTCAAAGGGGCTATGTGACTACATTTTGATTGTATATGATTTTATTGCATGGGCAAAAAAAAGGAAAATTCCAGTAGGTCCAGGCAGAGGCTCTGGAGTAGGATCGATCATCTGTTATTTGACAGAGATAACAGATCTGGAACCACTTCGTTTTAATCTTTTTTTTGAAAGATTTATCAATCCTGAAAGGATTTCTGATCCGGATATCGATGTGGATATGTGTATGGATCGAAGACCAGAGGTAATCGAATATACGATTGAAAAATATGGAAAAGAAAAAGTTGCTCAAATCATTACTTTTGGAACGATGAAAGCAAAAATGGCCATTAAGGATGTGGGTAGGGTTCTCAGTATTCCCTTATCCAAGATCAATGCAGTTGCAAAGCTTATCCCTGAAGATCCAAATATCACTTTAGATAAAGCTTTAGAAACCGACCCTGATCTTAAAAATCAGTATGAAACGGATGAAGAGATTAAAGAGGTAATTGATCTTGCAAAAAAGTTAGAGGGATGCATTCGAGGGACGGGAACACATGCAGCCGGTTTGATCATCTGCGCTGACCCTCTTCTCGATCACATTCCGCTTTGCACAGCCAAAGACACAGAGTTTTTCGTCACACAATTTTCAATGAAACCTGTTGAAGAAGTTGGAATGTTAAAAATCGACTTTCTTGGCTTAAAAACTTTAACAGCAATTCAAATTGCGGTAGATGAGATCAATGCCAAGGAAAATCTTAAAAATCAGCCACTAAACTGGGTAAATTTACCCTTGGACGACAAGAGGACATTTAATCTATTGAATCAGGGAAAAACATTAGGCATTTTTCAATTAGAATCTGCCGGGATGCGAGAGCTTGCAAAGCAACTATACATTGATAAGTTTGAAGATATTATGGCAGTTGCCGCTCTCTATCGTCCAGGGCCTATGGAAATGATCCCAGCTTTCCTCAGCCGAAAACATGGCCGTGAACCAATAGAAATTGACCATCCTCTCATGAAAAATGTCCTTTCGGAGACTTATGGAATTATGGTCTATCAAGAACAGGTTTTACAGCTTGCCAATTTGCTTGCAAAATATACCCTTGGAGAGGGAGATATGCTCCGCAGGGCGATGGGAAAAAAAGATCACAGCGAAATGAATCGCCAAAGAGAAAAGTTTCGGAAGGGTGCGTTAGAAAATGGAATCGATGAGGAGACTGCGATGCAAATATTTGACAAAATTGAAAAATTTGCTTCCTATGGATTCAATAAATCTCATGCTGCTGCTTATGCTTATTTAATCTATGTCACTGCCTATTTAAAAGCCAATTATCCCCATTATTGGATGGCTGCGCTCATGACAACCGATCGCGATGATCAGTCTAAAGTCACTAAGATCATTCGCGAATGTCGATCCATGGAAATTGCTATTTTGCCGCCGGATATGAATGAATCAGAAAAGTTTTTTGTTGCCACTTCTAAAGGAATTCGGTTTGCTTTGAGTGCAATTAAAGGCGTAGGAGAAGCTGCAATAGAGATTATTTTAAAGGAGAGAAAAGAAAAAGGACCCTTTCAGTCTTTTCCAGATTTTATCAATCGCGTTAACACTGGAAAAATCGGCAAGAAAACCATAGAGCTTTTAATTGAAGCAGGCTGTTTTGATTTTCTCAATTGTTCGAGAGCGGTTTTGATTGAATCTTCTACTTCCCTTTACGACAAAATTCAAAAAGAACAGAAAGAAGCTGCTAAAGGAGTTCTCAATCTTTTTTCTCTTTCAACAACGGAGGATTTAGACATCTCTTTGAGAGCAAGCCAAGAAGTGGCAAAAATAGATCTTCTCAAAAAGGAAAAGGAACTTTTGGGCTTCTATTTATCAGGACATCCTCTTGATGAATACCTAGAGATTTTTTCCAAGCTTTCTTGTATTCCTCTACATCAAATTGTCAAAATGGATTCCGATACGATTTGCCGAACTGCATTTGTCATTGAAAATATCGCAATAAAACTCGCATCAAAAACAGGAAAAAAATTTGCAGTTCTCAATGTCAGTGATGGATTTGCCAATTTCGAGATCCCGATTTGGTCTGATCTTTACCATGAGAAACAAGATATTTTAACAGAAAATAGATTGATCTATGCAATTTTGCAAATTGAATCTTCCCAAGGGGATATGAAAATTTCATGTCGCTGGGTTGCAGATCTGACCCTTGTAGATGAGGTGGCAATAAAGGAGTGTGACCTTGCCTTTGAGAGATTGAGAGGAGCGAAAAGTTTTCGCAAACAAAAAAAACAATCAGATATTGAAAAATCAAAAAAAATGTTGTTGAAAATGGATGCGGATAAAACCCGATTGAGTCATATCCTGCAATTAAAAGAGATTTTTCAACATTTCCCTGGAAATGCATCTATACGCATCGAGTTTCTGCAAAATGAGAAACCCCTTTCTGAAATATTTATCGATTCTAAAGGAGGAGTTGAGGTGAGTGAAGATTTAAAAGAAAAAATTACCTCCTTATCACCAACTAAACAATGTACTATTGAAGAGGAATGAGTAGAAATAATGGGATAGGCTCATATCAATTCTCTATGAAAAAACAGAAGATTTAGGTTTAATGAACTCCATGCTAAAACAACTTGTATATTCGTTGATAATCTTTTGTCTTTTCCATTTTCATGGATTTGCAGGATATGCGATTCGAGATGGAAAACTTATCAAACAGAAGATAGTAGCAACCAAATCTGTTCAGGAACATTATAGTCTTCTTTTAGAAGCATTAGAGAAGAAAGATTGGAAAGAACTGATATTTCAAGCACAAATCATTCGAAAAGATTTTTCCGATACCCCTTTTGCGCAAGATGTTTACTATTATTTGGGTGTGGCCTATTTTAACTTAGATGAACTCGCTTCTGCTAATAAATATTTCACAATGTATTTAAAACGACAAACTACCCCTAAGTATTTTGAAGAGGCAATATCTTATAAATTTGAAATTGCAGACAAATTTCAAAAAGGGGCAAGAAAACACCTTCTTGGAGTAAAAGTCCTTCCTAAATGGATTCCTGCAAGAGAAGAGGCAGTTGAGATTTATGATGAGGTGATTTCTTCTCTTCCTCACCATGATCTTGCAGCGCGTGCGCTCTTTGGGAAAGCATATCTTCTTTTGAAGGAAGAGGAATATCCATCGAGTATTGAGACATTTCAGACACTCATTCGCAGATTTCCAAAACACCCACTTGCAGTGGAAAGCTTCATTGGGATTGGAAAGGTCTATCTTTACCAATGTGAAAATGAATACCCAGATCCTGATTTTCTCGACTTAGCGACAATTAATTTGGATAAATTTCGAGAAAATTTTCCTGGAGAAGAAAAAATTTCTATGGCTGAAGAAAATTTGTATAAAATGCGTGAAATTTATGCTGAACATCTCTTTGAAACAGCCTATTTTTTTCAAAGAACAAAAAAACCACAAGCAGCTCTGATCTATTACAGTAAGATTTTAAGAACCTATCCCGATACAAATATAGCTAGTCGAGCTCAAATGCAAATAGACACTCTTAATAAAATTAATCCTCATTTGGAAAGCAATATCGCTTTACCGTCCCAAGAAAAAAGCGATGCTTTGCCATCCACAAAAGAAAGCAATCTTGCTTTACCGACACAAGAAAAAGAGGATGAAGCAGTCAGTCAGTAATCATTTCGCTTCGATCTCTGTAAGATTCTTTTTGCGTGTGTTGAGTTATTTTTTTCTTTTTTTTCTTTTGACCTCCTGTGGTTATCGCTTAGATACTCCTTTGGGTTTTGAAAGCAAACCCTCTATTTCTGTTCCCTTTGTCAATGGAGATTTTGAAGGAAAATTGACAAATGCGATCGTACAGGCTTTATGTGAATCAGGATCTTTTCGCTACCAAAAACATGATGGGAGGCTGAATTTGCTTGTTACAGTATTTGGAGGAGGGGATGAGAGAATAGGTTTTCGATATGATCGCAACCCCAAAACAGGAAAGAGAAGGCATAATTTAATCGGAACAGAAAATCGCAGAACCATTCTAGTTGAAGTAAAAGTAATCGATACTTTTTCCGATAAAATTCTGCTTGGGCCTTCAAATATTGCCGCAGAAGTCGATTATGATTATGTAGATGGAAGCTCGATTGTCGACCTCTCTTTTATCAATTTGCAAGGTATTCGAGAAACAGTGATCAGCTTTTCTTTGGGACAGCTGGATTCAAAGGATGGGGCATCTATTGATGCATTATCCCCTCTCTACCGAATAGTTGCGCAAAAAATTGTTGATGGCATTCTCGTCCATGATTTAAACGAGAGCTCGGCTTTAAATCTCTAAGAGACTGTCATTTTTTCGAAACTTTTTTTATCCAAAATAATCGAAAATAGCCATTCTCCGACTATTTTGTATAAAAAATCTGCGAAAATCTGATCTTTCTTCATTAGACTTCTTTCGAAACCCCATTTCCTCACTAAAAATTTGCTTTTAGATTTGCTGAAAAATCACTATTTTTTTCGAGTAAAGCGGGTTTCAAAAGAAGTCTATTGAGATTTAAAGCCGAGCTCGCGTTAAATGAGCAATAGTTCATAACCATTGCTATTTATGAATCATTCTTATCCTGAGCAGGTTCGGTTTAATGCAGAATTAGAGTTTCTATCTGCAAAAGTAATGCCTTGGGTGAATGAGAAAATCCTTCTCGCAAATTTGGTGAAAGAGGCAAAAAGAATTGAACTTGCATTAGAAGAGGTCATTGTCAATGTCATTCGCCATGGCTATAGCAATCAATCTGGAACTATAGAACTCTCTTGCCGAATTTTTCCCAGACGAAGCATCGAGTTTACACTTATAGATAAAGCTCCTAGCTTCAATCCTTTAAAGAAAATGAGGTCTTTTGAGAGGATTGATCAATGGCAAGAAGGAGGGCTGGGGATTTTTTTTATGCAAGAATGTATGGATGAAGTTCATTATGAAAGGCAACATCCTTACAATATCCTTACCCTTATCAAAAAGGCTAAAAGCTAAAAAAGACTACAAGAAGCAAATTCTCTAATTTAGCTTTTAATATGTCTATTGCTTTTTCCCAATCGAAGAAATAATTGCTTCGGTATCAATGACTTCGCGAAGAAAATGTTGCAGTATTTTTAAGATGTATTTTGGAGCATTGTAGACGCCGGAAGTAGAAAATACAAGTTCCAAATGAGGTTTACTGTGATTCAAAAGAGCAATGTAGGTTAAGGTAGAAGGGGTTTGATCGATTAGCTTAGGCACAATCCAGATAGCAAATTGCTGATTAAATAAAGTCACCTTTTCTTGTGTTTCAATCACATGAAAGGTATGAGAAAGGTCTGAGGCTTCATCGAGATAAGAAGTATTGAGAAGATCGAGCTCGTTCAAGAGTTGTAGATTTACAGCAATGATACCATCTGGAACCCATTTTTTAAAATTTTCTGAGAATTCTTTAAATGCTTCATCGAGCTCAGCTGGATTCATCATTTCCTCTTCCCTACCTTTAGCTTACCCTTTAAAAATAACCTCTGTCAAGTATCATTTATAATGGATACTTGTAAGGTTAACCTCTTTAAGCTCCATATAGATACTTAAGGTTATTTTTTAAAGTGTTGAGATTGAAATGATGAAGATTTTTCTTATTTTCGGACTACTACTTTGTCCAATATTGATTCACTCAGAACAACTTAGAATAGATTTGCAGGCAAAGTCAGCAATTCTGATGAATGGAAAAACAGGGAGAATCCTATATGAAAAAAATGGGCATGAGCTTGCCTATCCAGCTAGCATTACGAAAATCGCAGTAGCTTTATACGCTTTAGAAAAATGGAGTGAAAAGCTCGATGAAAATATCACTGTTTCCAAAGAAGCATTAAAAATAGCGATACCTTCCACTGCTGAAAGCCAAAATACTCATCCCTACCATCTACAAACAGGTGGGAAAAATATGGGATTGAAAGTAGGGGAAATTCTATCCTTTCGCGATTTAATCTATGGGGTATTAGTTTCATCGGGAAATGATGCATCAAATGTCATTGGAATAGCCTGCTCTGGCACGATCGAAAGATTTATGGATGAATTAAACGAATACTTAAAAAATTGTGGATTATCTCATACCCATTTTTGTAATCCTCATGGACTACACCATCCAAATCATGTGACGACTGCCTATGAAATGGCCAAGATCACACAGAGGGCGCTCATGAATCCCACATTTTGCCAAATTGTCAAAACATCTTCCTATGAAAAACCCAAATCGAATAAGCAAGAGGGAAACCTTATACAACAAACCAATCGGCTTCTTAGAAAAGGCAAATATTTTTATCCGAAAGCAATTGGAGTAAAAACAGGATATACTGATAAGGCAGGGTATAATTTAGTTGCGGCAGCAGCAGAAAATGGACGTCTTTTAATTGCAGTTCTTTTGGGATATACAGAACCTTTTGCCCGCTTTCAAGAAGCCATTTCGCTGTTTGAAAAGGCATTTCAGGAAAAAATGGTTTCACGCACACTCTTTACCAAAAATTATTCCCAATTTTCAAAAAAAATCCCCGGAGCAAAACAGCTGTTAAAAGCAGAGCTTTTCGAAGATGTAAAAATCGATTATTTCCCTTCGGAGGAGCCCGAGTTAAAAGCCGATCTTTACTGGAAAAATCTCTCTCTGCCGGTTCGAAAGGGTGACCCAGTGGGAAAAATTGCCATTGAGTCCATCGGAGAATTTCCTTTATATGCTGTAGCCAATGTTGAGAAAACTTTTTGGAAAAAATGTTTTGATTTTTTTCAATTTTTAAAAATACCCCTCATCATTCTCTCCTTTGTTGGGATCAGTTTTTTTCTTTTTTTACTGGTTAGATATTCTAAGAAGCTGTCTTAAAACTAGGCCTTAGAGATTTGAAAGGATTTTTGATGAGAGTTCGCGTCAACCGACGAAGGTTATACCGAAATGAACTCAAAAATTGGTTTTGGGCAACGCGAAAGCTTTCGAAATTTGCCGATCTTAAATGACCTCATATTATTAATATTAGGTCATTTAAGATCGGCAAATTGCGGTGCTTTGGCGCAGCCGAAAATCCAATTTTTGAGTTCATTTCGGTATATATGCGAAGCTGCATATGATCAAGGAGGTTGAAGTGAAGAATCACAAAAATCTTTCAAAGATTTAAGGCATGGTTTTAAGACAGCTTCTAAGAGAATTGAATAAACTGGTCCATTGTTCTAGAGAGAGGTTTTCAGGTCGAGACTCTATTGGGATATGAAGGTCTTGGAAAATCTTTAAGAAAAAGGGGTCTGAAACAACTCCTTTCAATGAACTCTTGACCATTTTTCTTCTCTTTTGAAAAGCGAGACGCACAAGAGAAAAGAACTCCTTTTTTGGAAAATCTGGAGAAGATTCTTTTAATTTAAAATGGACAACAGTGGAATCTACGTTGGGCTTGGGGAAAAAGCAGCTACTGGCCACCGAAAATGAAGATAAGTATGTAGCATGATATTGAAAAAATATTGATAGGCTGCTGCGCTGGTTTGAATCCTTAGAAGCAAACATTCTCTCTGCAAATTCTTTTTGCACCATGATGGTAATGGATTCAAAAATAGAAAAAAGGGGGACAATTTTTTCCAAAATGGGAGAAGTGATGTGGTAGGGAAGATTCGCAATGAGTTTTATTTTTTTTCCACTACTCTTTACAAGGGGCATTATTTTTTCTTCCAAACTAAATTCAAGAATATCAGCTTGAATCGCTTCCAATCGCCTATCCTCTGTCTGCAATTTTTCAAGTAAGTTAGCGAACATCTTGTCCTTTTCAATCGCGATGACATATGCTCCTCCATCAAGGAGAGATTTTGTCAACGCTCCTAAGCCAGGACCGATTTCTAAGACTGTTTCTCCCTTTTGAAAGTTGGATGCTCTGAGAATTTTCTTTATGATATTTCCATCGATAAGAAAATTTTGCGAGAGCCCTTTTTTAATTTTGATCCCGTGTGCCTCCACATATTGCTTTAACTCTGACAGTTTATACAAAAGTTCTCTTAACGATATGAAAAGGGTTGGAAATTTTCTGGGATATTTTCGAGAATATTGCGATCATCCAGTCCCATTTTTTCTCGAAGCTTTACAAAGTATTGAGAAACTCCGCGATTCACCTCTTCTTGGATTAAGGTATCATAAAGTTTATCAGACATCTCCTCAAATACAGGAGGGTTTTGTTTAGTATGATCTTTGAGAAAATATATTCGATGGATTGTTATTTTTTCTGTCTTGCTCACTTGCAATACAGGTTTACTATACCCCCCAGGAGAAAGAGAAAAAAGGATCTGTTTTAGCGATTCAGATAAATCTTTGTTTTCCACTTTGTATTCCTGTGAAACAGAAACAGCCACTTCAGAATCTGGTTCAGAATTTTTTTGATCTTTGACCTTTTGCATCAGTGCATCATTATCTCCTTTTTCTATGGAGAGATTTTGTGCAATTTTTTCTGCAGTTTTTGAGGCGAGCTGTTCATCTTTAGATCGAATCGAAATCACTTGGTAGACCCAAGTTTCTTTTGGAGGATTTTCTTGGCAAAATTTTTTAAAAGCTTCTTTGATATCTTGGGGGCCTATTTTTTGAAATGCCTTTGAATTGACTCGATACCAGAGAATTCTTTGGGAAGCAAGTTCAGTATAAAGCATTTGCCAAGCTTCATCAAAAGTCAGATGCAATTTATCTAGCGTTTGCATGACATTGGGACCAAATCTTTCATGCAGCTTTTCTCTTACATCTGCATCATTTAATTTAAGATCTAGTTTTTCGGCATCTGCCATCATGAGTTCATTATTGATTATCTGATTTAATGTATCTTTCCAGTTAGTAGAAAAAAATTGAAAACGAGCAGCAGCAGAGTTGGCATATTGCGGATAGTTTCGCGCAAGAAAAACATCCATTTTCTTCATGACATCCAAAACGGAGATCGTTTTGTTATTGACCCGTGCTAATATTCGGTTATTTACAATGAGTTGATTTTTTTCTTCATGGAAAAATGCAAGTTGATTTTGGGCGGCTTTATCAGCTGCACCGAGTAAAGAAAAAAAGGGTAGAAAAAGACAGATCCAGTACATCCTAATGAAGATTATAACCTGAGTTTTGGATTTTTTTCATAGAGAATTGATGCAAATTGTGAGACAATTTCCTTAGATCTAGACAAATCCAATAGCCGGAGGAGTCTATAACTCAGGTTTATACCTAAATTATTCTTTTTTTAATACAAATGCACAAAATCCGTCCATTCCTCCAGAAGTGGGAAAAGATTGAAAAAAAGCCTTTTCTATAAGAGAAAAATTTTTTTTAAAATAGGCAACTTGCTCCTGATTTTCTTTTTTAAAGATCGAGCATGTGATGTAGACCAATCTTCCTGAAGAATGGAGGAATTCTACAGCCTCTTTTACAATTTCTTTTTGCTGTGATAAAATATTTTTAAAAGATTCAGGATTCCATTTCCACTTAATATCTGGATTTCTTCGTAAAGTTCCGGAACCAGAGCAGGGAACATCGGCGATGACCCAATCCATTTTTCCCTTTAAAATATTTTTTTGCATAGAAGATTGGATGATTTGTGCATTTTGAATGCCTGCTCTTTTTAATCGGTTTTTAGCTTCTTGAAGTGACTTAAGTCGTATATCGTGAAGATAGATTTGCCCTTTTCCCTCCATTTTATGAGCAAAAGCAAGAGTTTTTCCCCCTGACCCAGCACAAAAATCAAGAACCTTTTGTTTAGGTTTCGCAGCCACGAGATTTGCACAGAGCTGGCTGGCTTCATCCTGAATTTCAAAAAATCCCTGCTTAAATTCTGGCAAAGCAAAGAAATTAATTTTTTTTTGAAATTGCAGGCCAAGTTCTGACATACCCGTTTTAACAATGGAAAATTGCTCTTTCCATTTACGAAACAGGGACTCTCGTGAGGTTTTTAATGGATTGATTCGAATGGTAGTTGGAGCGGGTTGATTTAAAATCTGACAAAACTCAACCGCTTTTTCTTTTCCATAATCTTCAATGAGCATTTGATAGAAAAAATCTGGGAAATTGACGCGTATGGAATCTGGAATGGTAGGATCATGGATCAATTCTAATAAATTCAAATTTAAATATTTAGCAAGCCTCTTTTCATGGTTGATCGGTTTTTCACAAAGATAATCAATTGTGCAGCGGAAGCGGAATATTCCATAAATCGTTTCACTGATGAATTTGCGATCCTTTGAGCCAATGGCACGATTTCTATAAAAATAATTTTTTAAATAAAGATCAAGAGGACAAGGAGTTTTTTCAAAATCTGTGAGAATTTTAAGAATATGAAATTCTTTAAATGGTTTTTTCACAACACGAGAATATCATTTTTTCTATAATTTTAGGATGGCTTTATAAGTCGGCTCGCGTTTTTAATGTAGATTAAGTATAGAAAAGAGATGCAAAATGGGTAGTCCGAAACATGTGAATTCACTCCATGAGCAGGAATTAGCAATACACGTTGAGAGCTACCCAAAAGGAGAAAGAGTCAATGTTTGCCGTCGGAAGGATCTGTTTTAGCATCATTTTTATTTTGGCAGGAATCAATAAGATTATGCACTGGCAAGAAACAGAGCAGTCTTTAGCTAATGCCATGATCAATCTTTTAAACTATTTATATGGATATGCTTGGGCAGAATCGATATTTGATTTGCTCATTCCCAACACTTCCATATTGCTGATCATTGGAACTACAGTAGAAATCGTCGGGGGAGCATTGATCCTCTTAGGAACGCAAGTAAGACTTGGGGCTTTTCTTCTTGCTCTTTTTCTCATTCCAACAACACTTTTTTTTCACCATTTTTGGTTCTTACAAGGAAGCGAGAAAGAACTTCAACAGATCATGTTCTTAAAAAATTTGGCTATTTTTGGTGGAGCTTTAATTTTAATGTCTTACAAAGCAAATAAGCGAGAAAGTAAATGAACCTATCCGCAAATTCTAAAAATTTGATTTTTGCAAGATTTTTTCATCAGATTTTTATGCCGCTTCGAAGGACATACTTGAATAAGTAGGTCGAGAAGTGGCATGAAGATATGGTGAAAAAGACACAAAAAGCAAGTTTTAGAATTTGCGGATAGGTTCATAGCTAACAAAAAGATTTAATGAACAATTTTTTTCCACTTTTGCAGATTTTTTTTAGCCTTGTCATTGTAGCATTTGGTCATCCTAGTTTTCATTATTGGCTAGCTCCTGCAGCAGCAGCAGTTGGATATGCGATTTTCTGGAGAGTGATCCTTTTTTTTCCTTCTAAGAAAACAAGATTTTTCTCTGCTGCTATCTGGTATGCGATGGTCCAAGCAATCCAACTTTCTTGGATGACGGCAATCGAATATCAAGGAATTTACATTCTTTTTATCTATGTTTTTCTCTCAGTTTGGCTAGGACTCCAATTTGGACTTGTTTCTCTTTTGCTACAACCTCTTAAAAAACTGTCTATTCCACGTATTTTAGCTATTGCATCTGCATGGACAATTATTGAATGGACAAGACAATTCATTTTATGTGGATTTAGTTTGAATTTCTCAGGTCTTTCTTTATCTAGTTTTCTCTATCCACTTCAAATGGCAACTCTCTTTGGGGCCTTGGGGTTGAGCTTTTGGGTGATTTTGGTGAACTTACTTGGATTAAAAGCTTTCTTAGAAAAAAAGGGAAAAAATTATGGGGTTTGGATAGTCGCTGCTATTTTTCCCTATTTCTTTGGATTTTTACACATTTATTACCATTCAAAAAATAAAATTGAAACACCCGCAATATCAGCTCTAATCGTACAAACAGGGTTGATGCCTTCGCAGAAAAGTCCTTTGCCTGGCCATTTAGGAAAATTTATTTCTCCTTATCAACAATGGGAAAGGATCTTATCTCTTTTGAAAGGGAGCCAAACGAAAATGGCTGATCTCATCATTTTGCCTGAATCAGTGGTCCCTTTTACAAGTAGTAAAGGCATTTATAGTGAAAGTAAGGTGCGAGAAATTTTTCAAAATATTTTTCAAGCTGAAACAAAAGAAATTTTCCCACCTTTGTATCCTCCCTATGCAGAAATTGGAAAAGTTTCCAATGCATTTTGGGCGCAAGCTTTAGCAAATTTATTTAATGCTGAAGTGGTTTTAGGATTGGATTATACCGATGAAAGTGTAAAGAAAAATTATAATTCTGCTTTTCATCTCTTTCCAGGTGGTGCAAAGTTAAATCGCTATGATAAGCGGATTTTACTTCCGCTAGCTGAATACCTTCCTTTTAATTGGCTCTCCCCGCTTGTAAAGTTGTACGGGATCAATGAATTTTTCTCACATGGAAAGGAGACTACGGTATTTAGTGGAAAAATTCCGTTTACAGTTTCGATTTGCTATGAAGAAACCTTCCCTCGCTTAATTCGTGAAGGAAGAAAAAAGGGGGCTGAGGTCTTGATTAATTTATCTAATGATGCCTGGTATCCCAAATCCAATTTAGCAAAGACTCATTTTGATCATGCAAGGCTAAGAGCTGTTGAAAATGGAGCATCTTTAGTTCGCGCATGCAATACAGGGATTACCGCCGTTGTCGATAGTTTGGGAAGGATTGCTGCGCAGCTTGAAGAAACCGATCCTCTTGGAGAACCGTTTTCTGGAGTTTTAAAAACAAATATTGATCCTTACTCCTATCAAACTTTATATTTACTTTGGGGAGATCTAGGGATTATCTCTCTTTCTTTTCTTTTTCTATTGCCTTTTATCGCTTTAAGGAAATATTTTTCTTGGTAAGAACCGTGCTAACCAAGAGATGAGACTTGCTGAAAATGGAGCGATTGCGATAAGGTTATCCATTCCAGAGCTTGTTATACTCAAGTGAACTGAAAATAGAGGTGTCATTTGGCTGCTTTTTGTGCACCAGCAAAAGAGCGGGTGAATAGTAAAGAAGTGCCTGCTCTTTCTAAATTACAGAAAACCATTAAAAAATCCGCATCCATTTCTGGAATAGGCCTTTTTACAGGAAAAAATATCACATTGAACATAGAATCAGCAAAAGTTGGTTCAGGAATTCATTTTCAGCGCAATGATCTTGAAGGAAAACCAATCATCCCAGCAACGATTGAAAATGTTGTTGCTACTCCTCGCTGCACCATTTTAGGAAATAAGCAACATACGATCCATACTGTAGAACATATTTTAGCAGCTTTAACCGCTCTAGATATAGACAATGCTCTCATTAAAGTTTCAGGTCCAGAAATTCCAATTTTAGATGGAAGCTCCATGCCATTTGTACAGCTCATTGAAAAAGCAGACATTGTTTTGCAAGGAGAGGAAAAAAAAATTACTGCGATTAAAACTCCGTTTTATTGGAGTGAAGGCGAAGTACATTTAATAGCGCTACCTGCAGAAGAATTTCGCATCAGCTATACTCTTCATTACCCTCATTCTAATTTGATTCGATCGCAATATCTTTCTTTGGAAATAAATAGCAGTAAATTTAAAAATGAAATTGCTCCTTGTCGCACTTTTTGTTTATATGAGGAGATCATTCCCCTGATTGAAAAGGGGTTGATTAAAGGGGGAAATCTAGAAAATGGCATCATCATTAAAGAGGATAGAATTGTGAATGCAACTCTTCGGTTTCCTGATGAAATGGTTCGACACAAAATTTTAGATTTAATTGGAGATCTATCTTTAATTCCTTTAAAAATTATTGCGCATATTATAGCGATTCGATCGGGACATTTTTCTAATATTATGTTTGCAAAGGAATTATGGAATCATATCAAGCGGGAGAGAATTACACAGGAGAACACATGATGGTTTTGCACGATGCTTCTAGTCCAACTGTGTTAGATCATAAAGATATTTTGAAGATTTTGCCTCATCGCTATCCATTTTTGCTTGTCGATAGGATTATTCGTCTGGATTTAGAGGAAAATATCATCATTGGGCAAAAAAATGTAACAGCAAACGAACAGTTTTTCCAAGGCCATTTTCCTGGGGTCCCAATTATGCCAGGAGTTCTTGTTTTGGAAGCCCTTGCTCAAACTGGCGGCATTCTCGTCCATCAAAAGGGACAAACACAAAAAATTGCAGTCCTTTTGAATATCAATAATGCAAAATTTCGCAGACCGGTAGTTCCAGGAGATGTATTGATCCTGCAAGCAGTAGGACTCCATTTTAGCGCCAAAGGAGGCAAGATCCAAGCAAAAGCCTTAGTAAATGAGCAGCTTTCAGTGGAAGCTGAGATTGGATTTGCTCTCGTAGAGAAAGACCAGTTATAATGGCTTAAAACATTTAAATGATTGGAATCTCATGTCACAAAAAAAATCTTATATACACCCAACAGCAATCATCGAATCAGGTGCCAAAATTGGCGATCAGGTAACGATTGAACCTTATGCTGTCATCAAAGGTACTGTCACTTTAGAGGATCATGTTGTTGTCAAATCACATGCCTATATTGACGGTCATACGACAATTGGAGAGGGTACAATTATTTGGCCATCCGCCAGCATTGGAACAAAAACACAAGATTTAAAATATCGTGGAGAAAAAACGTTTGTTATCATTGGCAAACACTGCGAAATTCGGGAGTTTGCAACAATAAATTCATCTTGCCAAGAGAATTCTGTTGTTAAAATCGGAGATCATTGCCTCATAATGGCTTATTGCCATGTTGCTCATAATTGTGAAATTGGAAATCGAGTGATTATGGCAAATAATGCAAATTTAGCAGGACATGTAACGGTTGAAGATTTTGCAGTGATTGGCGGAATGACCCCCGTGCATCAATTTTCTCGCATTGGCTGCTATGCCATGGTAGGAGGATTTAGCAGAATTACCCATGATGTCCCTCCATATACAATTGGAGCTGGATCCCCCTATAAATTGGGAGGATTAAATCTGGTCGGATTGAAAAGACATGGATTTCCTTTTGAGGTGCGCAAATCTTTAGCCAAAGCTTTTCGCTATACCTTTCGCTCGGGAATGCATTTAGAAGAAGCGTTGAATTTGATTGAAAATGAAGTTGAACTCAATCCACATGTACGACATTGGATTGATTTTTGCAGAAATTCTCGTAGAGGTCTGATTGCTTATCGAGGAATCATCGAAGAAACTCAAGAAGAATTTGCTGACTACGAAGAACTCTTAGAAGAAGTCTAATAAACCAAGAGATCTAATTTTTTCTGCACTTCTGCAAATCCTATTTCTTTTTTTTACCACAGAGAACACAGAGAGCACAGAGAAAAAAATAGGATTAATAGGATCGCTTAAGCAATGAAGATTGTCTTTTTTGGTACATCTAAATTTGCAGCTCATATTCTTGAATTTCTTCTTCATCAAAAAGATTTAACCCTTCTTGCAATAGTCACAAGAGCCGATAAACCTCAGGGAAGATTTCTTCACATGGCCTTTCCTCCTGTGAAGGAATTTGCAGTCAGACAAAAAGTCCAAATCCCTATTTTGCAACCAGAAAAAGCTTCTACCCCTGAATTTGTAGAGGAGTTGAGAAAACTCAAACCCGACCTCTTTGTCGTTGTCGCTTACGGAGAAATTCTCAAACAAGATCTCTTGGATATCCCATCCAGGGGAAGCATCAATGTACACGCAAGCATTCTCCCAAAATATCGAGGAGCTGCACCCATGCAAAGATGTTTGATGAATGGAGATAGTGAAACGGGAATCACTATCATTGAAATGACTGCAAAGATGGATGCAGGAGATATTCTCGCAGTGGAAAAGATGGCCATTCCCAAAGATATGAATTTTGGAGAGTTAGAAGAGAGGTTGATTCCACAAGCTTGCAAGAGCCTCTTGAAGGCAATCCGAGATATCCAGAGCGGAAGGCAGCGAAAAATTCCCCAGGATCCTTCTCAAGTTACCCTAGCCCCAAAGATTACTCCAGAAGAGGGGAAGATTCATTGGAATAGACCTGCAAAAGAGGTCCATAATTTAATCAGGGCCCTTTCTCCCCATCCAGGGGCCTGGTGCTGGATTGAGACGAACCAGATAAAAAAAAGATTAAAGATCTTTCGAACAGAAGTCATGGCCGATGTACGAGGAAAACCAGGAGAAACCATAAAATTTCAGGAGTCGGAGTGGATTGTAGCAGCAGATCCTGGGGGAATAAAAATTCTTGAGCTACAACTAGAAGGAAAAAGAAAAATGTCTATTAAAGATTTTTTCAGCGGATTAAAAAAAATTCCCATCAATTTATTCTAAATTTTATTTTAACTTGTCTTTCATCTTGGTTTTTTGTTAAACTTTTTAATTCAAAAATTTACCTAGGAGCTAAGTATGTTTGTACGCCCAACAACGACAAGTTTTTTAGATCGTCTTTTCGGTGAAGATTGTATAAAACCTTTTGCAAAATTAGGGAAAGCGTCAATTGTAACACTCCAAATGCATGGTTATCTTCAGAAAGATGAGTGGAATAAAAATTCAAAAATTTTTTCCATGATAAATTTATTCTTTTTTATACCTAAATTGAAAGAAAATACAAATAAAGTAGTTGAATGCGCAGAGTCATTAATTGATCAGAAACATAAATTCAGCACAAAAAATGTAAAGGAGTTGTTGATAAAAATTGGTAGTTGGGTAGGTTCCTTTTCAGATGGTGTTGATTTTTTAGAAGGAATGCATATTAACCTTCTTTCTGAAAAAACGATTCGATGGATACATATTATCGATTATGGTTGCCTTTCTTTTGGCATGGCAGATCAAGTTTGGAACAATGGATGGAACTATTTGGAAGGTAGAAGGAAGTTAGAGGGTCTTTCAAATGAAGCAATTGGAAAAAAGACTAGTCACCAAAAAACGCAAACTGAAATGACAAGAGATCTTTTTAAAATTATAGAGAGCATTTCTCTTTTTGCGTTGGGTATTTTGTATTTAATTAAAGAAACTACAACTCGATTTAATCAAGATACTTTAAAATTTTGGGCTGTTCACGCATTTGCAGTTTATGCATTTACAAATTTCATTCATTTTGTCCATGATGCAAAATATCCTCCTGACTCAAAATCATCAAAGGCATTTTCTCGACTTAACATCGGCGAGGATGATTAAGCTAAAAGAAGCTTTGAAAGGCTCAAAGCTTCTTTTTTTATGTTAGATAAATCCACCTATTCCAAAATTCTTTTACGAGAGTGGATTGCAATTGCACTCATCCTTGGGTTCATGGTCTCTTTTTTCCTCATCACTTTCATTGATAAAATTAATTTGAAAGAAGAGGTAAATGCGATTCGCGCTAAGACCAGCCCCATTTTTTTTGAAGTCGAAGTTGAAGGGGCAGTCCAAAGGCCGGGAAAATACCAAATAGTACCGGGGACTTCATTAAAATCACTGCTGAAAGATTGCGGTCTTTTAGCAAAGGCAGATCGGAAAAAAATCAATTTTAAAAAGATTTTTTACAACGCAGAAACAATTCATATTCCTGAGAAAACTAAGGTAAAAAAATAAATTCACGAATTCAACTTGAAAGAACCTATCCCGAAATTAAGAAAATTTGATTTTTGATAAATTTTTCCACAGATTTTAAAATCATTGCGTAGGACATACTTGAAAAGTTAAGCCAAGCAATG
>JAKEHU010000001.1 GCA_022614855.1 Chlamydiota bacterium
CAGGAAAGAAAAAACTTAGTTAGCAATATCATGATCCAATCTGAAAACGCAATTCGCATGTTTTATCTTTGTCGAAAAATTCTTGCAGACGCAAATATTTCAATCTCAGGGAAAGATATTCCAATCCCGCCATCTGAACCATTGGAAATCATTGTCAATCCAAATAAAACCCTGCACGACCCTCGTCACCCTGATGTAAAACAGGCAGAAGCGTTTTCCCGAACCCTGATCGAAAAAGCAGAAGATTGGGTCATTGCTCACGCAAAAAAAGATTAAAAAAAGGAAGGAATATGTCTTATCTGGTCCCATACATTATTGAAGATACTGGCCGTGGTGAAAGAGCCATGGACATTTTTTCTCGGCTTCTCAAAGACCGCATCATTTTTATTGGAACAGACATCAATGATCAAGTGGCGAATGCAGTTATTGCCCAACTCCTATTTTTGCGAGCGGATGATCCTAAAAAAGATGTCAACATTTATATCAACTCCCCTGGTGGTTATATCACCTCAGGACTAGCCATTTACGATACGATGCAATTCATGAATTTCTCAATCAATACCTATTGTTTGGGGATGGCCGCATCAATGGCTGCTCTAATTCTCATGGCAGGGACAAAGGGGAAAAGATATGCCCTTCCGCATAGCAGAATCATGATCCACCAACCCACAGGTGGGCTCATGGGAACCTCTGCAGATATTGAACTCCAAGCAAAAGAAATACTGGAATTGAAACGAATTTGTGCTACAATCATGGCAGAAAAAACGGGAAAACCTCTTGAAAAAATCATTGAGGATTCAGAAAGAGATTTTTATATGAGTGCAGATGAAGCACTTGATTATGGAGTTATCGATCAAGTTGCAAGTAGAGCTCCTCAAGAAGTCTTAGTTTCCTAGTTCTTTTCAAAAAAAATTATTAACTCATCTTACGCATAAAGGGAGGAATGAAGAAATGAACGATTTCGGAAAATCAAATGGTACGAAAAACTTAAGACATATTTGAAAAAATATGGCGAGTATTTTTGGACCATTTGAGATTCGAAAGATTCATTCCTTTCTTTGCGCTTAAGATGAGTTACTAATGAGCAAAAAAGAAAAAGAGACACCCGCCTGTTCCTTTTGCGGTCGCACTGAAGATCTTGTTGAAAAGCTGATTTCGGGACCTGAATGTTTTATCTGCGATAAATGCATTCGTCTCTGTTTGGATATCATCGAGAAAAAGCCAGTTCATCATGATGAACTAAAAATTTTAAAGCCGAAAGAACTAAGAGCTGCGCTTGATCTCTATGTAATCGGCCAAGAAAAAGCTAAAAAAACTCTTGCCGTTGCCGTATACAACCATTACAAACGAATTAGATCTTTACATCCCGAAAGGAAAAAAGAGGTCGAATACAGTAAATCCAATGTTCTCCTACTTGGGCCAACAGGATCAGGAAAAACTCTCCTAGCAAGAACACTTGCCGAAGCCCTTGATGTTCCTTTTGCCATTGCAGATGCCACAACTCTCACTGAGGCAGGATATGTTGGCGAAGATGTAGAAAATATCATCTTGCGCCTCGTGCAAGCTGCTGATTACGATATTGCAAGAGCTGAACTTGGCATTATCTATGTAGATGAGATCGATAAAATTCGAAAAACTACCGGCAATGTCTCCATCACACGAGATGTATCGGGAGAGGGAGTACAGCAAGCCCTTCTTAAAATTGTGGAGGGAACTGTTGCAAACGTTCCTCCAAAAGGGGGAAGGAAACATCCCAACCAAGAATACATCAAAGTGAATACGGAAAATATTCTCTTTATTGTCGGAGGGGCTTTCATCAATTTGGAAAAGATCATTGCCAAAAGGCTGGGGAAAAGCAAAATCGGATTTGATACATCACTGACCACTACCTTTGATGCTCAAGAAGTGAATTATCTCCTTTCCAAAGTTGAACCTGAAGATCTCATTCAATTTGGCATGATTCCCGAGTTTGTTGGAAGATTCAACAGCATTGCCAACTGCAATGAATTGACGATCGAGGATCTAGTCGATATTTTAACTAAGCCAAAAAACGCCATTGTAAAGCAGTATTCCCAACTCTTGGCTGAAGAAAATGTAAAGTTGCACTTCACAGAAGATGCTCTTCAGACAATGGCAGAAAAGGCAAAGTCAACAGGAACAGGCGCCAGAGCTCTTCGTATGATTGTCGAAAATCTTCTCCTAGACACTATGTATGAAATTCCTTCAGATCCATCAATAAAGGAAATCACAATAAATAAAGACTGTGTGGAAAAAAATATCCCTCCTTTAGTCAAAAGAGGTTAATTAGTCAGAAATGAGGTTGGGTTTCAGTGCATTTTCCAATCTAGTTTTGATTTCTTCTGAGAAAATATCAAACCTTTCATTTAAGCCACCTTTAACAGGTAGATCTGGTTGGTTGGAAACTTGTATTGCTTCTTTGAAAAAGAGATCTTCAAGCGAAGGTTTTTTTAATTTGATGTTATTCTTTTTGCACCAATCATCATATGCTTTTCTCGGAAGCATCATTCCAACAACATCACAGGTATATTCCTTTTCTAATTTGACCTGATCTATATCCTTTCTCTTTGGTTTGGTGAAATTAAATATCTCATTCATGATATGGAAAAGAGCTTCTGTTTTCTCTTCCTGTGTATCATTTAAGGAATCATATGCTAAAGCAAAAACAAGAGCAAAAACATCGAGTTCTTTTAACTCTTTTTGAAAAGCCAATAACTTCATATGCTCTTGATTGACTTTTTTCAACTTTTTAGGATCTTGTTTAGTTTGAGGATCCTCGATTTCTGTTTTCGTTTGGGAGAGAGCTTCTTCTGTTTCTAACGTTAAAGCTTCGTGCACCGATTTAGCATGAGCAAAACGTTTTATAAATATTTTGCTCGCTTCCTCATCATTTATAAATATGGAATTTAACATATCTGAACTGTGCTTTGCCCATCCAAGAAATGAATTTAATACACTATTTTGCACTGCTTTTGGCTTAATCAAAGCTTTGGGACCATAAATATCCCCTTTTCCATATTTTGGATATGTAGCTAGAGGAAATTTATAAATTTTTCTTACTAGATCCAAATATTCTTTTATGGCTTCTTTTAATTTAGGATTTTCAAAATCATGGAGATTGAGCTCTATTTCTCTATTCGATGAAACATCAATATAAGTACAAGTAGCAAGTTCAGGATAGATGAAAAATTGCTTCACATCATCAAGCTTAAGCTTTTTTTCTTCCAAAATGTGTGCTTTTAAATCTGCAAAGCGCACCTTTCGCTCTTCTTCCCTTGAGTCTTTTTTTTCTATGATAACACTGCTACGAGGGGTTACAGAAGAAATCACACCACTGCCTTTAAATCCCTTTGCGATTAAACCTTTAATTCTCTTGGTAGTCTCTGAATCAGAATTGTCATTTATATCACGAAGAGAAAGATCTTTAACTGGTTTGTCAAGATTAGGTAGTAGCGTAGAAACACCGACAGATTTTATTGTCGATCCCACGTTATTATTATTCTCATCAACGTAAGTGGGGAGGATAATTGTTCCCCCCACTTTTGTGACTATTGACTGAGTAGCCATCGTTTACACCTTTTGCGATTCTTGAATCTTGCTCAAGATCTGGTTAATCTCAGCTGACATCTCATTTCCTGCAGTTCCCATACCTTGGCCGAAATCCTGTTGAGCAGAGTTCATGATCGTGCTTTGTGTGCGGTAAATTTCCGCTTTTGCATCCTCATTTCCTTTGACCATCGTATATTTGCCTTGTACAGCACTGCCAGTAGCTTCAAAAAGAGTCTTAGCAAGCGTTGCTTCCACTTGCCTTTCGGTAAAGAAGTTGCTCATTCTAAGTGCATGCGTATTCAACTCTCGATTGACTTGATCGAGCTGTCGATTGAGCTCGCTTTTAAATGCTGCTGCGTCTTCTGGGTTTGCAACAATGTGTTTAAGCGCTTCCTCATCCAAATCCTCATCTATATTGTACGAAGTTTTTTCAACCGGAGTTGTTTTCCAAGGTGCATACCAAACCTTCTCGTGTGCAATATTTTCTTGTTTCTCATAGAGAACGCCCTGCTTTAATGCATCTATGCGTTTTCCCACTTGTGTAGAAGGAGCTTCTAATTCTTCTCCTCCATCTCTTAAACGAGCTTTCTGATTTTGTGCCTGCAGCTGGAATTCATCCAATTTCTTTAATGGCGCTGCCTGTTTTTCTAATGTGGCCATTTCACCGCTAGTTTTTCCTAGATTGGATGAAGGAAGAACAACATTTGTAATACCGTAATTCACTGCTGCTCCTCCAATTGAAAGGGATCCTGAGATGATCATTCCCTTTCCTGCCGCATCTGCTGATGCTTTCACGGCGTCTGCGCTAGCTAAAGCGGCCTCTACCTGAACATTCACAGCATTTTGTCTCTGCTCTGCATCCAATTCGACAATCTTTCGATACATGTCCATTGCCTGATAGATCGCATCCTGAACAAGTGCAGCTTGTCCTGTTGAGATTTTCATCAAATCAGGAATCTGGCCATCTTGAGATCCAGAA
The DNA here is from genome assembly GCA_022614855.1 of Chlamydiota bacterium. GTDB lineage: Bacteria > Chlamydiota > Chlamydiia > Chlamydiales > Rhabdochlamydiaceae > JAKEHU01. The sequence goes on from JAKEHU010000001.1 coordinate 4,547, forward strand.
ACTGCAGCTGTTGGCTGTACTATGCTTGTTGTTTGAACTGACTTTTCCATTTTTTTTCTCCTTATTATTAATTATTTTTTTTAATCCTTTTTATACTGGCGAATAGTGCGTGAAAAGGTCTGCAAACGCCTTTTCTCCTGCAAACAATTTCGACAGTTCACTCATGCTTAAATTGTGCTGCGAAAGCAGATCATTATAAAATTTTTGTCTAGTAGATGATCCTTGCGATTGGCTGCTCATGATCGACTCTAAAAGTTGAATCGTAGCGTCGCATCTGCCCAATTCTTTTGTCTTTATTCCTTGGTCGATTTCAAACCCGCCTGCTGTAGCAACGAGTGCCAATTCCGTTGTGGAAAGAGCAAGCTGTGCCCCTCTTACCGCAAGCCATAATTTCGTTGGAGAGGACATCTGTCTTGCAAAAGAGGCAAGTATTTTTCTAATCGCATTAATTGCCTTTTGAGCCGCCGTTGCTTCAGCATCTTCTGCTACTGTGGCTGCACCTTTTTCAGAAAATAAGGCAGATCCTCCACCTAAAGTAGCGGCAATCGTGAGCAGGAATAGCACAACTGTTAAACCAATTGTCCATCTCTCTCTTTCTTTTTCACTCATATGAATTTTTTCTAGAATCGACGGTACAAAATTGATCGAAGCCATTGTCTGAAGTTCAGACATAAGTGCTAAATTCACTTTAGGAGGGAAAAATTTAAAGAAGTTGATCTTATTGAAAAATGCCTTCACTTTGTCGATGACTCGAGTAGAATCAACTTGTTGTTGCGCTGCTCCTTCTGCTTCTTGAGCTTCTTCTTCTACTCCTTCAACAGACTCTTCTGCTCCCATTTCAGCTATTTCAACCCCATCTTCTGTTGCTTCCCCGGCTACTGTAGTCGCATCTTCTGGCTGAGCAACCATTACGCTGATTACAAGTACTAAAACCAAAACTCCCACTTTTCCAACAATGTCTGCTGTCTTATCATCCACTCCGCAGTCTCTTAAGAGATGAGCAAATGCTTTGCCTAAATCATCTAGAGCACCTGTTGTAGATAAAACAGATAAACTCATCAGAAAAACCGCAATTTCGACCTGTCCAAAAGCAATTGCAACTGCAGAAATCAGCAGTGCTGATAAAATTTCAAAGGCTTTCGTCACTATTGAAATGGTCTTTTGCTGTTTATGCTCCTTCTCTGCTTTATGCATCATCTTGAGCATCTTGTTATAATTCAACTCTGTGAGTGTGCGCTCAGCATCAGAAAGGGCTTTATCTACCTCGGCATTCTTCTCTTCAGATTCAGCAATTTTTCCTTGTAGAGATTGCAAAGCTGCGACCATTCCTGCCATTGCAGCTTCAAAATCGCCATAGCTCTCTGAACCATTTTTCCACTCTAGTGGGGACAGAGAATCATCTCCGGCTTTAATCTCTTCTAGATTTTTCTGAAGATCCTGGAGCAAAGTCGCGAGAAAAAAGAGATCTTTTTTCTTTTTTACTCCATCACCTACATCGCCATCTAAAGAGGCTATGCGTGAGTTTTCTAAAAGAATCTTTTGATCGATTTTTGTCTGATATGCCATTTTTCCTCTTTATACTTTTGAACTTGCAAGCAAGGATGCTGTCGCACCTGCAATCTGGCTAATTGTCTGCCCAAGCTCAATCTTTGTGGTCAAGTTGGTACTATCTGCCTGAGTCTGGTTTTGTGTGGTTTGCACCATTCCATCCTGACTAGTTTCAGCTGATTGCGCCTCAATATTGTCTAAATCAAACTGTTTAGATAATTTCGTAATCACATTTTGATCAGGATGCTTTTTTGCCATCTCACCATTGATCCCACCTTTACCATCCTGATTTGGACCATTCATAATGATATTCATCTGTGTATTCCAATAGTCGTACAGCTCCTTTTCTAACTGGGCATTTGCCTCAGTTGTTTTTGCATCTGTAAGTTCCTGCATTGAAGCACCATCCTGGCATCGCGCCACTGCTTCTAGAAGTAGTAATTCAAAGTTTGCCATAAAATTTTTCCTCTCTTTTTTATCTTTTTTTTAAGTTGTTTTCTGGTTTTGCACTGATGCATTTACTAACTGTGCATACATGTCGAAACCTGTTTTTGTAATGCCTTGGTATCCATCATATTGCTGTGCTTCAAAGTTCATCTCTGTGCCTGTGACAGCGGATAAAGCAGAAGTAGACTGGTTAAACTGAGCAATGCTATCTTGCAATACTTTAATTTGTGGAGGTACCTGTCCTTGTTGGTATTGAAGCATCCATTGACGAAAATCTCGTCCCATATCATTTGGGTCGCTACTGTTCCAATCTGCTCCAAAAGGGGCCTTGATCGAATCAAGAGCACCAATCATCGTTTTCAATGTAGTTGCATCAAATGGAGTGTTTTGGCCAGCATTTAGCTTTGCAAGCTCATCTTTTAAAAAGGTTTCCAACTGGTTGATTGCCGCTCTGAACTTTTCCACATCTCCAGTCATTGGAGGCTGATTGGCTGCATTTGCCATCCAATCGTTAAACGTGTTTTGTGCACCTCTTATCATATTGCCGAGGTCAGTATCAATGTTGTTTGCTGCAGCAAGACCTGCTACTTTATCTTCTTGAATACCCATAACTCCTAGCATCATGAGCTGTACCGCTAAAAGTGGGTTTTTCATAGCAACGACCATTGCGAGAAGCTTTTCTAACGCTTTTTTATCTTCGTTATATTTTGCAATTGCATCTTCCCATGCTTTTAGATCCTTATCCAATTGGGGATCTAATACTGGATCTATGCCGCTATCGGTTGGTTGTAGATTTGTATTTGCCATGATTTTCTCCTCTTATCTAATTTCTTGAGATTCTATTTCCTCTACCACCAATTTTAATGAAATCTTAATATTAAATCAAAGAAATTTTAATAAAATCTTAATTTATTCTTAATTAATGAGATAAAATGGCTGAAAAAACACAACTGGTTAAGACTTAATCCACTTAGATCTTTTATTTCGTCGAATTCTTGGATGGGGTTTTTGACTTTCTTCTTTATCCTTCTTACCCTCAACAACTTGTGAAATCCCCTTTGTAGACTCGTGCAATTTCGCTTTTGTCTCCTGGATCCGGCTCCACATCTCTGGGGAAAAGTTGCTTGGGTTTTCTCCATAAGCTGAGAGCTCATTCTCAGTCATCCCAGCTTTTGTAGCGGCCAGTTTGGCCATCTCCTGAATCTTAAGATGAAGGGTCTGCATCATCTTCAGCATTTCCTCCTTTTCTTCTTTAGGAGCAGCTGGAAAGCTCTTTCTGAGCTGTTCAAAGAACTGGACAGCCTGCTGTAAGATTTCCTCTAAATTGAACTTCTCCCCTCTTTCAGAGGTTTTAAGAAGTTCCATCAGTTTTTCATATTCTTCTTTCATATGACCTCTTTCCCCTGTATACCGAGAAAGAGATTAAAAATTTCACAAAAAAAATGCAAAGGCCGTCTCTACTTGATCGCGTGGCCAGATGAGATGATAGCCACCTAAATCATTATCTCCTTTGGTAAAGCCCCAAGGAATTGATAAGCTTGCGATGTTACTGCCGGAGATACGTTTCCCTTGATGGCATTTCAATACTGCAATGCTGGTGCGAAAAAGGCTGCCGCCTTCTTTATCTACAGCACAAAGATCACAGCAAGGATGCTGAATTTTTTCCCAGGAGGATACATAACTCTTGAGCGTGGTGGCAAAGTCATGAGATAAGGCCGCGCGAGTCTGAAGCCCGGCTTCCTGAGCATCTTGAGCAAAGCCGAGAGCGAGCACAAAATGTCCTTGGCATGCTCGAAGATCTATTTCTGCGGCTAGTGCAATGTTACCATCCTCGGCCCGCGAATAGAAATAGGTCATGCGTTTATTTGCAGAAAGGTCTTGCCATGTATCGCTCACTCCCGCATAGCCACAATTCATCCCCAAGAAAGGGACAGAGCAAGCGCAGGCAAGAGCGATTCCTGCCCGCTCGGCAAATAACATAGGTATGCCCTTATAATCCCCTGCCCACCCATTATTGCCATAGCCAGCATTACCAATATGAGGGGCTAAAAGGACATATAAGTGATAATCTTCCAATTTTCCCTTCAGTGGAGTAAATTGAATTTCTTGCAGCAGCACATTACGACGAGGATCAGTGATCACTGTTTTTTCGATGCGATAGCGTTCATCTAAGCAGGTATTTGTTAGGTGATGGGCAAGCACACCATCTGAGATTAAGTTATAGTCATGGCGGGTATGGCGTTTTTCCTCTGAAAAAAAATCGCTTCCATTGGTTACCAAAAGCCCCATATCGCGGATGCTCGCGATATCAATGCGAGGAAAGTACACTTCGTTAATGATACCATGAGAGATCGTGAACCAAATATTAGATGCCCCGGTCATCGCAGTCCCCACGCCAATTTTTGCGCTAGAGGTCCATCGCGGCACAATTCCGGGTTTTCCCGGGGCAATAGGTGAAGAGTTCATTTCCCTTGCCCAGCATGTGTTATGAAAAAAGCATTCTCTCTAAGAAATTGAATGCTTTTCATTTTTTTATATAGCCTTGGGACGATAGATCCATCCTAAAACAATACCGTAGACAAGGTGACTGATAAGGCTGAAAATCCAACCAAATCCATTACCTCCTGCAGAACAGGGGTTACAAGGGTTAGAGCCTTTGCAAGGCTTGCAGGGATTGTAAGACATTTTTTTTGCCTTAGGCATACAAGGGTTACAAGGAGCTGCTCCTTTACAAGGTTCGCATGGATTGCAAGGCTTTGCTTTTGGCATACATGGATTTGCTCCGCACATTGTAGTAGCAGGGCGATCTGCACGAAAGACTGTTTGAATTGCATTTAAAAATGGGCTCATGAAAAGCATGGCTATGATGAAAGGAAGGATAGAATAAACAGCCCCGGAGAGATAGCTGGGCAATTTTTTGAGAAGGGGTTGAAAAATCCACGCATAGATCATTCCATAGAAAATCCCGACTGAAAGATGAATCAATCCTCCAATGAAATAAACCATTCCGCCTTGCATTCCGGCTGTCATGCCAAGAGCTTTCATGATATTAATGCCGAATATTGCCATCACCACTGTCATGGCAATAGTGCCTACGATTGAGGCCAAAATAGCTGACTTCAAATTAAACCGAGACTTTTGCATAGACCTTCCCCTCCCTTTTTATTCATGTATTAAAGGTTTCGACTGTTTTTAAAAAGATTTTTTTATGTATAAGCAAGAAATTTAACGATGTTTAGCCCTACGAAGGAGCATTTTTAGGATGACGACCCCTCTTATTCATGAGAAAAAACAGTCAAAAAAATCAAAACTATTGGCTAAAGGGCTTGTTTTTTTTGTTATATTAGCCCTTTTAATTTCTTTTTTGCTGGGCAAAGACTCTGTTTTAAAATTTTTTAGTCCGTCTAAGAATCTTGTTTTACAGACTCACCCTGCAACGAAAATACATTGGGATCAAGAAAAGCTCATTGCAAGGCTTTCGGAATTCTCGACAGAACGATTAAATCAGATGCTTGTAGCAGGGAAGGAGATTAAACAATGGGAGCGAATCTTAAACAAAGGCCACACAAATGTTGTAAAAGAGATTCTTTCTGGATTCGAAGAGTTTTATGAATTTGAACATTTTCCTAAAGGAGATGTGATCGATACGGAAAATCTTTCGCAATATTATTATCACGCTCATCGATCTGATGAACACGGGCATTTTCATCTCTTCTTATTACAAAACAGAATTCCATCTCAGATTCGCCCGTATTTTTTTAAAGACAGCTCTAATTCCCATACCCATTTCATTGCAATCTCCATGGATACAAAGGGTTTTCCTGTAGGGTTATTTACCGTAAATCACTGGGTTTCAGGAGACACCTGGTACAAAGCTGAAGATCTTTGCCCATTAATTGATCATTTCAAGATTGAACTCCCTCAGCCATCATGGCTGACTAACCAATGGCTAAATGCCATGGTGGGTCTCTTTTATCCCCAAATTATTGATTTGTTGTATCAGAGAGATCGTGTTTTAGAAGAATTGCAAAAAAAAGACTCAAAACAGAATCTTTTTGAAGACAGAAAATTAGAAGTGATTTCAGAAATGCCCATTTCCGTTGACAATCAGATCGAAGCGATTTCTGCAGTCCTAAAAATGCGCTAATACGCATTAGATGCAGCAACTTAATTTTGAAATGTCTTTATAAAACGCTAAAGAGACAATTTTTATAGCTTCGGACAGCGTAGGAAACATAGGAAGGGCATTGATTACATCATCGATTGTTTGATTACTTTTGATCAGCGCCATGGCTTCAGCAATAAGTTCTCCTCCACCTGGCGACAGTATATGTACGCCTAAGATTTTTTTTGTGTTTGGATCGATAACCATCTTAATCAATCCTTCTGTTCTGCGCAGGATATGTGCTTTTGGGACCTCAGAAAACGGAATAGTTTTGCAGGAACAGACTCCAGTTTTCTTCATTTGAGCCTCTTCTGTAAGACCAATGCTGGCGAGTTGAGGATCAGTAAAGATAGTATAGGGAACAGCACTATAATCGATGAATCTTTTGGATCCTGTTAAAGCATTTTCAGCCGCTAATGTTCCCTCATGTCCAGCTGTTGTTTCTAGTCGCAATGGCAGATTTATCACATCGCCAACAGCATAAACATGTGACTGGGATGTCTGCAGAAACTGGTCGACCACAATCGCCTGCTTTTCATCGATTTCTACTCCGACTTTATCAACTCCAATTTCTTGTGTATTTGGAGTTTTTCCTGCTGCAAGCAAAATTTCATCTGCGGAAATAGTTTCTTCCTTTCCACTTCTGACACAAATCAAATGCTTTTTCCCATTAGCTTTAAAAGCTCTTTTGACTTCTGTATTTATTTGAATGTCTATTCCCTCTTCGGCAAATATTTTTGTTAACTGATCGGTGAGCTCCCTTTCAGCTCTTGGAAAAATCGAAGATTTTCTAACCAACATGGTCACTTTCGATCCAAATCTAGAATACAGCTGCGAAAATTCAAGAGAAAGAGGTCCTGCGCCTATGACGATTAGCTCTTTGGGCTGCTGAATAATTTTTAATGCTTCAATGTGAGTTAAGAATCCCACATCGTTGATGCCATCGATAAGCGGGATGGTAGCGGTTGATCCGCAAGCAATGATAAATTTTTCGGCAGCAATTCTCTTCCCGTTTACCTCTACTTCATGAGACCCGCTAAACGTTGCTTTGCCTTCGATAAAAGTTACATGCTCTAAATTATTAAGCACTTTTAAATATTTTTCTGCCCTTAATTTTTCAACAAGAGCTAGCTCATCTTCTATCACTCTTTGAAAATCGAAATGCTTGATTTCCAGATCGATCCCCGGAATGCCATGGTGACGTGCTAGATGTAAAACTTCGGCTGCATGAATGAGAGTTTTTGAGGGGACACAGCCGACATTAACACAAGTGCCTCCAATGGGCAGACCTGTGTTTATCATGACAGTTTTTGACTTTAATTCATTTGCTCGAATAACAGCAGCAAAAGCTCCAGCACCTCCTCCTATGACACACAAATCAAATTTCATTTCATATCCTTCTTATTTTCCAGTTATCCATGGGATCCAATAGGGAAATGTGATCAGTCCCAGGGAAATGATTGTGACTATCCAAAGAATGATCCTTAACTTTCGATTTCCTCTGGCTGTACATATGCCATTTTCACTTTCACATTTTCTTTTTCTGTAAGTGTAAACAAATGCAAGAGCTAGAAAAAAAATCGATAGAACAATAAAAAATGGACGAAAAGAAGCAAAAATACTTACCGCTCCGAAACCTATGCCTAATGTTGCTAAGACGAGAGGTCCAATACAGCAAATAGCTGCTATCATCGAGGAGATAAAACCTCCTGTAATCAGCCAACTCTGTTTTTTCATATTCCTCTCATCGGATTGAAATTCCGGAAAAATTGATGCATGCGCATAGCTGCTGTAAGTAGCACGAGAAAACTAAAAATATAGGATGAAACAGTAAAAACAGAGGGGAACAAGATCATAATTGCAAAAGCAATAAAAGCTTCCGCTCTTTCAATAAGTCCAGGACTATAGAAAAAGCTCTTCTCTGTAAAAATACCCACAATTAAGAATGAGGTCACGCAGATGAGAATACTGCCAAGCATGATGATGGTTGATAATGCCCTAAAATTAGGCTCTACAGCATAGAGGCCAAGAATGATCGCAAATTCAGCGATACGGTCGCATACGATATCTAATGCGGCGCCTTGAGGAGAAGATATCTTAAGATGCCGAGCTAAAGACCCATCTACAGTATCAAAAAATCCTGAAATCACCAACATTACAAAAGCCCAAAAGGAAAACCCAAAACTAAGCAATGGAATAATGCTTATTCCGAAAAGACACGCAACGCAAGTAAATACATGCGGATGTAATTTCTGTAAAAATCCTAAGTTTAATAAAGGATCGATGCACAGTTGCTGATATGTTTTTCGGAAACGACTTTCAATCATGATTTTTTTATCCTTTTTATTATTATCGGAACTAATGCCAGTATTCCCAACAAAATCAATGCAATTTTGAGTTGGATGTTAAAAATTGCAGCAATGGAGAAGGGTTGCTCACTCTCGAAGATTTTCTCCAATCCTCTTCCAGCTAAAGTAAAAGCAAAAGATCCGGGTGTTATTCCAACAAGAGTTGTCCAAACAAATGTCCTCACAGGAACACCAAAAAAAGCAGAGGCAATATTAACGATCCAAAATGGGAAAATAATGACAAAACGTAAAAAAAGGAGATAACTCACAGCATTTTTTTGAAATCCGCTTTTCATCTTTTTTAAAAATGGGGCTGTTTTTTTTCTTAAAAGATCTCCTAAGGCTGTTAGTGCTGCAAGATGAACAGCTGTAGCTCCACATGTAGCTGAGAAAACAACATAAATTGTACTTAATGGTTGGGGAAAGAGATAACCTCCGAATATGGATAAAAAGACTTTTCCAGGAACAGCGAGAGCGCTACAGATACTATAGACAAGCATATAAAGAATGGGGGTTAGAAAAGGATGGGCTGTTGTAAATGCTTTTATTAACTTATGGTGTTCTTTAACATTCTCGAAAGAGAAATATTTATACATGCCCGTGAAATAAGCTATGGCTGTCGCAATAAGAATAAATCCGATTGGTAAATATTTAATAAATTTTTTCATTGCTTTCTTCTTTTAAATATTGAGAGAATCGTTTGAGTGAGCCATAAATCTGCTGCCTTTCTAATTGCTTGGTTATAAGTTGGGTAAGGATGAATTAAACTTGAAAGTTTTCGTAAGGGGATTTTTGCGTGCATGGCTGTTGTGATTTGTCCTAGCATTTCGCCTGCGCGCGGTCCAACAATGGTACATCCAAGAATTTTGCTGCTCCATTTTTTGGTGATGATTTTAATGAAGCCCTCTGTTCTTCCTGCCGTAATAGCTCGATCAACTGTTGAAAAGGGAACATGATAGGTGGCGATGTTGTAACTTTTAGCGGCTTCTTCTTCCGATAGTCCTACACTTGCAACTTCAGGATCAGTATAGGTAACTCGTGGAATAGATTGTTTTCGATCGATTTTTTTCTTAAATGGAAAGGGGAGAAGAAGGGAAGTAAGAACGGATCGCGCTTGATTTTCTGCCCAATGAGTAAAAAATGGCGCTCCAATCACATCTCCTACAGCCCAGATATGGGGTTGGTTTGTCCGTCCATAGGCGTCAATGGGAATTCCCTTTTCAGAATACTGAATTCCTGCAGCTTCTAAATTAAGAGAAGAGACATTGGGTCTTCTTCCTACAGAAACAAGTAAAGCCCGCGTTTCTATTTTTTGGCCTTTATTCAGGACTATTTGGAATTTGTCATGATGATAGCTGATTTCTTGAATCCCAGAACCAAGGCAGAGAGAGAGCCCTTCTTCTTCAAATTGTTTGGCAATAACTGTTTGTGCGCAAGGATCTTCTTTATTTAACAGCTTGTCATGAGAGTGAATCAAAGACACTTGGGAGCCGAGTCTTTGAAAAGCTTGTGAGAGCTCTGATCCGATAGGGCCACCTCCTATCACAGCCATGCTTTCTGGGATTTCATTAAGTTCAAAAATGCTCTCATTTGTCAAAAACGGCGTTTCTTGAAGTCCTTTGATAGATGGAATAAAGGGAGAAGATCCTGTTGCAATCACAATGCGTTTACCGAAGATCTCCTCTCCGTTCACTCTCAATGTATGAGCAGTTTCAAAATGTGCTGGCCCGGTTAGGGTTTCTATTCCCATTTTTACTAAAGCACCGGAATCTTCGTGAGAGCGCACCTCTTCTACAATATGTCGCACGCGCGCAAGTGAATCATGTGCTTTAAAGGCTAAAGGAGGAAATCCGATTCCAAGCTTTTTAGCTTCTTTTATTGCATGAGCTGTATGAGCAGAAGCAATGAGCGACTTACTTGGAATACATCCGAAATTTGTGCAATCCCCACCATAGGGGCCTTTTTCTATAAGCAGGACCTTTTTCCCTGCCTTAGCAGCTCCTATGGCGATGACAAGTCCGGCAGCACCGGCTCCGATTACAACTAGAGGATAAGACTTCATTACGCACCTTTTTTTTCTTTGTATCATGATCTTTTGTTTTACAGGAGGTTTTTGATGACATTTTTTGAGAAAGATAGGCCTTAAGAAACAAATCTTTTAAAAATTGTAAGTCATTGATAAGAAGAATCTTAAACGCACATATAAGATTGGGGGAAAATTCATGGATGACCAGATGAACATGATGCAAATGACTCATATGATGGGGACCATGAAATTTTTTGGATGGGCCGTTATCATTGCTTTAGTTATTCAGATCATTTTATTGGCAAAAATATGTAAAGAGTTGCGTTCTGAAAATAGAGGCGGGAAAAAATAGGCGGTATTTTTATGTCAAGAATTGCTTCGAAGGCAAGTCGTACCTACCCTTGGTATCTCAAACTCTTGTTTCATCTGCAAAAGAAAAAATATGGGGCATTATTAGAACCAATGTTACTTTGGGGACGCACACCAAGAGTCTTTGTAGGGTTTCTCGTGATGCAAAAAGCCTTGAATCGCAAACGTTAAAAAATAATCTTTCCTATGGAAAAATAGTTGACATATGGACTATACCTTTGTCCTACAAAATAGTAGGGAGTATGGACAAAAACTGGTTGAGAATTTGTGGTTAAATGAAAAACAAAAAGATCAGCGAATTCTTCAATGCAATGACAACTACAGCAAGACTGTCATTTGAGCAGCATTTTTTTTGGGGGGGGGGATAAAGTGCTGAGGAACAGCTGCTATAGATAGGGAAACTGCTGAGTTTCTTCCGTGGGAGCACTGATGCAATGGTTCTTGTACTGAAATGGCCTTTTCTCAATCTGATCGTCTTTGCTTTTTGCCTTTTCGGCTATGCTATAGGCAATCGCAACCGCTTGTTTCCTTTTATACCCTTCCCCTATCAGTTTCTTGATGTTCGCATGCATGCTTTCTTCACTACTTCCTTGAATCAAAGGCATGGTGACAATCTCCTAAAGATTAAAGATTGCCTTTACTTTACATCATACATTTGAAGAGTGCAATTTAATTGCAGCGTTTGGATCTTTGAAGTCTAAAGCAAAATGGTGTTCAATAGAGGCATTGGAGGAAATAGGGAAGCAGCTGTTTCCCTGTTCAAATTCTCCTCGATCTCTGGCAATTTCAACACGTTGTGTGTTAAAAGACAGATGCACTTTACAGTGCGTATATTCAATATGTAGATGCAAGAAAATGAAATAATCTGACAGAATGAAAAATTCTTTAATCCCATAGGAGCAGGCTTGTGTTCAAATGAATATTAATTTTTTTAATCCTAGGGCGAGGCCGAAGCATAAATTCGGCGCGTTTCCCTGCGAAAGGGACGGTAAAAAGTTTCCCTCAAAATTGGAGCGAAGGTACTACGATAAGCTCCAAATCCTTCAAAAGGCCGGGGAAGTTATATTTTTTCTCAGGCAAATCCCATTCGATCTCCCTGGAAAAGTGCGGTATGTCTGCGACTTTCAGGTTTTTTATGCGAATGGCGAAATAAGTTTCGTCGATACTAAAGGAAAAGATACCGCTCTTAGCCAGGCAAAGCGAAAGATGATTGAGGATTTATATCCGGTCACCATTGAAATTGTCAGCAAAGTTTAATTAAGCCGTCAGGCTTCTACTCAATTACCCTTCCCACTCCCCTTCCTTAATTACTCTCTTAAATCTTAACTACCGATTTTCTATCGCTTTTTACCAATTTGGTAATTAGGAAAAAAATTGGTTTACTGGTCTTGTACAAAGAAAAAAAATTAAATCAGAGAGATGAAAGATGGCAAAGAGCAAAACCAAGGATGCAGAAATCCAAACAGAAATCCAGGTCCCGGCGCAAGAAGTTGAAACCACTTTAGAGGAGCTGGTATGGCACACCGAAACCAAGCAAATCAAAGACTTTAAAGAACATGAGAAAAACCCGCGCAAGATCACAAAAGATCAGATGGAGAAGCTAAAGCAATCATTAAAGAGCTTTAACTATGTGGAGACCATCGTCATCAATCTGGATAATACGATCTTGGCCGGCCACATGAGGATTAAAGCCATGAAGGCCCTCGGGCGGGGAAAGGAAGAAATCGAAGTCCGGGTTCCAAACCGTCAGCTTACTTCCCGGGAGGCCGAAGAATATCTCATCCGTAGCAATAAGAATTCAGGAGAGTGGGATTGGGAGCGGTTAGCCAATGAATGGGAGGTAAAGGATCTATTCAATTGGGGATTCACAGAAGATGAGCTTCAGGTAAAGGATCCTGAAAAAATTGAAGCTGTCGACGATGGCTATGAAGAAGAATTGCCTGAAGAGCCGAAGACCAAGCCGGGCGATATTTATGATTTGGGCAGGCACCGGCTGATTTGCGGATCCGCCACAATTTATAACGACATCGAGAAAGTTCTCGGCTCTGAATTAATAGACCTTGTCATCACAGATCCCCCTTAAGAATTTAAAACATAGGAATTTACGATATTTTCTTGCCTTAAATCTTTTTCAGAGATTTAATGGATGGGCCGGAGGCTTTATCTGCATGAATGTCTTAGAAAATAACTTAAATGCTCTTTCCAAAGAGCTCGATTTTACTATCGATCTTGTAAAAGAAGGGATCTATCGCATTCCGATCAATGAAAAACTGACAATTTCTTTAAAACCTGAGGAATCAGGATTTTCTCTTTTTTCTCCGATTATAGCCTGCCCTAAAAAATATAGAGAAGAGCTCTTCATGTTTTTGATGAAGGCCAATTTTTTGGGTCAAGGCACTCTTGAAGCAATAATTGGGTTCGATCAGGATGAGAAATTCTTGACACTCTCTTTTCAGATCCCTTATGACATGAATTATCGAGCTTTTAAAGAAAAGCTAGAGGATTTCTCCAATGTGGTCGACTACTGGAGAGGAGAAATTGTTCAATTTGAAAAGACAAAAGAAGCATTCTTTTCATAAGGATTTACACTAGATGAACGGTTATTTAATTGCTGAAGAAGGGCCTTTAGTTGATACAATTATTGCCTTTGAAGGCGGCGAAGAAGGGGAAGAGTGGATTTTGGGAAGAGATCCAGAGGCTGCCACCACGGTTTTAGAAGATCCGATGGTGTCAAGAAAACATGTCATTGTTCGTCTCACACCTGAGGGCTTTGTCCTTGAAAATTTAAGCACAGTCAACCCTGCTACGCAAAATGGAAAAATCATTGTCGATCCCGTTTTATTAAAAGAGGGAGATATCGTCCAGATTGGCAGCACATTTTTTCGATTTAGCGAATCCCTGCCTGAAGAGCCTGAAATAGAAGCGCCAGCAGAAAAAGAAGAGGCTCCTTCAGAGCCTAAATTCTCAGAAGAGGAGCTCTCTTTTGGCATTGTACCTGAAACTCGCTGGCTCATGAAAGTTGTCTCTGGTCCAAACGCAGGAGCAGAGTTTGTGATGCAAACTGGCTCTACATATACGCTCGGGAAAGATCCAAATGTCTGCGACGTAGTCTTTCAAGATTTGAGCGTTTCAAGACAACATGCAAAACTCATCGTAACAGAGGATGAAAAAGTATTCATCGAAGATTTGGGAAGTAGAAATGGTACGATCGTAAATGGGGAATTGATAGAAGCAAAAAGAGAACTGCATTCTGAAGATCTTATCGGAATTGGAACAACAACTTTTGTAGTAATCGACCGTCAAAAAGCTCGAGAGACAATCATTTCTCCCTCTTTAGCCGCGATTCCTAGAGTAGAAGAAGAGGGAAAAAAAGAGATAAAAAAAGCTAAAGATTGGAAAGAGTTCCTCATTCCCAAGAGACATTTAATTCTCGCTGGTGCGCTTGCTCTTTTTGTCTTAATCTGCTTTGTCTCCATGCTAAATCTTTTTAAAAGTGAACCTATCATTGTAAAAAAAGTAGATGAATCGAGAGAAATCAAAGAAGCCTTAAGTCGTTTTCCTGCCGTCGAGTTTACCTATAACCATTCTACAGGAAAAATTTTTCTTGTTGGCCATGTTTTAACCTCAGTTGAAAAACAAGAGCTGCTCTATTTGTTAAAGCAGATGGCTTATATTTCCGATATAGAAGACACTGTAATCATAGATGAATTCGTTCGAGAAAATATGAATTCTCTTCTCATGACAAATTCTGCTTGGCAAGGGGTGGCAATTTACACTTTTGAACCAGGGAAATTTGTCTTGCAGGGTTATTTGAAAACATTAGAAGAATCTGAAGCATTAAGCGACTATATGAATTTGAATTTTCCCTATCTCGACAGATTTGATAATAAGGTAGTCATAGAATCAAATCTCATCACAGAAATTCAAGGTCTATTATTTGTAAAAAATTTTGCTGGCATCTCTTTTCAATTGAGCAATGGAGAGCTAGTCCTTTCAGGAGTTGCAGACGATAGCAAAAGTAGACAATTCCACGAACTTTTGACTACCCTTAAATCCATTTCTGGAATTCGGGTGGTAAAAAATTATGTTGTCATGACTAAAAATGATACCTCTCGCATTGATCTTTCACAAAATTATCAGATTACCGGATATTCAAAAAAAAATGATCTCGATTGTTTTGTAGTCATTAATGGAAAAATTTTGGGAAGAGGCGATATTCTCGATGGAATGAAAATTACACAAATTAAAAGCAATCAAGTTTTTCTTGAAAAAGATGGATTAAAATACAGGATTAACTACAATCTGCAATAAATGAGAGGGTGTATGTAAATTATACTTTTTAGAGATTTGAAATTTTCGATGAGATTTCATATCGACTGACGAGGACAATATGCGAAGCTGCTTATGGCCGAGGAGGTCAATATGAAAGGTCTCGAAAAAACTTCCAAAGATCGAAAGTAGAATTTGCATACACTCTCTAATACAGGTATTCGAGGTAAATTTTTATGTATGGGTTAGAAACAAAACCAAAAGGAAAAGGACCTTTTGAATTTGATCTTGAAGTGGATTTAAAAAAAGATCCCAGAAAAGCAAAGGCCATTCTTGGTGAAGTGGAACAAAAAATGCAACAATTGAAAAATTTGCTTCGTCAAGGGGCAGAAACAGAGGATTTTGATGAATATGGTGTCCTTTTACATGGATATGCTGCCCTGCAAAGAGTTTTAAAAAGAGTTTTATCAAAAAGGTAACCTAAGGAGATTTTTGTCATGGCTGATTCTACCTACCACTCACCATGGTCTGGAACCATTACGTTTGCTACACTTATTAAACAGTATATTATTTTGCAAAGTAAACTTGTCCAAGCAGTTCGCACTGTGGCAAGCCGCATTTCGCAAGCAACACCTGGAAAGTTTTTACTTTTGCAATTTCAAATGAGCCAAGTGACACAGATTGGAGAGTCGATTTCTAACTTAATTAGCCAAATTCAAGCTGTAATCAACATGTCTGTTCGAAATCAGAAAACGTCTTAAATCTTTTAAGGAGACTAAAATATGGCACAATTACAGCAATTTAAAGATCACTTTATTTTACTTTGTGAAGCTGGATTTATTGCAGTCAACCAAGCCGATGAAGATGCTGCTACCAAACTCTTTCGCGCATCCACACTGTTAAACCCGCACAATGTTCTTCCCAAAATAGGCATGGGATACATGCATATGATCAAACTCGAACTGAAACACGCTTGCAAAGTATTTGAAGAAGTTCTGCAAAAAGAACCGAATAATGAAATGGCCAAAGCGTTTTTAGGACTTAGTTATGCACTAACTGCTTCTGAAGTGACAAAGGGGGAAAGAATTTTAGAAGAATCTGCTAAAAGAGCCCATGATTCAATGGTAAAAAATCTCTCTCAAGCAGCGCTTGATTTCATTGAAAAATTTATCAAAAAAGCTCCCACTCCTGTCGAGATGCAAAAAAAGACAGAAAAAAATCGAAAAAAGAAGAGATAGAGGGGTTTAATGACAACACCAGGTACTCCTAAACCAGAGGATGTATCTCGCATCAATGTTCCTCAACCCATTGGAGAAGAAGCTAAACAACCGCCACCGGGTGCAGCAGACTTTCAATCTTATATGGGGGCTGAATCAAATCCTCTTTTAACTTCTCCTCAACCTACGCAAGTTTCTCCTTTTGATCTTGCACATGGAGGGGCTCTTCCTTCAGGGTCTACTCTCACTACCCTCATGGCACAGACGAAAACTGCCCATGTTGCTCTTGGAGATGTCTATAATCAATTGCAAACTCCTAAGCTAAAACTCAAACAGTCGTCAAAATACATTCTTAAAAATAAATTATCCTCAGCCAAATCGATGATCCGCTCTGCAAGTGCCAAAATGGGAGCAGAAATGGGTGAGGAAAAAGAGGTAGATTCCCGTGCAAGTCCAATTGAAAAATTTGTAGGGCTTGTTACAGATGGACAAATACAACTCGAACTTGCTCGCAAACAGCTGGAATCTCTCAAAGATAAGGGAGAAAGTTTATCTCCTGCTGACATGCTTCAAATCCAAATTAAACTGAATAAAGCTCAACAATTGATTGAATATTCCTCCCTTCTTCTCAGCAAAGCTGTGGATGATATGAAAATGTTGATGAATATCCAATTGTAAATGTTTTTCCATGGCAAAAGAACATTCTGATTTTGAAAGACTCATTTCTCATCTAGAAGACATTGAACTTACCACTGTTCATGGAAGAATTACGGAAGTGGTGGGAATGCTCATTAAGGCCATCATTCCTGAAGTCAAAATGGGCGAGATTTGTCTCATTAAAAGAGATGATGAACCACTTTTATCAGAAGTTGTCGGATTTACAAAAGAAGAGGTCTTTCTTTCTCCCTTGGGAGAAATGCATGGAATTGGCCCTTCTTCCGAAGTCATTCCTCTTAGATTGCCGATGCACATCAAAGTCGGTCCTGGCCTACTCGGAAGAATTTTAAATGGAAAAGGAGAATTGATCGATCTCGAAGAAAAAGGCCCCGTTGATCTTCCCGATAGCTATCCTGTAGTCCAATCCCCTCCAGATCCCTTGAAGAGAAGACTTATCACTGAACCAATTTCTGTCGGTATTCGCGCAATTGATGGCGTTTTGACCTGTGGAAAAGGGCAAAGGATGGGAATTTTCTCTGGCGCAGGTGTAGGAAAGTCTACTTTGCTTGGCATGATCGCCAGACATTCTGATGCAGATGTCAATGTCATTTCTCTAATTGGAGAAAGAGGACGAGAAGTGCGCGAATTTTTGATGCATGATCTCGGAAAAGAGGGGATGAAAAAATCGATTGTTATTGTCTCCACCTCTGATCAAGCAGCTCAACTTAGGGTAAACGCCGCTTACACAGGAACGGCAATTGCAGAGTATTTTCGCGATCAGGGTAAAACCGTTGTTCTCATGATGGATTCCATCACCCGCTTCGCACGAGCTTTAAGAGAAATTGGTCTTGCAGCAGGAGAGCCCCCTGCAAGAGCAGGATTTACCCCTTCCGTTTTTGCTACATTGCCTAAGCTTTTGGAAAGATCTGGAAATTCTGACAAAGGCTACATGACAGCTTTTTACACGATTCTTGTAGCTGGCGATGATATCAATGAACCCATTTCCGATGAGTCCAAATCAATCTTAGATGGACACATCATTCTTTCCAATGAGCTAGCAAGGCAATCTCATTATCCAGCAATTGATGTCCTTGCCTCAATCAGTCGTATTCTCACCCAAGTTGTCGATAAGGAACACTATCAATTCATTGCTAAACTGCGCGAAGTATTGTCTCATTATAAAAAGAATGAACTACTCATTCGAATAGGTGAATACAAGCCTGGTTCCGATAAACAAGCCGATTTTGCCATCAAATATATCGATCAGGTCAATCGATTCTTAAAACAAGATGTGGATGAGTTTTCCTCCATGGAAGAAACATTAGCGCAACTTAAAGCTCTATTCAGATAAAATTTTTCTATTATAAATTTGGACCATGAACAGTTTTTTTTTGATTGGTTTTTCTACTTTTTTTGCTCTGAATTTTTTCCTCATGAGCGAGAAAAAAGAAGAACAACAGATTTTCATTAAAGAGTTAAGAAAATTAGTTTTTCTTGAGGCTGAAGAAAAAGAACTTCCTACACTTCACAAAAACAGCGGAATCATCATCTATAATCTTTACATACCCAGTTTCAAGCTTTTTTGTAAAAAAATGGAAAAGTTTTTGTTACACCACGCCTCATCGGATACTTTAAAGGAGATTCAATCTCAAGTCTCCAAACATTTCCAAGAGAACCATCTTCCAATCTCGGCAGTTCTCGTTCCTGCAGATCAAGATGTTTCAGAGGGAGTGGTTAAATTTGTAGTTGTTATTGGAAAAGTAGGAAAAATAGAAGCCAGGGGTGCACGCTATTTTTCTAATGAAAATATTGCAAAACAAATTCGGTTGAAAAAAGGAGAAATAATTCGAGATGACAAGATTTTTGCGGATATGGATTGGATCAATCAAAATCCTTTTCGATACACAGATCTCGTTTATAAACCTGGAAAAAATCCAGGAGAAACCGATCTACTTCTCTGCACAAAAGACCGATTTCCCGCTCGTCTTTTTGCTGGATATGAAAATACGGGAAATCTTATCGCTGGCAACTCCCGTATTTATGCTGGGTTCAATCTGGGAAATTTGTGGAAGCTTGAACATCGTTTAAATTACCTTGTAGTTACTGCTCCTGATGGGAAAAATTGGTTAGCCCAAACAGCAAGTTATATCTTGCCAATACATAGCATCCGAAATGTACTGGAATTTTATGGAGGATACGTAAGGTCTAAGCCTCCAAAAGAAGAGGGCGATTTAAAATTGAATGGGAAAGAATGGGAAATAGCCGGCCGCTATAACGTCCCTCTCCATTTTGGCATGTGGAGGCATAACTTTTTCTTAGGATATGAGTTTAAGAGGACGAATAATTTCTTAAATTTTGCAGAGACATTGATTTTTGATAATTTTTTTGATATCTCTCAATTTTTGCTAGGGTATGACCTCTTTAGAAAATATTCCAGCGCATGTACGCAACTCGGCATTATATTTTACCTTAGCCCGGGCAATATGACAGCTTTTAATCGAAATCGATTTTTCGAAGAGGAAAGATCAGGAGCAAAAAGCAGATATCTCTATGCAAAGATGCGCTTTGAGCAGAGCGTAAAACTCCCTTTGAGCAGTAGCTGGGTACTTTTGATGCAAGGACAAATTTCCACCACCAAACTCCTTCCCTCTGAAACATTCACCATTGGTGGAGCCTATACTGTGCGAGGATACGACGAAAATGAGCTATTTGGGGACAATGGAATTTTAATCAAAAATGAATTCCGCACAAAAATATTTACATGGAATCGGAAGAAAACCTCGCGAAAATTTCAGGAAATCCAATTTTTAGCTTTTTGCGATTTTGGCATTGTTTCCGATGTTGATAAACATATCTTAAACAAAAACTGGGCTTATCTTTTATCTGTAGGTCCTGGGGTTCGCTACAATGCAACTGACCACTTGTCAATAAGATTTGATTATGGCTTTCAGTTAAAAGATATCCATCGGCTTGTCGATGAAACAAAAAAACATTCGAGGGCACATTTTGCTGCAACTCTATCCTTTTAACATGAAATACTTCCTATTTTTTGCATTATCAATCTCCTCTCTGCTATATGGAGCTCCTTCTAAAGGAAAGCTTATCCATGGTTCTGGAAGATGGCAACAAAACGGAGATCTCTTCGAAATCCACCAAAATTCAGACAAGATGGTGATCAACTGGGACAACTTCTCTATAGCAAAAAATGAAATAGTTCGGTTCATCCAATCTTCTAAGACAGATGGAGTGCTCAATCGAGTTACCGGCAATATGCGTTCAGATATCTTGGGATCGCTTCAAGCAAATGGAAAAGTTTATCTCATAAATCCACATGGCATCTGGATTGGACCAGAGAGCAAAATACAGGCCTGTGGTTTTATTGCTTCTGCTCTAGATTTATCTAATGAGGACTTTATATCTGGTAAAAATGAACATTTCTTTCATGTCAAAGACAGCGATGGAAAGGTGGAAAATTTCGGTGAAATTTCCTCAATTGATGGCGATGTGATTTTATTGGGAAAATCTGTGGCAGATTTTGGAAAGATTTCCGTAGAAGATGGGTCTATAGGACTTTTTTCTACAAAAGGATTGGTGATTCAACCATCTGAAGAAGAATCCATTTTTATCTATGTGAACAAGGAGTCCATTTCTTCAGAGGATATAGAAAGAGCTGGTGGATCGGTCTATTCTCTTGCAGTGAACTGCGGAGGCATTCTCTCGAGCACAAAAATCGCAAAAAAAGGCGGCCAAATTTTTCTCTATGCAGAAGAGGGGCAAATTGTTTTTGATGGAAAAATGATCGCCAAAAATGAAAACAGTGGAGGTCAAGTTCGCCTTTTAGGAAGCAAAGTGCATGTAAAAGAAGGAGCTCAAATTGATGTTTCAGGAATATCGCAAGGCGGTGAAGTTTTAATTGGAGGAGACTTTAAAGGAAAAAATCCTCAAATCATGAACGCTAAAAAAACGATCGTTGATAAAAATACAAACATCTTTACAGATGCCCTAGAAACTGGCAATGGGGGAAAAGTCATTATTTGGAGTGAAGAATTTACTGCTTTTTCAGGAAACATTTCAGCCAAAGGTGGAGCTCTATCTGGAAATGGTGGATTTGTAGAAATTTCTTCTCCTAAGCATCTCTTTTACCAAAATGGAAAAGTCACTACAGAGGCCCCTCATGGGATCTATGGGACTCTTTACCTCGATCCTGCTGATATCACGATTGCTGATTTTGGAGGGACGAGTACACCCGCCTTTCCTACAACTCCCCCTGCAACCTATGCACCTGCGGTAGCAACTGCAAGCCTCGATGTGGCCAATGTCACTACCGCCCTAGCTACGAATAATGTATTTGTTTCCACAGCTGCTGGAGTTGGAGGAGCAGGTAGAATTTTGGTGACTAGCAATATCTCCTGGAGCGCTGCTACAACATTGACACTGCAAGCAGATCAAGATGTTTTTCTTTCTAACGTGACCATTACAAATTCCCACACTGGAAGCGGAAATTTCACAGCAATGGATTTCAGAGGAAATACAGCAGGTACAACGACGGGTAATTTCCATGGCGTTCAAGTAGCAGTAACCACACTAAATTCTACAGAAGGAAATATCATTCTTGAAGGACGCGGAGGTACAGCACTTGCCAACCAAGGAATCCTTTTATTGACTTCTCAGATCAATTCCCTAGGGACAGGTGCAAATGCAGCGATGGTTGAGTTGACGGGCACTAGTGGGACAGGGAACACAAGTAATGGGATTCTTCTCGGTGGACCATCTACAATCTCTACTGTAGACGGCGATGTGGAACTCACCGGAACCTCCATTGGAGCCAGTACTTTAAGTACGGGAATTACTCTTGATAATGCATCGACAATCACATCGACTGGAACTTCCTCTGGAGGAAGCATTACATTAAATGGCAATGGCAGTGCAAATGGAACTTCGACTGCCCATGGAATCAGATTGAATGGACTCGGAACTTCATCTTCTGTGAATGGAGCGATAATTCTCAGTGGAACTGGCGGAGGAAATGGCACAAATACGACGAATGATGGAATAACTTTCGCTGGGGGTTACCAATTCAATTCTACGGGTACCGGTGCAAATGCTGCCCCCATCACTATGACAGGAATAGGTGGTATAGGAACGGGTACAAATCGCGGGATTTCTATCATTGGAGCCGCAGGAGTAGGAGGCACCTCTAGTGTAGATGGAGATATTACTGTAACTGGTACTGGAGGGGCAAACGTCAATTCTATTGGTATTCTTGTGAGCACTGCCGGAAAAATCCGATCCACTGGAACCGGTTCAAATGCGGCAAATATTTCAATAACGGGCACAGGAGGAACGCCAGGCAATAATTGTTCTGGGGTTGTAGTACAAAACGTAGGAAGCATCATTTCTGCAATAGATGGAGATATCGCCATTACAGGCACAGGAGGAAGCGGAGCTGGAGCAATTGGCAATAATGGAGTTGCCTTTCAAGCTGGGGGTGTATTGAGTGTAACTGGATCTGGTTCCGTCGATATCGATGGGACAGGAACAGGCCTTACTGGAGCGGGTCTATTGATCAACAATGCACAGGTGACAAAGTCAACTGGAACATTAGATATCACCGCTGTTGGACCAGGTACAGGAATTTCTATGGTAAATGCTGCATCACAAATTGGAGGAGGTTCTGGCGACGTAACTCTTACTACAGAGACCATTACCCTTACAAGTGGGCAAATTCTCGGAACCGGGGTTCTTACAATACAAACCTTAAATCCTGCAACTTCTATGGCTCTTGGCACGGGAGCAGTGGGCACTCTTTCGCTAAATAATACAGAACTTTCTACAATCCAACCTGGTTTCAATACTGTTATTTTTGGTCGATCTAATGCAACTAATACTGTCCAAATGCAGGCTTTTACCTTCTCAAATCCCATGGTAGTAAGAGGAGCAAATATAAATGTTTTAGGGGCGATAGCTAATGGTGCTAATAACATTACTTTTAATATTGGCACTTCTGGAACTGGAACCGGATCCACTTCTATCAATGCGCTAGTGACTACATCTGGAACTTTTCAAGTGAATGGTGGAGCACCTTCTAATACATTCACAATTGGTGTCACTGGATTGACTGCAAACCTGCAAGGCGGTGGAGCGACAAATACCTTGAATGGGCCAAATGCGCTGAACTCATGGCTCATTACTGGAAATGGTCAAGGCATTTTAAATTCGACAATTTTCTTTAATTTTATGCAAATCCTTGTAGGTGGTACGCTGGATGATACTTTTACTTTTAACGGTCCTTTTCAAATTTCAGGATCTCCTGGAATTGATGGAAATTTAGGAACGAACACTTTAATTGTACCATTTAATATCGATACAGAATTGATATTCACTGGACCCAATTCAGGCTTCATCTTTCCTCAAGGAGCCCCTGGGCTGACTGAATTCATCAATATTCAAAATCTCATCGGAAATTTTGTTTCAACTATCGATGGAATAAGTTTGGACTTTCTACAAACTTTGAACCAAATGAAATACTATTTTATCCTTTGGCGAAGCTATGAAAAATCTTATGAATGGTTCGATTCTGTCTACCGTTTTCCTTTTGATACTTCTCAACTCGCCTCCTGGAGAATCTCTCCTTTTTAGAATTGTTGAATAATCTTATGATGTAACAAAAAGAAACTGTAATTGTGGAAAAATATCCTCTCGAACAACTCATCACGATCAAAGAAAAAAAATTAGAAGAAGCAGAAAAAGTTTTACGGCAAAAAAAAGAGATTTTGCAAAGAGAACGAGAAGTTTTGGTATCTCTTGAAGAAGAAAGAGATAAGGTCAAAGAGCACAAAGATTTAAAGCTTGCACAACTTCGGGAGATGTTAGATACAGGAGCAAGAACAGATAAAATTCGTCAAATGAAAGACTATTTGTCCGTTGTTCAAGAAGAATTGAAAAAAAAAGAGATCAAAGTAAAAAATCAACTGGCTAAAGTAGAGATTGCTGAAAGAGAAGTTGAAGAAGCTAGGAAAATGCTGGTAAAAAAACAGAAAGAAATGGAAAAACTGGTGCAACATCGCAAAGAATGGACAAAAGAAATGGCTTACGAAATAGAAAGAAAAGAAGAGCTAGTATCTGATGAAATTGGAACTGTAAGACATGTTTTGAAGAAACACCACGCAAAAAGCCATAAACGATCTAATAGAGGAAAAAAATAGTGGTGGTTCGGCACATATCAGGAGAAGGAGAAAAACCAGAACCCTCAGAACTTAAAAAGAAAAAAGGAGTAGATGCCGAATCTTTTCGAGATATGATGAGGGTGGGAAAAGCAAGAGAGGTCGATCCCGAAGAAAAACGCAAAAGAAAAAGAAGAGAAGAAGCTGAAGGAGTTGCTCCTGGAAAACCAAAAGCATTTTTTATTGAGCCTTCCCCGCCGAAAGCAAAGGGGTCAGAAGATAAATTTAAATTAAGTCTTGAAGGAAAAGTCGGAACAGGAGCTCTCCCTTCTGCTCCTTCTCCCCCTGAAACATACCCTCAAGAAGAAGAATATCTTTCCATTTC
Source organism: Chlamydiota bacterium (assembly GCA_022614855.1). Taxonomy (GTDB): domain Bacteria; phylum Chlamydiota; class Chlamydiia; order Chlamydiales; family Rhabdochlamydiaceae; genus JAKEHU01. Next base: position 29,141 of record JAKEHU010000001.1, read on the forward strand.
TGAAGTAGAACCAGCTAGAGAAAAAAAAGAGAAAAGAGCAGAGAAAAAAAAGGGTGAGCCTCCTACTCAGAAACCAAAAGGAAAAAAAATTCCCAAAAAAGGGGTTCCCTTAGAAAGAAAACTTCTTATTGAACCAAAAGCTGCCTTCAAACCTGAAAGAACACAAACTTTTTTTGAAGAATTGGGAAAGACCATTTCTGAAAAGGAGAAAAAAATTGAAGAAGAGGTTGCGGAAGAATTGGCTCCTCCCCTACCTTTGCCTCCAGGTTCCTGGGAAACCATTCGAACACTGGAAAAGGAGGCGGAAAAAGAGCTTTTAGCGGAATTGCCACTGACGCCATCCGTGCCTATTCAAACATATCCTGAAATCCCTACTGGCTTTGCTATTACAGGAGGAGTTGAACTTCATCTTCCTCCTCAAATGATTGAATTATTTGAAAGAATGGTAGGAGTGATGACCGTGATGAATCTTTCAGGAATAACAGAAACAACTATTCATTTGACCTCTCCTCAATTTTCTAATTCCATTTTTTATGGATCACAAATTGTCATTTCAGAATTTACCACTGCACCAAAAGCATTTAATGTAGAATTCAAGGGTTCCCCGCAATCCATCGCCTTAATTCAAAGATATAGTCCGGAAATCCTAGCGACTTTTGCTGCGGGTAATTATAATTTTAGTGTAAACAGAATAGAAACAAGTTTGCTTGGAGCAGGAAAACCGCCTGTTAAAAAAAGAGGCAAAGTAACAAGAAAAAAAAAGGCTTAAATTATGGTTCATATACACTTTGATAATTACAAAATAGATGGTCAAAAAGATTTAAGGCCAAAATGGGATCAAAAAGCTCCTACAAAAAAATTTCCCTTGTCTCAATCTGACAAAAAGGGATCCATTTCGGAAAAGGTAAAAAAAGAACTTCACAAGACCATTGCTTCTGTAATTTCAAAAGAAAAAAACGATGTAGCAACTGCTCCTTGTCTTCCCCCTTCTTTTTTCAACTCGCTAGCTCCAGAAAATGGTTTTGAAGTGAAAAAAATTTCTGAAGTAACTGCTATTTGGCAGGAGCTCTTTGATAAAATGGTTGGGATACTCACTTCTGTACATAAAGAGGGAATTCAAGAAACGATCATTACTTTAAATTCCCCTGAATTTTCTAACTCTCCTTTCTTTGGTACAAAGATCTCTATTGTCGAGTATACAACTACTGCACCTAAAATTTTTAACATTCATTTTTTTGCTTCAGAACAACCGCTATCTCTCATTAAAAATAATGCAGCTGCTTTGGTTGCTGCTCTTAACGGAGCAAATCTGCCATTTCAAATTGGAAGAATCGATACTTCTCTGCAAACTCTGCCTACTTTAGAAAAAAATCGAAATGGAAGAGAAAAGGAGCAGGAGTCTTCAAGAGAAAATGAATAAAATGCACACCGCTCCACTTTCTTTGATAAAATCAGTGGATTTTGCCTTAAAAGAATTGGGCACTACCCCAATCTGGGGTTTCCCTCCCTCAATTTCCTGGGAAGACCTTGCAAACAATTTTGCACAAGTCTTCCATGTAAATAAATGTAAAATTTCTCCTAGCCAAACACAATTTCGCAAAAAAGAGAACCTTTTAGATGGCTTTGAAAAAAAAAACCATCTTATTTCTATTTTGCTCACCCCTCTTACAGGAAAAGCTTTTTGGATATTAGGCCAGCAGGATGCTGCTAAACTCACTGCGAAACTTCTATTAGAGGAAAAAGCTGCAAAGGGGTTTTCAACAGATTCTTTGCGCCAGGGATTTCATTTTTTTCTCTGTTTAAAAGCTCTTGGAATCCTGCAAAAAGAAGCGATGTTTGAGGATTTTTCTTTTAAAATGGAAGAGGCAATTTCTTTGCCAGAAGAGAATGCTTTTTCCATAGATATTTCCATTTATCTTGATACCTTAAAAATATGGGGAAGATTGATTATTTCCAATGAGTTAAAAGAATCTTTTAAACAACATTTTGCTTTGAGAAAAACGGATCTTCTAAGAGAAAAAAGAATTCAAGACCTCTTTTTTCCTTTGAAAATGGAAATTGGAAATGTAACGATTCCTCTTCCCAAATGGAAAAAGATTTCGGTAGGAGATTTAATCCTTTTAGATAAATGCAGTTTAAATCCAGATGAATGGAAGGGTATCTGTAATGTAAGTCTGGCAAATACATCCCTTTTTCAAGCAAGAATCAAAGCAAATGAGGTAAAAATTTTCGAATATGCTTTTTTTCAAAAGGAGGAATTAATGATAGAAGAAAATGAAGATGAAATCATGTTACCAGATGAAGAATTTGAAGAAGAAAAAAAACTATCCAAAGAAAAACAGAATCTCAGCGAAAAATTGGTTTCAACAAAAGAGATCCCCTTGACAATCCGCGTAGAAGTCGGACGGATCAAGATGAAGCTCGAAAAAATTTTAGAACTAGAGCCGGGGACTGTACTAGAATTACCTATTGGACCAGAGCATGGAGTATTTTTATCCATTGATGGCCAATTGATCGGCAAAGGAGAGCTTGTAAAAATTGGAGAGAGGGTAGGAGTGAAAATTTTGCAAATAGAAGAATGAGAATCGGACAAAGGCACAGGTGTAGACTACGGACGAAGGATGAATTATGAAAGATGAAGATTTGGAGAGGGAGTCAAAGAAACCTGCAATTTCTTCTTTCATAATTCAACATTCATACTTCATACTTTAAAAATATGGGCGAAGAAGAGGTATTTTTCAAACAAACTACGCTTCCTTCTGCTCGCGAATCAAAAGAATCCAATATCCCGATTCCAGAAAGGATCGGCCCTTATAAAATTGAAAGTTTATTGGCTAAAGGGGGCATGAGCCTGCTTTACATTGGAATCGACCCAAAAAATAAACAAAAGCTTCTCGTCGTTAAAACATTATTTCCTGAATATGTGAATCATCCCGAAATGGTGGACCATTTTCTTTGGGAAGCCAAAATCATTGCAATGACCGACCATCCAAACATTGTCAAGTTATATGGACAAGGTCAATGGGAAAAAGGTCTTTACATTGCAATGGAATTCATTCAAGGCATTTCTTTGAGCCAGTTTATTCTCCAACAATCGCTTTCTTTAAAACGCTCTTTAGAAATCATCTTACAAGTCGCTTATGCACTTTGTCATCTACATAGCCATGGTGTCATCCATCGCGATTTAAAGCCTGAAAATATTCTAATCAGAGAAGATGGGGAAATAAAAGTAGTCGATTTTGGAATTGCTCAATTACATGAAGACCATTTTTCTCAAAAAAGCACAATTGAAAAAAAAATCGTCGGCACCCCTTCTTACATGAGCCCTGAACAAAAGGAAAATCCTCTTAATATTTCCTTTTTATCCGATATTTATTCACTTGGCATCATCGCTTATGAACTACTTGTAGGAAAATTGAGTTATGGATTGATTCAGTTGAATATCCTTCCCTTGGGACTACAAAAAATCATCGGCAAAGCGCTTGCTATTTCTCCCAAAGAACGGTACCAAGATGTTGTTGATTTCATCACAGATATTTCGGGATATCTAAAATCTCCTGAGATGGAAAGAGAAAAACCCGGAAGCGATCAGATAAAAGAATTTTTAGAACTTGCACAGCAAGCTCAAGGCCAGCTTTCCCCAAGCCAAGTTCCAAAATGGAGAGAAATGGAAATCGGTCTGAGCAAAATTCGCTCTACCGGCGATATTGGCCTTTACTACGATTTTTATCAATTTGCCAATAATACATATGGCATTATCTTTGCTGAAACGATCTCAGTAGGAATGCAAAGCTGCATCCACATTTCCATTTTGCGAGGTTTGATTCGCTCTCTATTGAGTGAACCAATGCAGGATCGATCCAAGCCGATAAACCTTTCAAAGTTTTTTCAAAAGCTAAACTTTCTCATTTGTGAAGACCGCATTAAAATGCAGTTTGCTTTTGGATTTCTCTTGCTTAACCCCTTTCAAAATATGCTTTCTTTCATCTCTTCTGGCTTTGGCTCTTTAGTTCACGTAGCAAGCGGCAGCGACCATCCAAGGTTGATTTCTTCCCCAAACTCCTACCTCGGCATCGATAGATCTTCTCTATTTTCAGAAGCAACTGACAATTGGAATGAAGGAGATTTTCTCGTTTTGCACTCTTTAATCCTACAAGATAAAACAAAAGAAGAAGAGATGAAACAGATCGAAACTAAATTAATTGATTTTGTCTCAAAACACCTTCTTCTTTCTCCCCAAAAAGCTGCTGAATCAATGCTAAAAAAAACCGCTTCTATCTCTCTAACCTCTTTACAAAGACAACCAAAATTTCTTCTCTGCCTGCAACGCATTTCCTAAATCATCAAAATCTTTTTTCTTTCTCTGTGTGCTCTGTGATCTCTGTGGTTAAAATAAAAAAATCCGGACAAATACTGGATGATCTTATAATTTAAATGTTTTGAGGATTATCACCACAGAGATCGCAGAGGACACAGAGAAGAAAGAATTGTGGTCTGATTTCTGAGATAGCGGTTGAGTTTAATTTATAGCTGAATTTTGGGTATTATTTGTGCATTTATTTCTAATTGTTGGTATAAAACTTTCATCAGGCTTGAGAGAGTAGCAAATAATATCTATGAACTTATCCGCAAATTCTAAAACTTGCTTTTCGTATCTTTTTCATCATATTTTCATGCCACCTCTTGGCCTACTTATACAAGTATGTCCTTCGAAGCGGCATGAAAACCTGATGGAAAAAACTTACAAAAATCAAATTTCTTATAATTTACAGATAAGTTCATGAAAGAAATATTTTGGAAACACTTATTCTCTTTTATCTGCCTCCTTAACTTCTCTACTATCCATTTTGTTTCAGCAGAAGACACGCCAAAATCTGCCGATCTCATCAGTGATGAAAAACTCATTTCATCCATGCAAAAACCTGTCTCTTCAGAAGTTGGCTGGTCTCTTTTTCATTCAAAGGACTCCGATGAAAATCGATATGTCATCAATTTTAACAATGTATCAATCATCGAATATATTCGATTCATCAACAAGATTACCGGTTTTAATTTTGTATTTGAGGAAACAGATTTGCAATTTTCTGTGACAATTGTCTCAGAAGAACCCATCACAATAAAAAATATCTTATCTGCTCTTGTGCAGACACTTCGGATTCATAACTTAAAATTGCTACAGCAAGATCACAGCTTTCTCATCACTGGAAGTCCAGATGTAACCCAACTTCCTCCAGCAATGAATGGAGAAAAAATAGATGAAGAAAAAAACCCAATCATCACTCGTGTACTTAGAATCAGAAACTCCAACATTAGTTCCATTGCTTCAATTTTGAAACCGATGGTGTCAAAGGCAGCGATCTTAGAAACGATCAATGAATCAAAACAGATCATCATCACAGACATTGCAACAAATATCGAAAACATTTGCAATCTCTTGCAATTGATTGATGCACCCCATTCTCTCTATGAAATAGATAGTTATAAAGCCAAACATCTTCCACTGCAAACGCTAATTCGATTATCTGAGCAGATCATTTCTCCTCTGAAACAGGGAAATGAGCTGATTTTTGTTCCACAGGGAGAAACCAATACCATTTACCTCATTTCTACTCCCTACCTCATTGAAAGGGCTGTAGAAATTTTAGAAGATCTCGATACACAGCCTAAAAACTTATCGGAAGTTGCTCTAACCAATGAAAGGATTTTTTTATATAAAATCCAGGCTAAATCTGCAAAAGAGTTGACCGATGCCTTAGAGCAAATTGCAGATGATTTAGAAGACTATTCAGCCCCAGCCTTTAAACTCATTGCTGCCTTAAAAAATGTAAAAACCATCAAACATACCAACTCCCTTCTCTTCATTACAGACAGTGACACTGAGGCAAAAATCATTGAAATTTTGAAAACTCTGGATAGCCCTTCTGCTTTCGGAAATTTCTTTATCTATAAATTGCGAAAAGGAGGAAGAGAGCAAGTTGAAAATTCTCTCAAAGAGCTGGCGAAAAGCATTAAAAAAAGCGATGTGGATCGCGATCTTGTAGAAGCAATCCATACAATGAAATATATCGATGAGACAAATTCTTTAATTTTTACTGGAACTGATGAAGCATTGAAAAAACTTAGTGATCTACTTCCTACTTTCGATACTGCTGCTTCAGATTTTTCTCCATCAAGCCATTACTGGCTTTACACACCTCAATACCTAAGCGGAAAAGAGTTGGAAGCCGCCATGGATGATATCAAAAAAAATCTCACCTCTTCCGGCCTTTCCGACCACGCCCTCTTGAATACAATAAAATCCATGAAGTGGGTTCCTTCAACAAATACCCTTCTTTTTACAGGGGATCCCAATTCTTTAGGAGAAGTACAAGCGATGATCAAACTCATCGATGTGGCAACAAGCTCTCCTTCGCAAATTTTTATCTATCAACCCAAATACGTCTCTCGAGATCGAATTGAAGAAGCACTAGATGAATTGACAGAAAAATTAGATCCAAAAAATCTAGGAGATCGCAATTTAGCTTTTGCCATCGACAAGCTATCTTGGATTAAAGAAAGCCAATCTTTTCTCTTTAAAGCAGACCCCTCAACAATTGAAAAATTGCGAACTTTTTTAGCAGATATTGATAGTGTTAGAGAGGGGGAAGTAACAGGACAAGCTTTTTTTCTTTACGATCTGAAATATGCAGATGGCCATGCAGTCATAGACCATCTCGACAAAATTGCAAAAAATCTATCCGAAGAGGATCCAGATCAAAATGGAGTCATTCAGGCAATCGATGACATCACATATTTGAAAGATACCAACTCTCTTCTTTTGACAGGATCTCCTAAATCGATCGAAGAAGTAAAAAAGCTAATTGGACAAATCGATTCACCTGAGTCAAAAGCTACAGCTGCTGAAAAAACCTCTTTTTTCATCTATAAACCCCTTCACCTTTCTTCAGACACCATTACAAAGGCTCTGAAAGAAACAGCAAAGGATTTAAAGTCTGCCGGCTTAATCGATCAAAATCTACTTCAATCGATTGAATCAGTCCGTTATGTCGAAACGACCGATTCACTGGTATTCACAGGCACAGAAGATTCTTTAGAAAAAACAAAGGCAATTTTAAAAACAATTGATGCACCCTCTTCTAAGGAGTTTTCCTTAGGAGAAATTGCTGGACAAACTTTTTTAATCTACAAAGTCCAACATGCCTCTATCAACGTTTTATTAAGCCTCTTAAAAAATATTGCTCATAACCTGCAGAAAACAGACCCTCACGGCAATCGACTTCTCGTTCAAGCAATTGAAAATGCAAAAGTCATTAAAGAAACTAAATCGATTCTTTTTACAGGCCCTGCTAGCACTCTTGAAAAAATTAATGCCATTCTAAAACAGCTGGATGTCCCTTCTGGAGTTCCTGCTGATCTTGGACAAATTGGAAGAGAAGCAAATACCTTTGTCATCTATCAACCTCAATATGTAAAAGGCGACGAACTCATTTCGATCATGGGGGATTTTGAGCAAAATCTAAAATTATCTGGTGTTCGAGATCCCGGCCTTTTTGAAACGATTGATAATCTGAAATACTTAGATAAAAAGGGATACATTTTAATTTCTGGAGATCAAACCTCTGTTGCAAAAGTAGAAGAACTTTTGAAAAAATTTGACGTGCCAACTGGGGAAGAAGGCGCCTTAGATGCCTTAACGAAATTGCAAACTAGTTTTCTCGTCTATAAACTTCATTATCACTCTGGTGCCGAAATCCAAACTGCGCTAAAACAGATCGCCCAAGAAATGAGCGCTGCTGCTGACGGGATAAACAAAAATTTGATTTCCGCAATCAACTCCGTTCAATGGATCAAAATCACCAATTCACTTCTAGCTACAGGAACACCGGATGTCTTAAACCAACTTAAAGAATTGATTGAAAGTGTTGACGTTCCTTTAAGACAGGTATTCATTGAAGTGCTCATTATCCAAACCACTTTAGGCAACAGCCAGGATTTTGGTTTGCAATGGGGCGGAAAGGTGCAATATCTAAGCCGATTTGCAGGAAGTTTCAACAATTTTCAGACAGATAATCCACTGCCTACAAGTCCTACACCAGTGGTATTCCCTCTTCAAAATGCATTAAGTTCTGTAAATGCGACAAGAACTCCGGTCGCCACAGATATCCCAGCTCCCAGTACCTCTCTGGGTGGCTTTGATCTTGGCATCATTGGAGATATCATTTTACACAAAGGCCGCTCTTTCCTTTCACTTGCCTCTCTTGTCAGTGCACTCCAAACCGATACCGATTCAGTCATCGTGATGAATCCAAAAATCATTGGACAAGACAATAAACAATCGACCATTTTTGTCGGAGAAAATATCCCTTTTGTCGGCTCCCTTGTTCAGACAACTAGCTTCACTTCTCAAACTGCTTCCAACATCGAATATCGAGATGTTGGGTTGAATCTGACTATTACACCGATTTTAGGAACAGATGATATCGTCACTTTAGACATTGCAAATGACATTACCTCTCAGGTTGCCAATACGACAACTGGTGTTAGCGGTGTGCAAGGTCTTCAAACAAGCCACACGAGTCTAAGTGCAAGAGTTCACATTCCCAATAACCACTTTGTTGCCTTAAGCGGCATGCTTCGAGATGAAAAAGCTCATTTTAAAGCAGGGATTCCCTGCATCGGTGGATTGCCTTTGATTGGCGCCTTCTTTAGCAATGTGGTTAGAAATGATAATAAGAATAATATCATCTTCTTCATTAGACCCTCCATCATCGATTCCGTAGAGGAATATAAGAAAATTACACAACATCAAGAAGAACTCTTTAAAGAACAGTCAATTCTCCCCGTCATTAAAGAAGAAATAGATGAGGGAATCAACATAGTAAAGACCCCAGAAGATGAATCCTCTCCTTAGAGTGTGTTTTCTCCTTGTTTTGCTTTTTTTCTCTAGCTGCTCTAGAGTCCCTGAGGAGCTTCATCCAAAAATTCAATATTGCGTTCAAGAACAGTACCTCCAAAGCCTTTCTTCCCCTTTTTCTCCACTGCATGAATGGGAGAAAAATCAAGATTGGGGGAAGGAGTACATGATTGGACTTCATTTTGCAAAAAATTTAGACCTCTACCGCGCCATAACCGCTTTCAAAAGAGCAGAAATTCTGATTCCTTCAAATTTTGAAGAGAGAAAATTAGAAATCGAATATGAAATTCTTCTCTGCTACTACCTTGGAAAAAAATATGAAGAGGTGGAACAATTTTTTTGTGAATCAAAATTACAATGGGCAAAAACAGATTTTCCCGCCTTTCATGATCTACTCCTCATTCTCCACGACACCTACCAAAACCTTGGAAAAGAGGAAAAGACCTGTCAAATCCGCCAACTGATCCAACAGCATTATCCGCAAACCTATGAAAAGTTGACCATCTCCACTGCAATGATCACAGCGGACTTTCCTGAGCTTAACTGTCTTTCAAAGACAAACCCTTATCTTGAAAACTTCCTCGCCTGCTATGAATCAAAAAAAAAATCCATTGTCAAAGCAAAAACCCTCAATATGATCCTTCCTGGAGCTGGTTATCTCTATCTTGGTCAAACCCAAACCGGCATTACTGCTCTTCTTGTGAATGGACTTTTCATTGCCGCTGCCGTATATTTTTTTGGACAAGGAGAAGTTGCAGCAGGGATCATCACCTCCAGCTTTGAAGCAGGTTGGTATTTTGGTGGAATTTATGGAGCAGGTCATGAAGCTAAATTTCATAATGAAAGATTATATGAGAAGCTAGCTTGTCCAGTCATGCAGCAACAAAAACTATTTCCTGTTATCCTATTCAAATATGCGTTTTAGGTTTTTTTTCATCCTTTGTTTCTTAAATTGTTGTGCATTTGCAGAAAAAGGATATATTCCACCATGGGGAAAAGATAGCGATTTAATTTCCCAAAATCCAGCGCAGCCTAACCCGCCACCTCCAAATATGTCTCCCATGGCAAAACTGGGAGAAATGGTTGTGACATTCCATCAAAAATATATCACACAAATCGATGGACCAAGAAGCCACTATAAACCCAGCTCCTCAGAATATATGAAACAATCGATAAGAAAACATGGATTCATCAAGGGTTTTATCATGGGATGTGATCGATTACTTCGAGAAAATGGGGATCCTTGGATTTATCGAACAGTTCACTACGATGGAAAAATCTTCAAATGGGATCCTCCACCCGATTAAGAGACTGTTGTTGAATTAAGCTTCTGTCGATTTTTGGGTTCTTTTGAGCCGCTTTTCAACTTCAAATTGCAGGGGTCATATACTTTCTTCTAGCCCGCATTTTTAGTTTGAAATGAAGAGCAACACCTTGAAAACCGTGCTCTTTCCGAAACTGATTGACCAGATATTTTTTATAAGAGTCCAACATGAGCTCTGGATAATTGACAAATAGGACAAATTCTGGAGGTTTGGTAGAGACTTGCGTTGCATAATAAATGCGAAGCCTTTTTCCCTGAATCATAGGAGGATGGTATTTTCTAATTGTCTCTTCAAAGAATTTGTTCAATTGACCCGTTGAAATCCTGTGGCTATTGTCTTGAACTATCTCTTGTATCAGTGTGTATAAGTTATCTAAATTTTTTCCCTCTTTGGCTGAAACAAAAAGTTTAGGAGCAAATTGCAAAAAGGCGACCTCGTCTTGCAGGGCTAAATTGCAATGTTCCATCCGTTTGCCATGAGTAAGATCCCATTTATTAAAAAGAACGATGCATCCTTTCCCCAATTCTTCTATCTCTTTTGCAATTCGTTTTTCCGCTGATGTAATCCCCTCTAAACTATTGACAACAAGAAGACAAATATCAGCCCTTTCTATCGCCTCTTTTGTTCGAATCGCAGCAAATTTATCGATCACATCACTTTCACTCTTTTTGCGTCGTATCCCAGCAGTATCGATAAAGGTAAAATTTGTTCCATCAACTGAAATGGTTACATCGATCGGGTCACGTGTTGTTCCCGGCTTAGCATCCACAAGAGATCTCTCTTCATTGAAAAGAAAGTTAAGTAGAGTGGATTTTCCCACATTTGGCCTTCCTACAATGGCAACTTTGATCGAATCCGTTGGAATAATTTCATGAGAATCCGCTTCCACTCCTTCTAAAGCAGTTTCCATGAGTTCCGCAATTTGAAATCCATGCAAAGCAGACACTCCCACAATGGTTGGAATGGCTAAGTTGTGAAACTGATGGATGAGATGGAGCTCATCCAGACGGTCTATTTTGTTGACTGCTAAAATAATTTTTTTATTTGTCTTATGGAGCTTTTTCGCAATTTCCTCATCCAATTGGATAGGACCAGCATGTCCATCCACAACAAAAACAAATAAGTCTGCTTCCTCAATGGCCTTTTCTGTTTGCTGCAAAATCTGTTTTTGAAAAGTTGCTTTAGAATGAGGATCAATCCCCCCCGTATCGATTGCAATGAAAGGAGTGCCAAAACATTCCCCTTGCGCATAGATGCGATCTCGGGTAACTCCCTCTTTTGCATCTACGATGGCAATTCTCTTTTGACAGAGACGATTAAAGATGGCCGATTTGCCAACATTAGGTCTGCCGACAATCGCAATTTTAATAACCTGAGACATGAAGTTTTAATCGATTGCCCATGTAAGTTTTGTAATGGGAAATCCTGTAGGAGTATACTCTACTTCAAGAATAACATCTAGGACAGGTCCAAGAATACCTTCTCCACTAGTACTCATAAAGTCAAATTTAAAATTTATTTTAATTTTCAATTCCCTATAGGTACTCACATCTAAGGTATTCAGGTTTAAGGTGTCTAGATCTAAGGTATCCAGATCGAAGGTGTTCAGATCTAAACGTAAACTTCTGGCTGAGATAAAATAATTTGATTCTGCAGAAACCAAGAGCTTTGAAAAATAGGAAAAAATCTTATTGAATATCGTCTGATTGAGAAGAGCCATAATCTCTATCACTTTCTTATGCCTATTTTCAGAAGGAATAGAAAAAGATTTTATAGAATTAGAAATAATTCCATATAAATGAGCAGAAACATTTTTAACCTTATTAGGATAAAATAAATTTCCATTGATATAGCGCTCAAATTCTCCATTTGTTCCGATTCTTGGCCAATCTTTATTCACTAAATCGACCATTTCATTTGCACTGTTTTCTTTTAAGGATTGAATAAACGATATAGGCAATAAAATTGTCTCTTTTCCAAATGATTTTACCCTTTGCAATTGTGCGATAAATTCTTCCGGTTTTGTTGCATGTCTTAAAAGTGCAAGTGTTTCAAATTTCTCATCTTCTTTAGAAAAGAGACCAGCAGAGTGAAAAATAAAGAGGGTTTTTAACATCCCTTCATTTTCACGATGTTCTAATATCTTTTTTCCATCATCCATTAGAAGTTTATGAAATTGCTTTTTTAATTTTTTTAGAGATTCTTTTGCTAAATCTTGATAAGGTCGCTCCTGATTTTCTATTCCTTTAAAACTCCAAGCTGTAGAATAGAATTGCTGCTCAACTTCTTCTGGAAAGAGAATTACCTCGTTGCCACTTCTATAAAAAATATGATCATATTTTAGTAACAAACTCCTCAAAAATTCATTCAATAAAATTCTTCGGTTCATATCAATTTTGCTATCTTTATTCTTTTGATACTCCACAAGGAAATCAATGATTGCTGAGATTCCATACAAGGATTTGCTCTTTTTTAGAGCCTCCAATTCAGATGTAGAAAGGGGAAATTCTTTGATAAAATTGTCAAACTGTTTTTCGAACTCTTTTGGAAGATGTTCTCTTCTTGTTCCCTGTTTGTGAATTGTTCCGGATAAATGGGATAAACGAGTTTCGAGATAGGTAAAACCATGCTCTATCCTATCTTTCATACTATTTGTGCCAGCTATTTCAGGTTTCATAAAAAGCCAGCTTGACCCCTCATGCCACTCTATTTCGCCAAAATGAATTGTTTTAAATTTCCCTGGAAGGCGGATTTCTCCTTTTTCTGGTTTTACATCAAAGCCATATCCCTTTTTAAATTCCCTTTGCTCTTTACGAAGAGAGCTAAAATGGGTAGAACCCCTCTCATAAACTCCTTCAGCTGAGAGAAGAAATTGGATAATCCTGTTATCGGGATCATGAATGCGCATCAATCCTTTACTAAAAGCCTGATCCTTTTCAATGGCAAGAGAGAGGAAATACCAAAAAATGGGAAGGACCAATTTTGCTTTTTCTTCAGAAGAAAGTGTCCGTATTGCTACCTTTTTCAGCTCCTCCTGTTCTTTGTGAAGAGAAGGAATCAATTCTTCTATTATCCTGATTACTTGGTCTCTGTTCTCTATCACGCCATATCCCTTCTTCAACCCATCGAGCTCGCCTTGAAGGAAAAAAATCCATTTCTCTTTTTCTCGGATTAATTTTTCTTTTTCTTTTTGAGGAAGATATTCTACCGATGATTCTTGCTGTAGAATCGCTTGAACTGCTTCTCTTCCCTTCTCAACGATCTTTAAGACCTCCTCAATTGGATAGGAGGGGCAATTTTCTTGAATGTATTTTTCCAGCTTTGCCTGTTCTTGTTTATGTGTAGCTGTGCCGTTAAGGCTCGTTATTTTAGAAGCTAAATGGGATTGATTTTTATAAGATCCTGAGAATAAGTCGTTTAAAAATTCTAGAATCTTGTGAAAGAAGTCGGAAATCCAAGACCGATTCTCATGCGGTATAAAGTTATCGATCTTAGTATCGATTTTTGTAAAATGAACTGAATCAACCATAATCAAACTTTAAATTTTAATAAATAAATTATAACAAAACGTTCAATTATTATAAAGAAATCTTAATAATTGTGTAAATTACTGATTATAAATTGATTATATCTTTATTGAGCTTGCGAAAGAGAGCTAGCCACTCCTCTTTTCCCACCCCGCTGATCTGATCCTCTTGGTCAAAGTGCAAGATCCCTTTTTGAAGAGCGGTTTTTTCCTCGATGAGTTCATGAATTCTTTCTTCGACTGTATTTTTAGTGATTAATTTGAAGACTTGGACCCCTCTACTTTGTCCAATTCTATGGACGCGATCTGTGGCCTGATTTTCCTTAGCGGGATTCCACCAGCGGTCGTAGTGGATCACAACAGAAGCGGTAATGAGATCAATCCCCACCCCTGCGGCCTGAAGCGATCCTACAAAAATTTCACAAGAGGCATCTTCTTTAAATTGAATGAGAGGGGTTTTTCGATCTATGGTTGATCCCCGAATAGAGGCATAACCAATTGCATTTTTCTTGAGATAAAGCTCTATGATATCGAGCATATCTAGATATTGTGAAAAGACGACCACTTTTTGGCCGCTTTCTCTCGCTTCACTCAAAAGTTCGACGAAAAGATCCCATTTTCCAGACTGGTGTTTTTCATACAGGTGAATTTGTTTTGTAATCAGACAGGGATGGTCGCATATCTGTTTTAATTTGGAAAGCAGAGCAAAAATATGAACAGTAGGAGCAGGACCAGCCGTCTCTTTTAATTTTTCAAGAATGGGATTTTGATATTCCAAGAGAAGGTTTCGATAGATCTTTTTCTGCTCCTCAGAAAGTTCACATATGGCCAGTTCTTCGGTTTTTTCAGGGAGTTCTAATAAAACCTCAGATTTTTTCCTTCTCAAAAGAAAAGGGCGGATGAGTCTAGAAAGAAGTCTTTTTTTCTCTTCATCTTTTTCCTTTTCAATCGGATTGATAAACCATTGACGAAACTGGGATTCCGGAGGAAGATATTGAGGAAGGATCAAATCAAATAGTGCTTTTAATTCAGCAAGTCTATTTTCAATCGGCGTTCCCGTTAACCCAAGCCGCATTTTTGCCTGGATTTTTTTCAAAGAGAGATAGGTTCTCGATCTAGGATTTTTGGCAATTTGCAACTCATCAAAAATGGAAATTTCAAAAAAGAGATTTTTTAAGGAACCAATTTCACTTCTTACAATTCCATACGAAGTCAATAAAAGTTCAAAATCTCCTTTCAAAAATAGATCAATTTTTCTCTGTCCTCCATGAAAAAGATAGGTTTTAAGCGATGGTAAAAACTGTTCGATCAGTTTTTGCCAGTGAAAAATCACAGAGGTGGGACAAACAACAAGGTATATTTTTTTTCTATTTTGAAAGAGATTTCTAGAAGCAGCGATAAGAGCCAAAGCTTGGTGTGTTTTTCCAAGTCCCATTTCATCGCAAAGCAGACAGGAAAGACCATAACAATAGGAAAAAAAGAGCCATTTGATTCCAACTTGTTGATATGGTCTAAGCAGACTTTTGAGACCGGATAAATCCAGCGTTTCAATTGTTTCATATGTTTGAAATTGTTCTAATAATTTCCTGCTAGCTATGGCAAGTTTGGTCTCTTGAATAGGAGGTTCGATTTCTTCAATTGCACAAACTTTAAGCCACTCCATTGTCGTTAAACGAACCAATTTTCCATTTTTGAGCCACCTTTTCTTCCCAATTGACTTAAGCCAGATAAACCGATTGTCTTTAAGAATAATCGTACCCGCTTCACTAAACAGGTGATGTTTTCGCTCTTGCATTCCCTTCCATATTTCAAAAAGAGAAATTTTTCCTATTTCTGTCTCTAACACGAATTCGCAAATCCAAGGACCAACTTTTGATTGAAAATCTCTCTTAATGCTGTTTAGTTTTACATTGATCTCTTCTGCTCTTCGAAGGCGATTGTCAAGAGAAAGAATATAGGGTTGTAACCTCTCCAGTTCATAACTGATAAAGGAGGCTTCTAAAATGAACTCGATTTCTTTTTCTTGTCGATATTCTTCAGGAAGATTTGTGAGAAGAATTCTCGCAAACCCTTCTCCTTCTACAAAAGTAAAATCGCCAAAAATTTTTACCTGTTCTGGACGGTAGTTTTTTCGAAAAAAAAATTTGGGAGATACTTGAATTCTTCCCCTTTTATTTAAAGAAATAATAAGACCTACTTTTTCAATAGGAGAAAAAGGGCTAAAAAACCCAGGAATCGTCTCTAATTCCTCAAAATTTTGGTGAATAAAAGAAGAAACATCCTCTTTTGCAACTTTTGTAAAAGGGGTAATTCGCGAAGGGGTTTTAGTAACTGCTTTTGCATAAAATCCCTTGCCTTTGACGTAAATCCATTCATCAAATTCTATGATGCTTTCCTTTTCTTCTGTAAAATCTGTACGACTGAAAAATTCCAAAGTCCCCTCTTGATTGACTCGATAAGCAAGCTGTATTCCCACAGCTGACACATGGATTTGAAATTCTTCAAATGATTGCAGCCATAAGCGATATCGATTGACAAAATCAGAGATTTTTTCTTTAGAGATGACCTTTTCAATTTGCCCAAACAAAAGACTCCTCAAAATATAGAATCCTTTTCCCGGAAGATACCCATATTTTCCAAATAGAGCAGATTGAGGAGATGTCAAATCCCCCTTTTCAAATAGATAAGCTCGAATATGCAAATACTGCTTTTCATCAAAAAACAGCTCATATTGAACGGAAACAGGCTCAGTATAAAGCTGTTCTCTCTTTAAATACTTTTTCACAATTCTACTATGTCGATCTAGAAAATCAGCGATTTCGATTTGTGAAATTTCTTCTTTTTGCAGAAGAGGATCAATGGTTTTCGGGAAAAAGCCTATTTTTGGTAGATAAATCCAACCATCGACTTCGACCATTTTTTCAGAGGGAAAAGGAGGAAATTTTTTTTCCTTAGAAAAAAATTTAATGAAAAACTTGCGAGTAGAAGGATCGTAGGTGATTTTTTCGATCTCTTTTTTTCCTGTAAAAAAGACTTTTAGCGTAGTTTTCACGGTAGCAAGTGTGGGAATGAAATGCAGCCAATCCTCGCGAAAAACAAAAAACTTCCCCTTTATTTCATCAAAGGAAAAAACAAGCCAACTCGGCAGAGAAAACTCATCTGCATCTAAAAAGTCGATCTGATAAGATTTTCCTGTTTCTTGTAGTTCCATCCACCATTTAGCAAGATCGGACCAAAAGGAAAGTTCATAGCGTAAATTCTCCGTAGGTCTTCCCTGTTTCCATAATTCTAATTCTTCAAAAGAGAGTTTTGAAAATTTTAATGAAGTGGCTTCTGTTTCAATCGGCCTTTTAAAAAGAATCTCCTCAAGCTTTCTTTTCCCTTTTTGATTGAGAGGCTGCAAAATGATCACAGATTCTCTTTGCGGAGAATCGATTCGAAATTCCCCTTTATCTGTCTTCAAAAAGTGGGCTTCATAGCCATATCTTTGGCTTGCTGCCCAACAAATCCCATTCCAAAAACTATCTCGAAATCGAACATGCAATGGGATCCCATTTGACCCCATGATTTTTAAAAATGCACCGGCTAAATGTTCACAGCTTCTTTTTTTTTCTGCTTTTTCGCAGGTGCAAAAAGCATCCAAAATTTCTCCCTCTTCTCCTAATTGAAGAAAAGGCCAAATTGCTTCTTTAGCTTCAGTAACTTCTACCTGATAAGTCCCTCCAGAAAAAAGAGGGCTTTTTACCTTTTTTTTTAAAACGAGCTGCTTTCCTATTTTCAAATCGGAAGAAGAGAAGTCCATATTCGAATCTATCTTTAGAAAATTTACAAAAAATTTATTTTTATTTTCACCATCTATGCCATGTCATATCTATCTGAAAATAAACTGTAAATTTTCTAAAGATAGATTCTTCCTTCAAAGATAAGAGTTGGTTTTCCTAAAATTTCTATCTTTTTCCCCACAATGACTTCAATGGTTTCCTCAGATGAAATAGCGATAGAAAATTGACCCTGGCTTTTATCTAGCTGGCTTTTTACAAAGGCAGCAGCACCATTTCCACTTCCACAGGATAAAGTTTCGCCTTCTACCCCTCTTTCATACGTTCGAATCTTTAATACTTTAGGAGAAATGGTTTGGACAAAATTGACATTTATTCCTTCAGGTTGGAATTCTCTGCTCCATCGAATTTCTCTTCCTTTTTTATCCACATCAATTTCATCAATGTCAGGAACAAATATTACTCCATGAGGAACACCGATATCTACAACAAATCCCGTAAGGCCAATGGTAGGGAAAAAATGGTTCCAAGAGAGTATTTTTGGAACTTCCAGAGAAATTGCTATTTTTTCTTTTCCAAATCTAACCGGCACCATTCCACTTGCACCTTCAATACAAAATTCCCTTTTTTTTTCTCCAAGACGCGAAATGAAATCTGCTAAACAGATTAACCCATTTCCACATAGGGAAGCTTCTTTTCCATCAGGATTAAAAAAAACCATTCGGTAGTCCGTAAAAAGAGAACCTTGGAGTAGAATAAGCCCATCGCTTCCCACTCCATATTTTCGATTGCAAATTTGAGAAATAAAGAGACTGTTTTCTAAAGGAAATATTCTTTTAAAATCTTCTACGATAACAAAATCATTTCCAGAGTTTTGATATTTTACAAACTTCAAGGTTAAAAAATTTCTGAATATGAGGTTACAATTTTATCTAAAAGGCCAAAACTCAATGCTTCTTCCGGTGTATACCAGGCATCGCGTTCAATCGCTCTTTCTATCTCTTTTGCATCTTTTTTTGTCGCATTCGCATACAAATTTACGATTCTCAAGCGCGTTTTAATGATTTCTTTTGCTTGAATGGCAAGATCTGTAGCTTGTCCTTGAACCACACCCATGATTCTCGGTTGGTGAATCATGATGCGAGCGTGTTTCGTTGCAAGCCGTCTTCCCTTTTTCGTAGCACATAAACTCAAAAGAGATCCCATTGAAGCGGCAAGGCCCGTGACTAGAGTAGTCACCGGGGAACTGATCATCTGGACCTGATCCCAGATTGCAAACCCTGCATCAACGGAACCACCTGGGGAATTAATGACAAATAAAATCGGCTTTCCAGGATCGGTCAGTTCCAAATACCAAAGTTTGCGAATTGCGTCGTTTGCGCTCTTATCATCGATCGCATCAGAAAAAAAGATCCTTCTCGCTTTTAAAAGTTGCTCTTCGATTTTATCATCTATGGAAGACATTTTTTTTGGAGTTACTACTCGCTCTTCTTCATCGGGCATTGTTCTTCTCCTTGTTAACAAGTAGCGTAAGTTGCCACCGAATCAATCATAAGCTCAGGGTATAATGGAAATGAAGTCAATAATTCCCTTACCTCTGCTTTTACCTTTTTCAATACTGTTGGATCAATAATAATTTTTGCACGACTTGCAACTTTATTCACCTCAGTGGCTTTGCAAGTGGATAAAAGTTCCATGATCAATTTTGCAAGGAGGCGCATCTCCTCTTCTTTCATTCCCAGAGTAGTAACAGCAGGAGTCCCTATTCTCACTCCTGAAGCATACCAAGGTCCCATCTGATCCAATGGAATAGAGTTGCGATTTACTGTAAATCCCCCTTCGCGCAAAGCATGTTCGCACTGCCTTCCCGTCAACCCAAATGTCTTTAGAACGTTTAAAACTACTAGGTGGTTGTCGGTTCCCTTAGTTAATACCTCACAACCTCTATTAATGAGCTCATCTGCTAGGGCTTTAGCGTTGGCGACAATTTGGTGGGAATAGCGCTGGAATTCCAAAGTATTTGCCTCTTTAAAAGCGATGAACTTAGCAGCCATCACATGGGGAAGAGGCCCTCCCAAAACTAAAGGACACCCCTTATTGACAGCATCGACAAACCCTTTCTCGCAAAGAACTAGCCCCCCTCTTGGCCCTCGAAGAGTCTTATGCGTTGTCGAAGTGACAAGATGGGAAAAAGGGATGGGATTATAGTTGCCAACCATTACTTTTCCTGCGACAAGTCCCGCAAAATGGGCCATATCCACCATTAAAACAGCGCCCACAGAATCTGCAATTTCTCGCATCTTGGCAAAATCAATCAAGCGAGGATAAGCGGAATATCCTGCAATCAGAAGAGCTGGTTTTTCTTTTTTCACCTGCTTTTGCAAAACCTGATAGTCAATCAGTCCAGTATTGGGATCCACCTCATATTGGACAGACTGCATGATCTTTGCAGAAATATTGTGACGGTATCCATGGGTAAGATGGCCTCCGGAGTTAAGAGACATCCCCATTACCTTTTGATTGACAAGCAGCGTACGAATTTTTTCATATTCCTTGAGAGTAAGTTCATCTACCGATTTTTTCCCCAATTTCTCCAACTCTTTATTCTGCACTCGCTGGAGCAAAAATGCCCAAATGGCAACTAAATTTGCATCTGAGCCTGAATGGGGTTGCACATAGGCATAATCGCAACCAAAAATTTTTTTTGCTTCCTCAGCTGCCGCCTCTTCAATGGCATCGACATTATCGCATCCCGCATAAAACCGATGGTGAGGATATCCCTCTGCATACTTATCGGTGAGGAGATTTCCCATAGACAATTGCACTGCTAATGAAGAAAAATTTTCAGAAGCGATCAGCTTGATAAATTGCCTCTGATCTTTTAACTCTTGAACAATTTTTTGCGCGACCAACGGAGAAGAAGATGAAATATGATCCAGTGCAGCTAAGTAGGCCACCACTCCAGAATTTCTTTTTTCCTCAGGGACTTTTGTGAAATAATTTTTTAAAAATTTCATCTTTTTTCTCCTATTACTATCAAAAATTCCTCATTTTGTTTAACATTATAGTTAATATAACGCTCACCCCTTAAGAATTCATTAAAGAAAAATTTTAAAAATCTGTCTTTTATTGAGGTTTATAGCTAAAATGGTTACATTATCATCTTTTCCCATTCGTGAGAATAGTATGTTAGAAGTGCTCAAAGTCGTTCTTCAAATTCAAGAATTAGATATGAAAATGATCAGGCTGATGCGAATCAAAAAAGAGAGATTTAAAGAATTGGACCAAATTGCCTCGCTTAGAAAGGAGCTCCATCAACAGCTCACGGAAAAGGAAAAAGAAATAGAAGAGCTAAATAAAAATATTCGTGCCTTTGAAAGTAAAATCGAAGAGATCAATATCAGATTAAAATCTCTTGAAGATAAACAAAACCACATCAAAAAAGCCGATGAGTTCAATGCCTTGACACAAGAAATGACCTCTGCCGAAAGAGAGCGGATTTTCATCGAACAAAAAATCTCCGACCTTGTCGATAGACGTGTGTTGGAAGAAGAGCTTTTGGAAAAAATCAAAGCAAGCCTTACCACTTCTGAACATAGCAGCCAGGCACTAGAAAATGAAATCCAAGCCAGCATCAAGATGATCAATGATGAGGGGTCACAATTAAAAAAAGAGCGCGATGAACTGGCACAAACTGCCGATCCTGACACTCTTCAGATCTATGAAAGACTCCTAAGAAATAAAAAAGATCGCGTCGTCGTCCCCATCGAAAACCGAACCTGCAGCGGCTGCCACATCGTTCTGACAGCCCAACACGAAAATCTCGTCCGCAAAGGTGAAAACCTGGTCTTTTGTGAACATTGCTCGCGAATCCACTACTGGCAAGAAAGCGAACTCCTGGAAGGAACAGCCACAGCTACCAAACGCCGTCGCAGACGCATGGTCGGCGCATAAAAAAATATTTGCCTATTTTTTCTTTAGAGATTGTTAACGAATTTATTTTCGTCGAGTTTTTGGATTATTTTGACCGCTTTTCGACTTCAAGCTTGGAGAGCTATATACTCTTGTCGATATTGCCCACCAAGATGTGAATCGAAAATCGGCTCGAAAGAACCGAAAAATCGACTGAAACTAAATCCGTTAACAGTCTCTTAATTAGAAGATAGAATATCGATGCGGATAATAATCCAACGCATAGAACCATCACTCCCATAGCTTTGTGAAGATAATCGCCATAGAAGAAAAAAGAAAAAATATCTTTTCCATAAGAATAGTTGCGTTTAGAAATTTCTATCCCTTCAGTTGGGAGAAAGATTAAAGAGATAATCTGATAATGGATATCGTCTAAACCAATGCCTGCTTTGGCTATATGAATAAAGATCTTATAACCATCAACGGTTAACCTTTTCACTAAATTTCCATCCCCCATTGTAATTTGATAAATGCACTTTCCCTCAAAATTATAGATATGCAATTCATGTGGGGTAACCAGAATGAGATGATTCTTGAAAAGTTGGACATAATTAGTAAAGTATTTTGTCGGCAGAACTGACAAAAGAAAAGATTTCTCATTTCTTTTTTGTATCTTAATAGTTTTCTTAAAATTTTCTTCTTTAAACTGCAGTTCTTCACTAATTTTAATGTAATAATTAAAATCAATTATTATCTCATAATTTTCTTTATTTAAAGTTATTATAAAAGACGATTTATCTAAATCATGATTGCCAACCATATTTAATTCTAAGGTAACCTGCCATCCTAGATCAGTTTTTATTGGATATAGGAATTCAAAATTGGTGAAATTCTTAGCAAGATAATAAGATGTAGGCCCTTCTTTTATAAGTTGTCTTTCAATTAATTTATTCTCAGAAACATCCAACCAGATAATTTTATGTCCACCCATCCCATCAATGTGTCTTGTTAAAAAACACAAATTATCTTCATCTAAAACAGCCACCTTTTCAACAAATCCTTTAATGGTCGCAGAAACCTCAAGAATTCCAACAGTCTGACCATTCTCTTTATCAAGTTTGAAACGCAGCAATGCATTCTTCTCATACCCATCGGGCTCTAAGGTAAACCATCGATCGGCAAAGACCCAACTTCTTACATCTTCTTTAGTGGAAGGCACTTCAATTTGTCTAGACTCTACTCGGTCAGAGAATTTTTCAATATTGTGAAAAGTTTTTCCATCTTTCTTCTGAATATACTGAATCGTGTCAGAATAAATAATTGGGTATTCTTTTAGGTTAAAAGTTTTAGAAACAAATTGCTTTAATTCGAAAGTTGTTTTTTCACAAGAATTTTCAAGAGGAGGGTGAAAATAGACTCTTGTTAAAATGGATTGTTTTTCCTCATTAGAAATTGACTCCATTTTATCTATTTGGTCAAAAATGATCTGAGGGATTCCCTCTTTCAAAAAGCTCTTGGAAAGATTTTCGATTTTCCATTTAAAATAGGTACACGTTGATCCAAGCTTTAACAATTCTTTTTTTGAAAGATAGGAAAAAATCTTTTCAAATAATTCCGGTTCTTCAAAAAGTGGATTGTAGAAGGCAGAAAACGATCCAATGTCACTAATGTTATTACTTGTCATATATAAAAAATAAATATGAAAACATTGTAACAAATTCTAAATTAAAATAAAAAAATCTGTGAAAATTTAAAGGAGCTACACCAGCTACCAAACATTTGCTGGAATTTTTATGTCTTACGTTTTTTAGTAGGGTTTTCTGAAGAATCTAACCTTAAGTCTGTTTGTGCTAGTAATACTTTCACTACTTCGTTATGACCATTTTTACCTGCCAGCTTCATCGCCTCATTATTATTTTCTGCAGGATCTACTTTTGGATGTTTTAGCAGCTCTCTCACCACTTCAACATAACCAAGTGCGCTTGCTTTTCGAATCGCATAGTTATTATCAGCTGAAGGATCTACTCTTTTATCTTTTAGCAGTTCTTTCACTACTTCAACATGGCCATGTTTGCTTCCTAATTGAATCGCCTCGTTATTATTTTCTGCAGGATTTACCAAGAGATTGGATACAATTAGATTGATCGCAAGATTTTGATGATTTAATTCTATTGCTTGTATAAGCCATGATTTTGGTTTAATATTCGGATCGAGAAATGCAACCGCTAACGAATTCCACCTCTTACAAACCTCTCGTATTCTACGGGCATTTACAGTTAGATAAGAGAATATGTGACCAATAGTTTCACCAGGAAGAAATGAAAAGAAATCATCATTATTAGTTATTTGAGACATTGCCATTATAATTATCCATTAAATTATTATAACAAAAAATGAAAATGGACACAAATAATTTAATCGAATCAAAAAGTTAGTAAGTGTTTAATTTTCAATATATTGCAAATTTTTTTCATCCCATCCTTTTATAATGTGAATTATCCTTATCTTGGGGGAAGCAGGCAACAGACTTCACACTGAGAGAGGAAAGCCTGGACTTCACAGGATATTCCTCCTCAAAATATTTTTCTTTTCTTTATTGTATCATTCAATAACTCAACTATATCAATATGGCCATTTTCGCTGGCTAATCGAAGCGCAAGCTTGTTATCTGCTAAAGGATTGACTCTTTTATCATTTAATAACTCTTTTACCACTTCCAGATGACCATTTCTGCATGCCTGTTGAATTGCTTCGTTACTATTTGCTGAAGGATTAACTAGTGGATTTTTTAGCAGCTCTCGCACCACTTCAATATGGCCATTTTTGCTTGCAGATCGAATAGAATGATTATATACCGCTGAAGAATTAACTAGTGGATGTTTTAACAATATTTTTACTACTTTAATGTGCCCATTTGCACATGCAAATCGAAGTGCTTTGTCATTCTCATCATAAGGTATTACTTTTTCATTTTTTAATAACTCTTCCACTACTTGATCATGGCCATTTTCACTTGCTTTTATAATTGCATAATTATTATTTACTGAGGGATTGACTCTTTTATCTTCTAATAACTTTTTTACTACTTCAAGATAGCCATTTTCACTTGCTATCTGAATTGCTTTATTATTATTTGCACGAGGATCTACTAGTAGATTATTTGAAAGCAAATTGATTGCAAGAGCTTGATAATTTGATTCTATTGATTTGATAAACCATAAGCAGGGTTTATTCGGATTGAGATGTTTAATCGCCAACGAATTAAACCGTCTACAAACCTCCCGTATTTTACGATCTTTTACAGTTAGATAAGAAAATACATTTCCTATAACCTTATCTGAAAGTTTTATAAATAAATCATCATTATTTACATTAACAAATAGCGTCATAATTTTTCTTTAAAATATAATGATAGTTTCTTTAACTGTAAAGCCTCATCAAATAAACTAAAATAATGGCATAAATTTATTATTTAATCACTTGTTATTATAGGTCACGAGTGTTATCTTCAGTTTCCCAGGGGAAAGCAGGCAACCGCTCTCATATGAGAGAGGAAAGTCTGGACTTCACAGAAGAGGATACCAGCGAAAGGCTGGAAGCTGAATTTAAAGGCTAAAAGCTAAAGGCTAAAAAGAAGAAGATGCAAGAGCTATCGAAACGAACGCAGGATTTTGCATTAAGGATAGTTAAGTTGTTTTCTGCTTTACCAAAGACTACCGAAGCACAGGTGATCGGTAAGCAGATGCTTCGAAGTGGTACATCGTTGGTGCGCATTACTTATAAAAGTCGGCTAAAAAAGTATAGCTTTAAAATTTTACTTCTTGGCTCTTTTAGTTGCACGCTTAAGAGCTGAAGGATCAACTCTTGGATCTTTTAATAGTTCTTCCTCTATTTTTTTACGCCGATTTGTTTTTGCTGCTTTTAGAGCCGCTTGACCATTGGCTGAAGGATCTACCCTTGAATCTTTAAGTAACTCTTTTACCACTTCAAGATAATTATTTTTAATTGCGCATTGAAGAGCCTCTTGGTTATTGGCTGAAGGATCTACCCTTGAATCTTTAAGTAATTCCTTTACCACTTCAAGATGACCATTTGCGCTTGCAAATAGAATTGCACCATTTGTCTTAACATAGTCATCTGAAGGATCAACCCTAGAATCTTTTAGCAATTCTTTCACTATTTCAAGATGACCATATTTACTTGCCACTTCAATTGCAATGTTGTGATTCATGGAAGGATCGATTCCAGATTCGACTTCTGGATTGTTTAGATCGATTCCAGAATTTATCAGCTCCTTCACTATTGCAATATAACCTTTCTCACACGCCCAAATCAAGATCTCAAGTTTGTTGATTTTTGGATGTTTTAACAATTCTCTCATCATTTCAATACACCCATGTTCACTTGCCCATTGAATTTCACCCTTAGTAGGGTTGACTCTTGGATCTTTTAACAGCTCTTTCACTACTTCAAGATGGTCGGCTCCAATTGCAGAATCTAGTGGCACACTCCACAGTCGTGATTCTGAAGGATTAACTCTTGTGTCTTTTAGCAACTTTTTTACTACTTCAAGATGACCATTGAAAGCAGCCTCATGAATTGCCACATTTTCATCTACTGAGGGATCTATTTTAAGATCCCCAAGAAGCTTTTCCATTGCAATAAGATTACCTCTTCTAGCTACCAATTGAATTATTTGAATTTCAAACTTCTTCTTTGTTTGAAGATTAATATTGATATTCGAAATCAAATTAATTGCAAAATTTTCATCTTTGTATTTTATGGCTTTGTCTAACCAATTTGTTATGACTTTGCTATCCAATGTGAAATATTTCAATGCCAATTCATTCCATAATTTACAAACCAGTCTTATGCTACGATCCTCTTTCTTTAGATAAGAAAATATGAAAGGACCAAGAATTTCTTTAGGAATAGCAGGTATTTGATTTGTTGACATTGTTATTTATGAATTAACTTATTTAGTTAAAAAATGGTTTATCACTGCAATAATTTTATCAAAAATACGAGTATTAATCTACTAAAAATCTTGAAATTATCTTTAAAAAAATTTATTATATCCTTATTAATCAGAGTGAATTATCCTTTATTTCTTGGGGAAAGCAGGCAACCGCTCTCGTATGAGAGAGGAAAGTCTGGACTTCACAGAAGAGGATACCAGTGAAAGACTGAGGACTAAGTTGAAAAGTTAAAGGCGCTTTACTTCTTAGATTTTTTTGCCGGCCGAAGAACCGTATCATTATCTGCTGCAGGATCGACTCTTGGATCTTTTAACAGCTCTATCCTTACTGCAAGATGTCCATTTGCATTCCGAATTGCATAGTTATCGTTTGCCGAAGGATCTACTCTTGTATCTTTTAGTAACTCTTTCACTATTTCAATTCGACCATATTGGCTTGCCAATTGAATCGCTTCATTATTGTTTGCTGCAGGATTGAATCTTTGATTTTTTAGTAACTCTTTCACTACTTCAATATGATTATTTATGGTTGCCCATCGAATCAGATAGTTCCCATCTATTGAAGGATCGACTACTGGATATTTTAATAGTTCTATTACTGTTGCAATATTGCTATTTGCACTTGCAACCCTAATTGCATAGTTATTGTTTGCTGAAGGGTCTACTCTTGGATCTTTTAGCAGCTCTTTCACCACTTCAATATGACCATATTGGCTTGCCAATTGAATCGCTTCATTATTGTTTACTGCAGGATTGAATCTTTGATTTTTTAGCAACTCTTTCACTACTTCAATATGATTATTTATGGTTGCCCATCGAATCACCTCATTATCATTTGCTGAAAGATCTATCTTTTTATTAGAGTTAATTAATTTGAGAGCAAGATTGATATACCCAGATTTTATAGTTGCTTCTAACCATGTTTTCACTTCCTTCTTTTCACAATTCGGATTAAGAAATGGGATTGCTAAATCATCCCATAATTTACAAACCTGTCGTATTGTGCAATTTTCTGCTTTTAGAAAAGAGAACATATGGGCGATTAGTTCATTTGGTATAGTAGAAAATAAATCATCATTATTAGTTATTATCGTCATAGAAATTATTCATTAATTTACTTATTAAAGAAATTATTATATCAAAAATGAAAAATAGTTACAAATTAATTTAAATAGAAGATAAATGTTATAAGTATTTAATCTTTAATGATTTGTAACTTTTTTTTTTATTCTATTCATAAAAAGCATAGTGAATTATGCTTGATCCCCTGGGGAAAGCAGGCAACCGCTCTCACCTTGAGAGAGGAAAGTCTGGACTTCACAGGAGAGGATACCAGCGAAAGGCTGGGAGCTGAATTTAAAGGCTAAAAGCTAAAGGCTAAAGGCTAAAAAGGCCGAAGCCAAGCTGAAGGCTGGAATTTAAGGCTACGGAAAGTATAACAGAAAATACCCCGCTATAAAGTTTTTTATAGACAGGATGAAAATGTTGGCTTTAGGAGTCAACCATTTTGCAGAAATGCAAGATGTTATAAACCCTATCTGAAGCAAGATAGTGCATCTTTTTGCGATCTCCGCGCTTACGGTGCACGCTTAAATTCGCTTGCGGGCTTTGGCGACAAAGCTCCTAGAGGAATGGTTGCTCAAGACAAAATCCGGCTTACAGCTTTCCCCACCTTTTTAAAGGCTACAGTATAAAAGCTAAAGGCTAAAAAAGAAGAGAGATGCAAGAACTATCAAAGCGAACGCAGGATTTTGCATTAAGAATAGTTAAGCTGTTTTCTGCTTTGCCGAAGACTATAGAAGCTCAAGTGATTGGTAAACAGCTTTTGCGCAGTGGAACGTCTGTTGAAGCACATTATCGTGAGGGAATGAGGGCAAGATCTAAAAATGAGTTTGTCACGAAAATTGATGTCGGTTTACAGGAACTTGAAGAGACGGGTTATTGGCTAGAGCTATTGGTCTTGTCAGAAATTGTATCAGAAAAACAGCTCAAGGAGTTGTTGCAGGAAGTGAAAGAAATTAAAGCTATTTTAATTACAGTTTCAAAAAAGACAAAAAAGCAAATCCTCTAATTTTAGCCTTTATACTTTAGCCTTTAGCCTTTCTCCTTTGCTCTGGGGTGTGTTTTGTCATATACCTCCTTTTTCAACCTTGTTGAAACGTGAGTGTAGACGGTTGTAGTGGAAAGAGAATTATGGCCTAAAATTGTCTGAATCGTCTTGAGATCCATTCCTTTTTCCAGCCAATGGGTAGCAATGGTATGGCGAATCGTATGCGGAGTAATGGTTGCTGCAAGGCCGCTTTGCAGCAAGTATTTTTGAAATAATCGATCGATGGAGCGAAGGGAAATTCTCGTACCCCATTTATTTAAAAAAATTGCACTTTCATCTTTTTGCGGCAGGTGTTTTTCTCCTTTTAACTCTCTTTCTTGGTGACTCAAATAATCTAAAAGCCATTTCGTGGCATTTTTTGTGATGGGAATATTGCGCTGTTTTTTTCCCTTTCCATAAATGCGAATAAGTCCATTTTGCAAATCGAGATCCTTGCGATTTAATCCGACGATTTCACTGATGCGAAGTCCGGAGCTGTAGAGAAGTTCCATCAAACATCGATCGCGCAGTCCAAGGTAGGTTTTCACATCAGGTTGCCCAAAAAACTGCTCCACTTGAAAATACGTTAAGGGTGAGGGCAATCGTTTTGCCAGTTTGGGTGTTTCAATTTCGTCGAGGGGATTTTTTTCAATTTTTTTTTCCTTGGCTAGATACTTAAAAAAAGAGCGCAAACAGGCAAGTCTTCGCAAAATGGTTCTTTTTGCTACTTCTTTCTCTGAGAGTCTGGCTAAATAAAGTCGGATCTTTTTTTTATCAATCTGTTGAATATCTTGGGAAAATCCTTCTCTTTCAAGGAAAGAGAAAAAATCTGACAAATCTATTTTGTAATTGCGCAGGGTATGGATAGAGAAATTTTTGACCAGTTCCAGATGTGAAATAAAGCGAGAAATAAATTCTTTTATAGCCATATTTTTGATATAGTAGTTATCACTATGATTACCTTAAATGAGATTTCAAAAAAAGCTGGCAGTAGGGTTCTCTTTGATGATGTGACTGTTACTTTCAATAATGATTGCCGCTATGGTCTTACCGGTCCAAATGGGGCTGGAAAATCCACTCTTCTTAAGATCATCATGGAAATCGAAGAGCCAACATCTGGCTACGTTTCCAAGCCAGAAAAAATTGGCTTTTTAAAACAAAATATTGAAGACTTTAAAAATTTTTCTTTGATTGATACAGTCATTATGGGAAACTCACCTCTTTGGAAGGCACTGGAAGAAAGAGAAAAACTCTATGCAGCAGAGATGTCAGATGAGGTTGGGATCCGCTTAGGAGAACTAGAAGAAACCATTTCTGAAGAAAATGGGTATGCAGCTGAGTCCGAAGCAGAGGTTCTGCTTTTGGGTATGGGGATTCCATCCAATTTGCACAAGCTAACCATGGAATCCATTCCCATTGATCGTCAATTTAGGGTGCTTTTATGCCAAGCTCTTTTTGGTGAGCCCAAAGCACTCATCCTTGACGAACCGACAAACCATTTAGATCTCGAATCGATAAGCTGGCTAGAAAATTTTCTCACCAACTACCATGGAACATTAATTGTAGTCAGCCACGATAGACATTTTCTCAATGCAATTGCCACTCACATTGCCGATATCGATTATGAAACCATCATCCTCTATCCCGGAAACTATGATGAGATGGTCGTTGCAAAAACGTCAGTTAGACAAAGAACGGAAGAGGAAAATAAGAATCGGGAGAAAAAGATTTCGCAGCTGCGCGAGTTTGTTGCAAAATTTAGCGCGGGAACAAGAGCTAGCCAGGTCCAATCTCGTTTAAAAGAGATCGATCGACTTCAACCAACTGAACTCAAAAAATCCAATATTCAAAGACCCTACATTCGATTTTATCCTCCTGAAAAACCTTCGGGACAGCTCGTATTTAAAATAGAAGATATTTCTAAAAGCTATGACGGAACTGGTGTGATCAGCCATTTTTCTTCGGATATTATTCGGGGGGATAAAATAGGGGTGATTGGAAACAATGGAAGAGGAAAAACTACCCTGCTGAAAATGATGGCGGGAATCCTTCCTCAAGATCGGGGAAAAATCGAGATTGGCCATCAGGTAGAAATTGGATATTTTCCGCAAAATCATACAGATACCCTCAATAAAAATAGCGAAATGACCATTTTCGATTGGTTAAAAAATAGAAGGGAAAATGTCTATGATCAAGACATTCGCAGCATCCTTGGAAAAATGCTTTTTTCCGGAGATGATGCGTTCAAGCAACTCAAACACCTTTCGGGAGGAGAAGCCGCGAGACTTATCTTGGGAGGGCTCATGCTTTGCAATACAAATGTTCTCATTTTAGACGAACCGAATAACCACTTAGATTTAGAAGCAGTTTCCGCTTTGGGATGGGCACTGCAAGATTATAAGGGAACAATCATTTTTGCAAGCCATGACCGAGATTTAATCAACCGTGGAATAAATCGAATTTTTGCCTTTGAAGAAGATGGGATCCACCCGTTTCAAGGAACATTGGACGAATATCTTGCGTGGAAAAAGACAGCAATCAGACCTTCTTGACAAGTTAATTTTTTATACATATAGATGGGGTTAATGATTGAACCAGTTGGCGATAAAGGCCCTTTTTTCCCTTCCCTAGAACAACTAGATATAAAACAGTTGTCGAATCAATTGACATCGCATACAAAAAAATTTATCGATTTAGTTCAGCAGCTACTGTTACAACCGCAACTTGTCGATCATAAAGATTTTCTCCAGGGACTTGCGCAGACAATCCAAGATCTAAACCCCCTATCCCTTCAAGCAAAAAATTTAAAAAGTTGATATGTTTCAAGAAAATTTACAAGACGCAGGCGAGGTAATTCAAAATATTTTGATTCACCACCTTTCTATTCCAGGCGCTCCTGAAAACATCTCTCTTTTGTCTGCTGCTGAGACATTTCGTCCTGAGGAAGCAATGACCTCTGATTTGAGGAAAATTGCTCTAAGTCTTATCCGTTATCAAAATTCTACGCATGCAATGATTCAAGAATTAAATTTAATCTTGGGAGAAATTGCAGTCTAATTTAACATTAACTCCATTGATTAGGATAAATTATGTCATCTGTAAAAAAGAAGCGTCGAGCTAAAATAGCTAGACACAAGCGCAAAAAAAGAAGACGCCGAGATCGCCATAAAAAAAGTTAAAAACTTTTTTTCCAAATATTTTTTATAAATTCGATTTTTTCTCTGTGTACTCTGTGCTCTCTGTGGTATACCGAAATGAACTCAAAAATTGGTTTTGGGCAACGCGAAAGCTTTCGAAATTTGCCGATCTTAAATGATCTAATATTAATAATATGAGGTCATTTAAGATCGACGAATTGCGGTGCTTTGGCGCAGCCGAAAATCCAATTTTTGAGTTCATTTCGGTATAAAAAAGAAACCCTATATGTGGACCTATCCCGAAAATTTTGATGTCATTGTGATCGGTGGAGGACATGCAGGTTGTGAAGCAGCTCATGCTGCTGCAAAACTTGGTGTCTCCGTCCTTCTTTTGACAATAAACTTAGATACCGTTGGCAAATTGAGCTGCAATCCTGCTGTAGGTGGGACTGCAAAAGGTCATCTTGTCAGAGAAATTGATGCTTTAGGTGGAATCATCGGAAAAATTGCCGATCAAACTGCCATTCAATGGCGAATGTTGAACGCATCCAAAGGTCCTGCAGTCTGGTCGCCAAGAGCGCAAGTCGATAAATTTCTCTATCAAATGCGCATGAAAGAAACTTTAGAAAAAATGGAAAATCTCTTTTTAAAACAAGGTACTATTGAAAAACTGCTGGTTAAAGATGGTGAAGTGGAAGGGGTTATTACTCTAGAAGGGATCATTTATAAGGGAAAAACAGTCATCATCTCTTCGGGAACTTTTTTACGAGGAATGATTCACATTGGAAAATCGGAGCAACCTGGCGGAAGAGCAGGAGATAAACCCTCTACCCATCTTTCTGCAAATCTCGAAGAACTAGGTTTTTCTATTGGAAGATTGAAAACAGGTACTCCTCCTAGAATCAGCAAAAAGAGTATCGATTTCTCAAAATTAGAAGAGCAAAAAGGCGATACAGGAGTTCAATTTTCTTTTGATCCACCAGAGACTACTCCTCTTCCTCAAATTAGTTGCCATATCACCTATACAAATGAAAAGACGAAAGAAATCGTTCTAGAAAATCTCCATCAATCCCCGATGTATTCTGGGATTATCAAGGGGATAGGAGTAAGGTATTGCCCTTCTATCGAAGATAAAATTGTCCGCTTTCAAGATAAAGAAAGACATCAAATCTTTTTGGAACCTGAAGGGTTGAATACGGAAGAGATTTATGCCAATGGGATCTCCTCTTCCCTTCCCTTTGATGTGCAGTTAGAGCTAGTTCATTCTATTGCAGGTCTTGAGAAAGCTGAAATCATGCGACCTGCGTATGCAATTGAATATGATTTTGTGAAAAGTGGATCTCTCAACTCCACATTGGAAACAAAAATTATTAAGGGGCTATTTTTTGCAGGGCAAATCAACGGCACAACGGGATATGAGGAGGCAGCAGCTCAAGGAATCATCGCTGGAATCAATGGTGCAAATCAAGTGCGTGGAAGATCTCCATTTACGCTAGACCGGTCTCAAGCTTATATCGGTGTATTGATCGATGAACTCATTTCTAAAGAGTTAGATGAACCTTATCGAATGTTTACGAGTCGAGCTGAATATCGGCTGCTTTTGCGCCAGGACAATGCAGATTTAAGACTAAGACCCATTGGTTATGAACTTGACCTAATTGAACAAAGTCGTTTTGATAAAACAGTAGAAAAACAACGGATGATCGAGCTGCAAACGGATTTTCTCCAAAAAATGCATAAAAATATTGAGGGAAAATCTACCTCTCTTGCGCAATATTTAGCCCGACCGACAGTTCAATATCGAGATTTGCTTTCTCAATTTCCTCAGCTCGTTCAAGACTTTGGAATCGAAATCAACCAACAAATCGAATGGAATTTGAAATTTGCTGGCTATATTCAAAGACAGGAAAAGGAGGTTTTCAAATTGAAAAAAATGGAATCTCTTCCAATTCCGCAAAGTTTTGATTATTCCAAAGTGACAGGGCTTCGGACAGAAGCTAGGGAAAAATTACAAAAACACAAACCCTCAACCCTTGGACAAGCATCGAGAATTTCAGGAGTTACTCCTGCTGATCTTTCCATCATTCTCGTAGCTTTAAAGAGAAAATAAAGATGTATTTATTGAAACTAAAAAACTATCCCGTCTATAAGCAGCTGCAATTAGAAGAAGCGCTCCTTCGATCAGATCTTCGCAACTTTTGCATCATCAATGAAGGCTCTATACCTGCAATCGTAATGGGCATTTCAGGAAAAGCTCATGACTTCATCCATTCAGAAAACTACAAAAATTTTCCTATCCCCATCATCAAGAGATTTAGCGGCGGTGGAACCGTAATTGTAGATGAAGATACAATCTTTGTTTCTTTTATCTGTCAAAAACAGCTCCATTCTTTTCCCCTTTATCCAGAAAAAATCTTGCTCTGGACAGAAGGATTTTATCAAAAAGCATTTGAATTAGATCAGTTTCATGTAAGAGAAAACGACTATGTAATCGGCAAAAAAAAATGCGGGGGAAATGCTCAATATATTCGCAAAGATCGTTGGATTCACCACTCGACCTTCCTCTGGGATTTCAAAAAAGAAAGGATGGATTACCTTCTCTATCCTAAAAAAACTCCTGCCTATCGAGAGGGAAGAAATCATGGAGATTTTCTCTGCACTCTCTCCTCCTTTTTCCCAAGCAAAACCCATTTCATCGAGCCCATTGAGAGAGAATTGCAAAATCGATATCCATGCAAGGAAATTTCTTTGGATGAGCTACTTCCCCTTACTCAATTAGATCATCGCAAAGCAACAGCAGAAATTTTTATTTAAAGTCACGATTGATCTTTACCCACCCATAAGTAGCATCAACACCAGTCAACCAGATATTTATTAAATGAGGTTCAAGAGTGCATGCACAAGGAGGTAAAGAACTGTTAACTAAATCTACGCTATAGGTCATTTCTCTTTTGGTTTCAACTCCATTTGTCATATAAATCGTCCAGTAGCGTTTCCAAAAGCTTTTTTGGAATAATTTATCCATATAATCATAAATTGATTTCACAGTCGATTGAAGGTGAGTGGGCTCATTTAAGCAAGGAGGATGTACCATAAACTCAGAGTTTATCGTAAGATTTTTTAAACTGGTTTGGTTTACAGAAGGATCTAGTTTACCTTCAGCCGAAACAACTTTTTTGAGAGGCCACTCTAAATCTTGCACAAACTTAATCCATCGCAATTTTGAAATATTAAATAGACTAAAAGATTGAGCTGCTCCACTCAATAAGCAAAGTGTTTGATTTTTAGAGAAAAAAGATAAGGCAAAACTAGTAACCATTCTGCAGAGGTAGAGCCATTGCATAGCCTGATAAACAAGAGGAGAGCCCCAACTAATTTTTGTTTTTTGCAGTATTTCAGGAGAAATTTGCAAATTGCCTAGAATATCTTTTAAGATCAGATTAGGCCTTGAATAGGAGTTGATAGCTAAAACCGCCAAATAGGATAAAGCTGCTAGAGCAACACCAGTAAAAGCAGCGAAAATTTCGAATTGTGCTGTATCCATTTCCCTGAATTTTTCTCTCATCCTTTCGTGCAGAAAATAGATTGTAGATGCAAGACCTGCAATATCAAAAACCATGATAAATTGCTGAATTTTATAGATCGTGGCTGCTAATTCTGGATACTTCTGCAAATAAGAAAGACCAGCTTGAGCGATATTATAAGCAAGATAGAGCCTTTCAAAAAGCGGTTGTCTATTAAAATTCCTACCTGTGATATTCACAGTGGCATTAAATTTACCATAATCAGCATCCGTAACTAAAATTTCACAATAATTTTGCAATGGGAAATCCCTACAATTTGGACAGGAGGGAAGATTCTCTTGAGGAATATCTACTGAGTAAGTGCGAGTAGTTCCGGTATAAGCACCATTTGTATAACGGTTGGTATCCTTTCTTATATACATTGCCGAATTAGCAAAAGATTCACTTTTCGTTGTAACTAAATCAATCAAGCAGTTTTGATGAAAAAGGTGATTTATGCAGAAAGCATTGCTGGCTCCCTCATCCAAGCAAATAGAACAATCAACCTCATTTCCAGAATGAGGTAAAACAATCATATTATATGTAATTTTCGTCTCAGAAATTCTTATCCTAGAAAACATCGGAAGACTTGGAAAGTTATCCTTCCGATTGCTAAAAGTAAACGTCCTAGAAAATGAAAGCCATTTCACCTGAGAATTTTTCCAAAAGCTATAACCAGATCCAACGGCATTAAATAGACACCAAAATCGACCTTGCGAAAAATAAGTTAAAGCAAGATTCAATATAATATGTGTCAGATGAATGGTTTGTGCAATTTTTTGTTGAACTCTACGGCTAGTTGAAACTTGAATTTGATCTTTCGTTTCTAAAACAGAATCCCTGTAATGGCGCCATATAAAAAAATTACTAATCACAAAAAGTGTGAAAAATGTCCCGGCCATTTTGATCCTAGAAATGGAATATTTTTTATTGATCTCATTCATGAGCTTCATGGAAATTAATAAATTAGCTCCCATATTTACTGCATTGAATACAGTTTGTATTTCATTAATATAAGCTACAGATTGCTCTCGAATAAACTTAACCAGTTTAGGCGTATTAGATGAGTTAACATTCAAAGAAGTGTAAAAGATGCTTTCTACTCCTGTACAACTAGCCAAGATAGCTTCAAGTGGGAGTTTTTTAATTTCAGAACCAAGGTAAAAGGCCCACTTTGAAACTTCAGAAGGAATTGCAATTGGAATAGACATAAATATTTTTTTAACTTTTAAGTTAGGAGAACAAATTATATTAAAATTGCTTCTTTAAAACAAGATCGATTCAGATTGATTATATTAAGTAATTGAGGCTTGCTTTTTGATTTGGAAAAGTTCTACAAAGGCCAAAAATCCAAATAGAATGAAGATTGCATAGACAAAAGAAGGTACAGAAAAATGGAGGGTGAGGCAAATGAGAACTAAAAACTGGAGCGCTGTTGTCACCTTTCCCCATCGAATTGCTTTAAAGCGATAGGCCTGCCAATTGCCCGTCATTGCCAGATAAAGTCCAAATAAGCATAAGGCAAAATCTCGAGAAATCATTGCTAAAATTTGCCAAAGCTCTAAGCGATGTTCAAAAAAAAGAACAGTAAATGCAATAAAGACAAAAAGTTTGTCCATCGTTGGATCTAAAATTGCCCCCAACTGGGTTGTCGATCTTCTTCTTCGAGCTAAATATCCATCTATAAAATCTGTAATCATAGCAAGAATAATCGCAGTAATTCGCAAGAGGATATCATCAAAAAGAAATAGTAGAGCAAGAGGAGCTCTTAGAATGGATAAGCCATTGGACAAACTAAACACGGATTTAATTATTCCATTTTTTAACGAACTCTTTTTTTTCTCTTCTTATACCAAATCACCCCAATTACGACTATGGTGAAAGCTCCAAAAAGAAAATAATTCCAAGTTTTGAATTGATTATAGAGCAGATCAAAATTTTTCCCCAGGAGATAAAACAAAGGAAAACAACTCCCCGCCCAAATGGTGCAGGCAATCATATCTCTCATTGCAAATTGACCAAAAGGCATTTGAGTAAGACCAGAGGACATGAAGATACAATTTCGCACCCCAAAAGGAATGAATCGACCAATAATGAGAGCACAAAACCCATATTTTACATAAAAATTTTTTACCATTTCTGTTTTTTCTTCATTCAAGATTCTTGAAAAAAAAGGAAGTCTACAAATTTTTGGTCCAAATTTTCTTCCTATCCAATAAGAAACCCAAGCAGAAAAAATAGATCCAAAAAAAACTGCAAAAAAAAGATAGGCCGTTTTTTCAGGAAAAATGGCTGCCAAACTGGCAGAGATAATCATCATCAAATCAATGCTTATGGGAAAATTCATCCCAGCCAAGACAATTGCACCAAAAATGTACCAATGAGCTAGGTGAATATGATCTCTTATGAATTCAACAAGGCTATCCATTCTTATGATCCTGCAGAGACCAAAACTTCTTCTTTCTTCCCACAACACCAGCTTGAAGTAAGGAATCTATGAAAAAAACTAAGATTTTTGATGAGATTTTCAGAAAAATCTGCGAAGGAGATAGTCAAAGTACTATCTTCAAGTAGTTTTTCCTGAAAAGATCGCAAAAAGATTTGATTTTTCATAGAGTCCTTACCTCAACTGGTGTTGCAATAGTAATTTTTTCATTTCTAGCAGCCAAATCTTGGAATTGTCTTCCCAATGAGCGGACAGCTGCAATCCATCCACCAATGACAAATAATAAAATTAAGGCAACAAAAGGTGTACTCAAGGAAATAGACCCAAAAACCATAATTAGACTTTGATGAATGATAGAAGCGCCAGATTTTCCTAACCTAGAGCCAAATCCATCAATCGCAGCTTTTCCTTTTAATTTTGATTCTTTGCTCAAGGGAACAAAGGAAAGTTCTTTTGTAGCATCAAACAATGTGTATTTAGAAGCTCGTGCCAAACAGTTTTGCAAAGAGCCAAAGAAAACCCCGACAGCTAAAGGAGTGGTTCCCAAAGCTGTTGCCATCAGAGCAAATGTTGTGTCTTTAAATAGTAAAAAGGAGAAAAAGCCAATCCCGGTAACCAGGATGATAAAAGGAGGGATGAGAGCACTTGTAGACCAGCTAAACTTTCTAATGATAAAACCGGAAATAAACGCTCCAATTGTTGCAACAATGCCAATTCCAGTCATGATTTTCCCCATGTACGCATTAAAATCATTGGGATGAGGATATAGTTGTTTCACTTGATCTTTCCAAACCACTTCGACTAAGGTCAACGCGATATTGAACATCAAAACAACAACAGCAATGCAAATTAAATATTTTGATTTAGCCAGATAGGAAAAGTTTTTTCTGATGCCCATTTTTATTTCATCTAATGCAGATACTGAGGAAGAGGTTCGTTTTGGGTAGCCCAGCCCCTTAGAGTGCAACCAGCGAAAGATGGCCATACTGAAAAATCCGGAAATGATGATGATGATATTGAGCAAAATAAGCGCTTGACCCCAAGCATCTGTTCCTAAAGCAATTTTTGGATCAAAAGCTCGATAAGAAATAAAGGTAGACACTTGGCCAGATAAAATTGTCGCAATATTGGCGCCCATCCCTAAAAGGGCATAATGGCGTTTTGCTTCTTTAACCGAGGTCACCTCATTTGCAAATCCCCAAAAGAGTACAGTCATGATCATCGTACTCCACATTTCAGACATGATGTAAAAAGCAGTAAAAGTCCAATTGCGGAAAAGGGCAACCATTCCACTAAATCCTACAGGCAAATGGGCTTGCAATCGATCAGCCAATTGGTGCGGATGTAAATAATCTCTAAAAGGATAGAGAACAAAGGCAAAAAGGAAAAAAAAGAGAAGGAAAACACCCATCATAGTATAGAAAACTTTTTCCTTACTCAGCCGATTCGATAATCTAGTAAAAATAAATGTAAAAAGTAGTGCCATAGGAAGAATAGCCCAGACTTTTAAAAAGGGGAGAGCTTCTGCACCTGAATTAGGAGCAGTGCAAATCAAGGCATCTTTCGTGGCTCTGAGAATGCTGTAATTGAAACAGATAAAAAAGAAGATGAGAAACATTGGCACGAACTTGCGCAGCTCATAAAAATGAACTGGCCATAGAAATCCGCGCAACTTGCTAAATCCCTCGGGAGTAGAAGACATATCTTCTCTTCTTAAGGCCCAATTTTACGTTGTTTTAAGAATAAAAAAAAGGGTAGAATCTCTTTTAACCAAGATTATAGAAGTAAAAATTTTATTTGTCGGCTAACGTGAGTTCGATCTAAAATCTTTTATGATGAAGTCCAGATCTTCGAGGATTTTTTCATAAAAGATTTTAGATCGAATTCACGTCGGTTAGAGCATCAATTCCCGGAAGATGCCCTTGCTCGATATATTCTAAAGAAGCCCCGCCTCCCGTTGAAATATGGGTAAATCGATCGGACAGCCCCAGCTGATTGATGGCTGCAACAGAATCTCCTCCACCGATGATTGTTGTAGCAGAACTTATAGCAATAATTTGAGCTACTTCTTCAGTTCCTTTGGAAAAATTGGGAAATTCAAACACTCCAAGTGGACCATTCCAAAAAATCATTTGTGCTTTTAAAAGGAGTAATCGCCATTTGGAAACCGTTTTGGGACCGATATCCACTCCTTGCCATCCGTGTTTAACCCCTTTTTCAACGTCGATGATTTCAGTATCTGCTTCGTTATCAAATCGATCAGCAATGACAAGATCCAAGGGAAAATACAAGGGAACTTTTTTCTTTTCTGCTGCCTGGACAAATTGCTTTGCCTTTTCAAGTAGGTCATCTTCACAAATCGATGCTCCTATTTCTACTCCTTTTGCCTTAAAAAATGTGTAAGCC
>JAKEHU010000008.1 GCA_022614855.1 Chlamydiota bacterium
CAAAATAAAGTGGCCAGTCCTCCAATAAAATTAGGGGTCTTAAAAATGGAGAAATCCAAAAAAGGTTCTTCGACCCTCCGATCAATTACGATCATCAGTAACATCAGGGTAATTCCTAAAGCAATCAAAAGTAGAGTGGGGAGAGAAAACCAATCCCAGTATTTAGCTTGCATGAATGCAATGACAACTGCCGTAAGCCCTAGGCCAAAAGCAATGAATCCAAAATAATCGAATCGAAGGGGTTTTTTTTCTACTTTTTCTTGTTTTGGAACAGAAAATTTAGCGAGAAGAAATCCTATGGCTGCAATTGGCAGATTGATCCAAAAGACAAATCTCCAAGAGAGATATTGCGAAAGAAGTCCTCCAATGAATGGGCCAATCGAAAGAAAAATGGACCCAACGCTGACATAAATGCCCATTGCTTTTCCCCTTTGCTGCTGAGGAAAAGAAGAGATGATCATTGAAACAGTAGCTGGAATTAAAATTGCTCCGCCAATTCCTTGAAAAAAACGGCTAGTTATGAACCAAAGAGAAAAATAGCTAAGCCCACAAAGAGCCGAAAAAAAAGCAAAAATCACGAGTCCAAAGAAAAACATTTTGAGGTGGCCAAACATATCACCAAGACGACCTCCTACCAAAACAAAAACGGTAAGTGCCAAAGTATATGCATTGATGATCCATTGAAGTCCGAGCTCAGATATATCTAGTTCTCTTTGAATTGTCGGCAGTGCAACAGGAAGAACCGTGATATCGATAAAAATCATGGAAATGGTGCTTGTCATCGCAGCTAAAATCCACCATTTTCTGTTTCTTTCACTAAGCTTTGGCATAGGTAATTTCCTCAGCAATTTGGACGACATTTAAGGCTGCTCCTTTCAAAAGTTGATCTCCAACTACCCACATTTCTAGGGTGTTTTTTTGAGAGAGATCTTTTCGAATTCTTCCACAAAAAATTGCATCCTCATGATTTGCATCGATTGGCATGGGAAACCGATTTTCTTCCCAATTTTCAAGGATTTTTATTCCCGGTGCATTTGAAAGTAGATGAATTGCATCCTGCTTTTCGATTTTTCCCTTAAATTCGATGTTCAGAGATATCGAGTGAGATCGGACGACAGGAACTCGAATACAGGTTGGAGCAATTTGTATCGAATCATCTGCGATGATTTTTTTTGTCTCCATGATGATTTTTATTTCCTCCTCGCAATACCCATCTTCGGAAATGGGGGAATCGTGGGGAAAGAGGTTGAATGCATAGGGAAAGGGCCAAATTTTTCTTTCAAATATCTTATTTTCCAAAACCGCTTTTGTTTCTTCTTGAAGCTCTTCCATTGCTTTTAAGCCAGCACCACTCGCAGCTTGGTAAGTAGATAAAACAATTCGTTTGATTTGAAATTTTTGATGAAGAGGAAAAAGAGCCATTAACATGATCGTTGTCACACAGTTGGGAGAGGCAATGATGCGCGGTTTGTTTTGGAGAAGATGGCCATTGATTTCTGGAATGATTAAGGGAATATTTGGAGAAAGGCGGAAAGCTGAACTGGCATCGATGATTGTAGCTTTGGAAGCCAGAGCATTTGGAATATAGAGTAGAGAAACAGTTTTTCCTGCACAAAAAATGGCTAGATCTATGTTTTGGAAAGAATCTGTATGCAAAATTTCAATAGGAACCTCTTTTCCTTGAAAAGAGAGGGATTGTCCCAAGGAATGTGCAGAGGCAAAGCAAAAGAGATCATCTACTGGAAATCTTCTTTTTTCCAAGACTCGAAGAATTTCTCTTCCAACAGCGCCTGTAGCTCCAATAATCGCCAGATGCATAATTTTTTGTTTTTAAAACGATTCCCTATAAAAAAAAGATTGAAAAGTATTGGGCTTCAATTTTTATTCTAGAAATTAGAGGGATTAAAGTATATGAACCCATCCCCTAATTTAGCTTTGTATCTTTTTGATCTTTTTGTCACACTTAAATTGCCTCTTCTTAGCCATGTGTTTTTCACATTGCCTTCGAAGAGGCAATTCAAATCTACACAAAAACCTCTAAAAATCTACAAAATCTTAATTAAGGGATAGGTTCATGTTTAGAAAAATCGGACTTCCTGCTCTTGCCCTTTGTGGGCTTATTTTGGCTGTCGCCATGGTTTTTGTAGGGAGGAAAAAAATGCCAACCCCTCCAATTGAATTTCCTCCTCCTAAACCTCCTTTTAAACATTATGTTGCTGGTTCTGGAATCATCGAAGCAAGTTCGCAAAATATTGCCATTGGCAGTGTTTTAGCGGAAATTGTGGAAAAAGTATTTGTTTGTCCTGGAGATTATGTAAAAAAGGGAGATCCACTATTTCAACTGGATACAAGACAGTTTTTAGCCCGTGCAAAAACTGCCGAATCAGCAAAGGCAGTTGCTCTCGCAAATTTCAATCGCTTGATGCAACTTCCAAGGCCAGAAGATATTCCTCCTCTTGAAGCAAGATTGCAGCAAGCGCAAGTGAGACTGCGAGATGAATATACACAATTTAATCTGTATGAAAATGTAGCTGATAAACGAGCGATCAGTTTCAACGATTACAATCAAAGGAAATATGCTGCCCGCTTTGCCAATTTTCAATTTGAAGAAGCAAAAGCAACGCTTGATCTTTTAAGGGCAGGTGCCTGGGTGGAAGATCTAAAAATTTCAGCTGCTCAGATTGAGGAAACCGATGCACAAATTGGCGTCATTCAAACTGAAATTGAGCGCGCAGTTGTAAGAGCTCCTTCGGATGGCCAGGTTTTGCAAGTAAATATTCGAGAAGGAGAATTTGCTTTTGGAGGAGCGGAAGATGCTCTTTTTAGAGATCCTCTTATTTTATTTGGAGCAGTGAATCCTGTTCATATGCGCATTGATGTTGATGAAGATGATGCGTGGAGGGTTTTTTCTGGTGCACAAGCAATAGCCTATGTGCGTGGAAACAGTTCGATTTGCATCCCTCTAGAATTTGTGCGAATAGATCCCTATATCATTCCAAAACGATCATTGACGGGAGATGATTTGGAAAGAGTCGATACAAGGGTATTGCAGTTAATTTACCGCTTCCAAAAAAAGGATCTGCCTGTTTACCTTGGTCAATTAATGGATATCTTTATTGAAGCCAAGCCATCCCGTGGGTTATAAACAGCTTTTTTTTCTTCTATTTCTTTCCAGTTGCATGGTTGGTCCAAATTACCATGAGCCGGAAGTTTGTCTACCCAATCAATATGAAGAAATGAAAGAAGATGGCGAAGAGGTCAACCTTTCTTGCTGGTGGACGATTTTCGAGCTTCCTCATTTAAATGAGATGATTGAGGAGGGGCTTGCAAAGAATTTGGATCTCAATATTGCCTTAGAAAAAATCGAAGAACTGCGGGCAATCTACCGCGTAGAAGTATCGAAGTTATTCCCCCAGATTTCAGGAAATGCATTGGCAAGCCGCTTTAGAAGAAGTCCCAATATCTCTTCCAGTGCATTTGAAAGTATTACAACAGAAGCAGAATCTTTTCCTACCGTTTTTTCTGGTCCTCTGGTTCAAAATTTTTTTCAAGCAGGACTGGATGCAGTATGGGAACTCGATTTTTTTGGAAAAAATCGAAGAGCAAAACGAGCAGCTTTTCATGATATGGAAGCAAGTAGAGAAAATGCATGGGGAGTGCAAATCATTTTAGTGGCAGATATTGCAAAAACCTATTTTGATGGTTGTGCATTTCAGGATCAAATTCTCATCGTGAAAGAGCAAATCGAGAGGCAAACTGCACTTCTCGATCTTGCGAAAAGTCGTTATGACGCTGGATTGATTTCAGATATAGATGTAGCCGAGCTACAAGCGGATTTAGAAGAGCAGAAGTCAATATTGCCTCCTTTGGAAACAATTTTAAAACAGGCAATTTTTGAATTGGCAATACTCCTTGGAAAACAGCCAGAGGCTTTTGAACAGCAGCTGATTTTAACGGCAATTGAACCGATTCCCTTGTCGAAATGGCCGACTTCTTTGCCATCTGATTTATTGCGCAGAAGACCAGATATTCGAAAAGCAGAAAGAGAGCTGGCTGCTGCAACAGAGAGAATTGGTGTTGCTAAGGCAGAACTTTTTCCAACTTTTTCTCTTCTTGCCAATTTTGGATTTCAAAGCAGTAAGGCAAAAACGCTCTTTGACTGGACAAGCAGGTTTTGGGAAATTGGCCCTTCAATGATCGTCTCACTTTTTGATGCAGGAAAGCTTCGTGCTCAAGTAAATGCACAAACTTCAAGGCAAAAACAGGCGCTTTTCTCGTATGAGCAGACCATTCTCAATTCTCTTAAAGAGGTAGAAGGAAGTTTTATTGCCTATTTTAAAGAGGAAAATCGATTTGCACAAATTGCGGAAAAGGTATCTTCTAATCAAAAAATTCGAGAATATGCTTTTGATTTATATGTCAGTGGACTGACTAGTTTGTCGGAATTATTGATTGCGGAAAAAACCCTTTTTAATAGCAAAATCGAATTGACGATCAGTAAGCAAACCCTTGCAGCAAATCTCATTGCCCTATACAAAGCATTGGGAGGAGGGTGGTAAACTCTCCTCACGCGTAAGATGAGTTGGTAGTATGTTTATCGTAGCTTTAAAAATGCTCATGGGAGATCGGGCAAAATATATCGGGATTATTTTGGGT
The DNA here is from genome assembly GCA_022614855.1 of Chlamydiota bacterium. Classification (GTDB taxonomy): domain Bacteria; phylum Chlamydiota; class Chlamydiia; order Chlamydiales; family Rhabdochlamydiaceae; genus JAKEHU01. The sequence goes on from JAKEHU010000008.1 coordinate 4,657, forward strand.
CTCACTTTTGCTTCTTTCATCATCATCCAGCAAGCATCTATCTTTATCGGTCTAATGGCTCGCACTTTTGGATTTATTAGTGATACTTCGCAAGCCAATATCTGGGTGATGAATCCACGTGTGCAATATATCGATGACGTGAAGCCGCTTGTAGACACAGAACTTTTTCGCGTCCGAGGCATTGAAGGAGTTTCTTGGGCAGTTCCTCTCTACAAAGGTTTGATCAAAGCGAGATTACGAGATGGAAATTTTCAAAATTGCGTTTTGATTGGAATCGATGACTCAACTTTGATTGGAGCTCCTCCTATTTTATTAGAAGGCAATATTCGCGATTTGCGCTTGACAGATGGAATTATTGTCAATTCAGTAGGAGCAGAAGATAAATTGGCAATTGTCATTCCAGGATATGAAAAAAGACCACTTAGAGTTGGAGACACCATTGAACTAAATGATAATAGAGCTGTTGTTGTTGGAATTTGTAAGATTTCTCGCACCTTTCAAGCACAACCTGTGATTTATACCACTTTTAACCGCGCTGTGCGCTTTGCTCCTGCAGAGCGAAAAGTTCTTTCTTTTATTTTGGTCCAATCTGCAAATGGAATAAACCCGGAAAAACTTTGCAAGAGAATTCGAGCATTGACAGGTCTTGCGGCTTATACAAGAAGTCAATTTGCAACTTTAACAGTGAATTATTTCTTAAGATATACAGGAATTCCCGTAAATTTTGGAGTTGCCATTATCCTTGGGTTTATAATCGGAATTGCCATTGCAGGCCAAACTTTTTATAACTTTACCTTAGATAATTTGCGTTATTTTGGAACATTTAAGGCGATGGGAGCTAATAATACACTGCTGACAAAAATGGTCTTGCTTCAGTCTTTTATTGTGGGAACAATTGGGTGGGGAATTGGAATTGGAGCAGCTTCTATCTTTGGCATTGTTTCCAAAGGAACAGAACTTTCTTTTCTTCTTCCATGGCAGCTCGTCCTAGGGAGTTATATTGGAATCCTTCTCATCTGTCTTTTTGCAGCAACACTTAGCATTCGAAGAGTAAAAAAATTAGAACCAGCAATCGTATTTAAAATATAAAATAATGAACCTATCCTTTAATCCAGCTTCGTATCTTTTTGATCTTTTTATCAACTTTAGATTGCTTCTTCTTAGAGACTGTTGTCGAATTAAGGCTTCGTCGCTTTTCGGGATTATTTTGGCCGACTTTCGATTCAAATTGCAGGGGTCATATACGCAGTTGATATTACCCCTGCAATTTGAAGTTGAAAAGCGGCTCGAAAGAACCCAAAAAATCGACAGAAGCTTAATTCGACAACAGTCTCCTAGCCATGTGTTTTTCACATTGTCTTCGAAGAAGCAATCTAAATTTGTACAAAAATCTCTAAAAATCCACACAATCTTAATTAAAGAATAGGTTCAATGGAAAAACAAGAGATTGCCATTTCCTGTCGAGGAATTAAAAAAACTTATGGCACCGGAGAAACCGGTGTAATTGCACTGCGAGGAGTCGACTTTGATGTGATGAAAGGGGAACTCCTCATGATTGTAGGTCCTTCGGGATCTGGGAAAACAACGCTGATTTCCATCATCGCAGGAATTTTAGATCAAGATGAGGGTGAATGCATTGTCTTTGGTGAAAATTTACGGAAGATGTCCAATGGAAATCGAACAAATTTTCGAGGAAAAAATATCGGTTTTGTCTTTCAATCATTTAACCTCATCCCAATGCTCACTTCTACTGAGAATGTCTCAATTCCTCTACTTTTAAATGGGCTTCTTATGAATGAGGCTTTGGAAAAAGCAAGAGAGCTTTTAAGACAACTTGGTTTAGGGGATAAGATAAATGAACGTCCTTCTGAATTGTCCAGTGGTCAGCAACAGAGAGTAGCCATTGCAAGAGCCTCCATTCACGGTCCTCTCCTCATTGTTTGTGATGAACCGACAAGTGCGCTTGACCATGAGACAGGCATCAAAGTTCTCGAACTTTTAAAGCAGCAGGTTATTGACAAAAATCGCTGCCTGATTGTTGTTACTCATGATGCGCGCATTTTTTCCTTTGCAGATCGAATCATCAAGCTCGATGATGGTAGAATTGCCAGTAATCAAGTAAATAACAAAATTTAAACTAAATTTGATTTATAATTGAAAAATATAATTAAATTTATTAATTTAATAATTAAAGAGATGAATTTATTGAATTATAGTTTCATCTCTAAGAAAATCAAGAGGTTATTATGAAAAGAACTAAAGCATTTAGAAAGAGAAAAATGATCGTTGCTCGAAAAATTCACAGATTGTCAATGGATCTCAGAAGACTATCCAATAGAATTAAACACTTATAATTCAAGTTTTTAAAAGACGCAGGCCATTAAAAATAACAAGTAGCGATGCGCCTGTGTCTGCTCCAATTGCCATCCATAAATTGGTCAGTCCAAAGATGGAGAGAAGGAGAATTATCCCTTTCAATCCTAGGGAAAAAGAGATATTTTGTTGAATGATTTTGAGGGCTTTTCTCGATTTGCGGATCAAAATGGGAATTTGAGAAAGCTCATCAGACATGAGAACAATATCGGCCGTCTCAAAGGCCAGATCTGTTCCTGTTTCTCCCATGGCAATTCCTATATTTGCAGCTGCCATTGCAGGTGCATCGTTGATTCCATCTCCAACCATGCAGACAATCTGATCTTGTCTCATTAGTTCTTCGATGATCTGAATTTTGTCTTCTGGGAAAAGTTCTGCCCGCACATCTTCGATCATCACCTCTTGTGCTAGGGCTTTTGCAGTCGGTTCATTGTCCCCTGTGATCAAGATGATTTTTTTTATTCCCAATTCTCTAATCGCTAAAATTGTCTCTCTTGCAAATTTCTTTGGTTCATCTGCCACGCTAATCAACCCGAGAACTTGCTCTTCATTTCCAATAGCAATAATCGAATGACCTGCATCCTCTAGCTGTAAAGCAGTTTGGTGAATTTCCTCTGTTTCTTGTCCTTTTTCATGCATGAGACGATGGCTGCCAATCCAGTAAGATTTCTTTCCAATTTCAGCTTCAGCGCCAAGACCTTTAATAATTTTAAAATTTTTTGCCAATTTTGTTTCGATCTTCTTTTCTTTTGCCGCCTTTAAAATCGCTCTAGCTAGAGGATGTTCACTCAGTTTTTCTAGTGTTGCTGCAATTTCTAGAAGCTCTAAATCCGAATATCCTTGTAAAGGGATGATTTTCTGTACTTGGGGCTTTCCCTTTGTAAGAGTTCCTGTTTTATCAAAAGCAATTGCTTTTGCTTTTCCCATGAGCTCCAAATATAGTCCCGATTTGACAAGGATTCCCTGCCTTGCAGAAGAGGTCAACGCAGAGACAATCGTTACAGGAGTTGAGATGACAAGAGCACAAGGACAAGCTATGACGAGAAGAACAAGACCGCGATAGATCGATTCATTCCAGGGAAACTGAAAAAATAGAGCAGGGATAGTAGCGATCATAATGGCAAATGCAATCATGATAGGGGTATAAAAATGGGCAAATTTTTCTACCCACTCTTCACTTTTCGCTCGCCTTGCTCTTGCTGATTCAACAGTTTTTATGATTTGTGCTAAAATGGTTTCATTCTTGCTTTTGTTTACGATACATTCTAAGGCTCCTTCTTCATTGATACTTCCTGCATAGACATGATCTCCTGGATTTTTGCTAATCGGCATGGATTCTCCCGTGATAGACGCCTGATTGACGGAAGAAATTCCCTTTTCAACAATGGCATCCAAAGGGATGCGTTCTCCAGGGCGAATCAAGATTTTTTCTCCTTCTCGGACCTCTTCTATCTTTTTTTCAACAAGTTCTGTTTCATTTACAATAATTCTGGCAAATTGTGGAGAGAGGTCTAAAAGAGAAGAAATGGCCTTTTTCGCTCTTTCCACACTCCAGCTTTGTAAAAAAAGAGCGAGAGAAAATAAAAAAGCAACGGATGCAGCTTCAAACCATTGATCGATAAACATTGCTCCAACAATCGCAATTAGCATGAGAAGATTCATATCTGCCTGCATTCTTTTCAATGCTTTAAATGCTTTTGGCGCAACATAAATCGTCCCAAATGCAATCGCAAGGAGATAAAACAATTTTGCAAAAAGTGGAGTAGGAAATGGTTTTTCTCCTATTCCGAAAATGTCTGCTAAATGCTCTGTCAACTTATAATGAAAAAAAAGCCCTATGAATAAAGAAATCCCGCTAAAAAATAGAGCGAATAATGGCCCTTTTTTTCTTGTATCGATTTTCACCTTTTTCCTCTCTTGCCAAAGAGAGGCGGTCATTCCAGTAGAATGGATGAGCGTGAAAATTTTTTCAGAATCAATGATTTTTGGATCATAAGTTACGCTCATTTTTCCATCGAGAATATCAAATTTAATGTCTAAAATCCCGGAATGGGGGGAGAGAGTTTTTTTTAAAATAGCTGCTTCTTCAGCGCAATCTAATTCTTGAATTTTGTAGCTGATTTGAGCCATAACACTTATACTCAAGTAAACTGAAGAATCGGCAAAACTCCTGCACCGCTTTCTTCACCTTTTTAATCAACTGCATCGACCATATGCAGCTTTCGCATATGGCCTGCTTCGCTGATCAAAAAATTGAAGCATCGGCATTGGTCTTTTGTCGATTTTTCAGTTTACTTGAGTATATAATTACTCTTTATCATTCTATGGAACAACATATTTTAAAATCTGTTGAAGAAGCAATTGTTGCAGTACAACTGCTCAAACAGCCGCAAAGCATTGCCTTTATCAAAGAGGCGGCAAAATTTCTTGAACAATGTTTTAAAAAAGGTGGCAAACTTTTAATAGCAGGAAATGGGGGAAGTCTGTGCGATGCCATGCATTTTGCAGAAGAATTAACGGGAATTTTTCGAGCAAACAGACATGCCCTTCCAGCCATTGCCCTGTCCGATCCTGGCCATTTGACTTGTACAGCTAATGATTTAGGGTATGAAGGAGTTTTTTTAAGAGGGGTGCAAGCTTTTGGAAAGGCAGGGGATGTATTTATTTCTTTAACGACAAGTGGGAATTCAAAAAATCTTTTACTCGCTCTCGAAGAAGCAAAACAGAGAAAGCTTAAGACAATCTCCTTTTTAGGGAAAACGGGGGGGAAAATGAAGGGCCTTTCTGATTTAGAATGGATTGTATCGGGGTTTGATTTTTCAGACCGAATTCAGGAAGCCCATATGACTGCCATCCACATTATCATTGAAATGTTAGAAAAAAGATTATTTTACAATGCTATACCCGAGTAAACTAAAAAATTGGCAAAAACCCTTCACCATCTTCTTCACTTTTTTGATCAACTGCATCGACCATATGCAGCTTCGCATCTGGCCTGCTTCGTTGATCAAAAGATTGAAGCGCCGGTATTGGCCTTTTGCCAATTTTTTAGTTTACTTGGGTATGAATAAAACCTCTCCTCTTTTGGAAAAACTACTTTTTATCGCTAGTTTAGGTTATCATAGAGCTATTGCATTGCGAAATTATGGCTATGACAAGGGAATTTTTGCACAAAAACAGGCCCCCTTACCAATTGTCAGTGTTGGAAATATTGTAGCCGGCGGAGCAGGAAAAACCCCTGTTGTTGCCCGTTTAGCAAAAGAACTAGCTGCTTTTGGAAAAATTGCGATTCTCTCTCGAGGATATCGCTCGCAAAATGAAAAATCGGGTCGAATCTTGCAAGTGAATAGACAAATTTCACCTGCAGTATGTGGAGATGAACCCTATCTTCTCCATTTAAAACTACCTGAAGCAATGGTGTTTTCTGGGAAAAGTCGCACTCAGTCTGCCAATCTTGCTTTTGAGGCAGGAGCAAATCTCGCAATTTTAGATGATGGGATGCAACATCGAAAATTAAAGCGCGATTTTGAAATTGTTGTTTTTGATCGAATTGATTTTTCCCAACCGCACCACTTCCTTCCAAGAGGATATTTGCGCGATTCATTTGATCGATTGAAAGAAGCAAACCTCATTATCGTCAATCGTGTGAGCAGTGAAGAGGAGTTGGAAAAGATAAAAAAAGAGTTTTTTAAAGAAAGCAGATGTCCCATTGTGGGTACATTCCCCAAGATTGCCAATGGAGAATGGATAAAAGGAAAAAAAATTGCGCTTTTTTGCGGAATTGGAAGGCCTCAAAGATTGTTGGATCTGTTGAGCGAATGGAAGGTCGATCTTGTTCACAGAATGTTGATAAAAGATCACGGCTCCTTTTCCGGAGAGCAGATTTTTGCATTTAGTGAAGAAGCGGTGAAAAAAGGAGCTGAATATCTTGTCTGTACACAAAAAGATTGGGTAAAGCTTCCCTCTAAACTTCAGCTTGCTCTTCCTCTGATTGCTTTAGAGATGGATTTGGAAGTGACAGCAAATGAAAAAAAATGGAATGAATTTATCTTTCTTATAAAAGAAAAGATGGAGAAAAAATGAGCGAATTTAAAGTGACTTTGCCAAAACTAGGAGAAAGCATTGTCAATGCTACAGTTGTTCAGTGGTTTAAAAAGCCAGGAGAGTATGTAGAAAAAGATGAACCTCTTCTAGAAGTATCAACAGATAAAGTAAATAGTGAGATTCCCTCTCCCACAGCAGGAATTGTAAAAGCAATCTATGCACAGGTCGATCAAGAGATGAATGTAGGCGATACGCTTGCCTTGATTGTACAGGAAAAGAATTCGAATCAGAGAGAAGAGCCAATTGTTCAAAAAAAATCTACGCCAGTTCCTGAAACCAATTCAAGTGAGATGCAAGATTTCTTTTCTCCAGCTCTAATTCGCCTTGCACAGGAAAAAGGGGTGAGCTTAAGCGAACTAGAAAAAATAAAGGGAACTGGCAGCGGTGGAAGAGTTACAAGAAGAGATCTCGAAGATCATTTAGAAAAAATGGCGAAAAAGGAAAATTGTCCGATGTATACACAAATGCAAACCGAAGGCGATGTGGAAAGAGTCAAGATGAGTGGAATGCGCAAAGCCATCGCAGAAAACATGGTCCGCTCTTTTTATGGGGCACCGCATGCTACATTGATTACAGAAGTGGATGTGACGAACATTGTCAAGTTCATCAAAGAAAGAAAAGAATCCTTTCAAGAAAAATATGGAGCTAAACTCACCATTACAAGTTTTATCATTCGCGCCATTGCAAACGGTCTACAACAATTTCCTTTAATCAACTCTTCTTTAGAAAATGATACCATCGTGCTAAAGCGGTTTGTTCACTTAGGTATTGCCGTGAGTGTTGAGCATGGCATTATCGTTCCCGTAATCAAAAATTGCCAAAAACTTACTCTGCCCGAAATTGCACTTGAAGTGCAAAACCTATCTTCCAAAGCAAGAAGTGGCAAACTCCAACCCGAAGATGTAAAAGAGGGAACAATCACACTCACCAATTTTGGCATGTCAGGCGTTTCCATCGGTATCCCGATCATCCGTTTTCCTGAGGTTGCCATCATTGGAATGGGTAGCATCCAGAAAAAAGTAGTTGCCATGGATGATCAGACTTTTGCCATTCGTTCGATCATCAATATTTCCCTCACCTTCGACCATCGAGTCATCGATGGAATGTATGGCTGCGGCTTTTTAGCCGCCCTGAAAAAATACTTAGAAAAAGATTTAGAAGAAGAACTAAATCATCATAAATGAATTTATAAAAAATTTCTTTTTTTAAAAGATTGAAATTTGTAAATTCTTGCGAATAAAAGATTCTAGCATGAAAAGTGTAAAATTGCTTTCTTTTATTCGATTAAATAAACAGTCAATTTTAACTCTAGTTTTAGCAATTTGCATTCTGTACCCGCATCTTTATTCAAGGGGTTATCAAATTGCTCATAAAGATGATGGATATTCTGATATGCTCAAAGAAGCTATCGAACTTTTTTGTGATCTGAAATATACAGAATCCTTGAGTAAATTTAATTTTGTCATAGCTGACTATACGAGTAATAAAGTTTCAGATAGAAATAGTGGTGCTAGAGACTAGTTTGATAGGCCAGATGGCCAAACTGCACCAGAGGTTGAGTCAAAATTTGCATATCCCGATGAGAAAATTACTATTAAGGAATGCATTGAACGAGTTAAGGGTACAGGCGGATGCTTTAAGAGTAGGGATAGCTTGTTTAAAAAGACGTGAAGTGGTTTTTTTATTGAATAAATTAATTTTTGATTTAGAAAATAAATGCATTAGATGTTGTGAAACTGGGAATTTCTGGACAAATTGTCTTTCCCCAATTGTTTCTAAATTAGAAAAATGGAGAATTTTTGGTATACCAAGCGATCCTGCGTGGGATTAAATTATTAATTTTATTAATAGGAACCATTCTGTTTTCAAGTGATCTTGCTTATGGAGTAAATAAGCAAGAAGCTTCTATTTTTTTGGAAGTTTCCAAAGTGACAGTTATGCCTATAGTCATTAGCGGGAAAATTGATAACCAGCGAATCAAGCAATTTATAGAAAAAAAGCTATCCTCTTTTGGAACTGTCATGCCAGATGATCCGCAAAATTTTGGGAAAATTAATAGTGTTTTGAAAATTATGATTGGCCCCATAGCTGAAGAAGACAATCACAAACAAGCAAAATATTTTCCTGTGATTTCTATATCAATGACTCTTTTAACAAAAGCTTCTTTAAAATCTGATAAACAAGAGCCGATTTTGGGGTTGGTGTGGGAAAAACAAGGATACATTGGTACTAATAGTCCTGATCTTGAAGTATTATTGGAAAAACAAATCGATACATATTTTTCTGATCTTTTTTCAAAGTATCGAGATGTATCAATAAAACCAGTTTTTTTTATTCTAAAAAATCTCTAATTTATTCTATTATTATTTCATTAATAAAACTAAATAATTTAAATTAATGGTGGAATATGACAATTTCATTTGAAAAAAAATTAGTTGCAGTGATGAACGAAAAGATCGAAATGGGCATTGCTCTGAATGCCTTAGCTCATATGTGTATTGGATTTGGAGCATCGATTGGAAAAGAGACTTTACGTTTATTAAATTTTGTAGATGCCAATGGAGGAGATCATCCCAATATTTCAGAGATGCCCTTCATTATCTTAAAAGCAAATTCCAACAAAATCAAAACGCTCAGACAATCTGCGAAAACAGCAGGAATGGATTTTGTTGATTTCACTGATACAATGACAGTGGGAACCTATCTTGAACAATTAGAAAGAACAAAACAGACAAAAGAGGAAAATCTGATTTATTATGGCATTGTACTTTTTGGGAAATGGGAAGAAGTGAGTCAACTGACGAAAAAATTTTCCTTATGGAAATGAAGAATAAGATGAAAAATTTAGCCCCTGATATCATAAGAAAAAGATTTCTGATCGAAGGCTACTATGAGATAGAAGTGGATGAGCAAAAAATCAAAGAATTTTTCTCTCATCTTTGCAAGAAACTCAACCTTCGCATGTATGGAAAACCCATTATCTTTTCGCCCAGTGGAATGGGAAAAGGGGAAAATCAAGGATATGATGCATTTGTTCCACTTATCGATTCTGGTATTTCTTTATATGTATGGTCCAGCAAAAAATTCCTCTCCTGTGTGATTTATACTTGTAAAGATTTTGAAGAAAAAGCTGCTTTAAAAGAGACAAAGCAATTTTTTAGAATGGCTAAAATTGCATCTGCAGCTTTTTAGAATTATCAATAACTTATAAAATTTACTTCCTTGTTTTTTAATATTCAAATTATATACCTTATAAAGGTATATAAGAAGAATAGGACCTTATTTTAATGGTAATTCGCTCCTTTAAAGATCATGAGGTCGAAGCCTTTTTTAAAAGAGGTCTCAGGTTTCGAAAAAAAGGATGGGATCAGGTCTACGGAATTGTGAGAAGAAAGCTTGACATGTTACATTACGCGAAAGAACTCAATGATTTACGTTCCCCTCCTAATAATAGACTAGAGAGCTTAAAGGGAGATTTAAAAGGACTTTACAGCATTCGATTAATGATCAGTGGCGCATTGTATTTGGATGGGATCACGAGCCATTTAATGTGTATATCATGGACTACCATTAAGGAGAAAAATTATGAAACGAAAACCAACCTCTCCTGGAGAAATCCTTTTTGAAGAATTCCTCATCCCCTTAGGAATGACACAAAAAGAATTGGCTGAATACCTAAAATGTGACTATAAAGTTATCAATCGAATTATAAATGAAAAAGCAAGCGTAAGTCCAGAGATGGCAATAAAGTTAGGAGCTGCTTTTAATACAACTCCTACTTTTTGGCTTAATGCTCAAATGGCAATAGATTTATGGAAACTCCGTGCACAAAAACCAAAGATTCGTCACTTAATTCATCGTCGACGTCTCGCAAAAAAGCTTTATCAATGAGAATTATTGAGCTCTTTACCCTTCAGCGGAAGAAAATCCTGCTTTTTTATCTATGAGATAGAGGTTTTCCGCTTTAATCACATCAAAGCCATGATCGAGCAAGGCTTGCCAGGTTTCTGGAAGTTGCTTTGGATTGACAGGATGGCTTTTTTCTTTGTGCATATACCTGCATCGCCACTGTTCGATGCAAAAGGTTTCTGGTTGGCCTTCGGGCCAAGTGCGGACACCGCGATTTGTGATCATCGTTAATTTTAATGGGGTCTTTAGATGGAGAAGTTGTGACTGCAGCTTCTCTTTATCTAATTTGGAATAGAGGAAAAGATCGATTCCGACGAGTTCTCTTTTAGGTTCAGGAGGAGTATGGCTTGGGATGGCCATTGTAAATTTTTCCGAACTTTTGTAGGAAGCAGGCTTTAATTTGCTCGGTTTTTTTCCTAAAAATTTACAGACAGCTAATGCAAATTCCTTTGTACCGACTTTTTTTTTGCTCTTTCCTTCTTTGTAAATATCATAGGTATGGATCCCCGCTTCAATTGTGCACAGCCATGCATTGTGAATGCGCTCTGCAATTTCTATTTCTCCAAGATGAAGTAGCATTAAGATGGAAGCTTGGATGAGTCCGGAGGGATTTGCCACATTTTGTCCTGCGCGCTTAGGTGCTGACCCATGGATCGCCTCAAACATGCAACCAAAGTCACCAATGTTTGCTGAACCCCCCATGCCAATGGAGCCTGAAATTTGCGCTGCCACATCTGATAAAATGTCCCCGTATAAATTTGGTAAAACAATAACTTCAAAAACCTCTGGTGTGTCGGCGAGCTTTGCAGCTCCAATGTCTACGATCCAATGTTCTTTTGTAATATCGGGATATTCAATTGCAATTTCATCGAAAACTTTGTGAAAGAGTCCGTCAGAAAACTTCATGATATTGTCTTTGGTAAAGCAGGTAACTGTTTTTCTTCTATGATGGCGGGCATATTCAAAAGCATAGCGGATGATTTTTTCAGATCCAGGTCTTGAAATGATTTTAATCGATTCGCAAACCTGAGGGGTTTGCTGATATTCAATGCCAGTATACAAGTCTTCTTCATTTTCTCTGACAATCACAAGATCCATTTTTGGATGTTTCGTATCGACAAAGGGATAGTAAGAGGAGCAAGGTCTTACATTTGCAAAAAGTCCAAGAGTTGTGCGTACGGTAACATTTAAACTTTTGAATCCACCGCCTTGGGGAGTGGTGATTGGTGCTTTCAAAAATGCTTTTGTATTTCGAATGATATCCCAAGTAGAGGATTCAATTCCGGTAGGATGTCCCTTCAAGTAGACTTTTTCTCCAATTTCTACAACATGAAATGCAAAATTAGCGCCTGCTTCCTTTAAAATGAGGAGAGTCGCTTCCATGATTTCAGGGCCAATTCCGTCTCCATATGCAACGCTAATTGGAATTTTTCTACTTGTCATCTACGACCCACCAAATTATTCTATCTTAAATTCTATGGCGCAATTAATTCAAAGCCTCTTTGAAGAGCAAAAAGAGTATATTAACCATTTTTTCAACCATGTTGATGCTGATCAAATGGAAGAATTTTTTCAAATCTGTCTTGCTTGCACAGGCATGATCATTTTCACAGGAGTGGGGAAAAGTGGAATTGTAGCAGAGAAAATTGCCGCTACGTTGATTTCAACCGGAACAAGAGCGCTGTATCTTCCACCGACAAATTTTCTCCATGGAGATTTGGGGATTGTCACAAGTGAGGATCTAGTTATTCTACTCAGCAAAAGCGGAGATACAGAAGAGCTTTTAGAAATCGTTCCTTTTTTTAGACAGAAAAAGGCAAAAATTCTCTCTGTTGTCTCTCATGATCAGAGCCGTTTGGAAAAAATAACAGATTTTACTATCCATCTTCCTGTTAAAAAAGAACTTTGTCCCTTTGATCTTGCTCCTACAACTTCCACTGCCGTGCAACTCTTATTTGGAGATCTTCTTGCCACTGCTCTCATGCGTGCAAAGGGAATTGGCGTGGAAGAATATGCATCAAATCATCCTTCTGGTGCGATTGGAAGAAAATTGAAAATGACGCTTCGTGTAGAAGAAATCATGTTAAAAGGTAAACAGATTCCTCTCTGTTTTCCAAAAACAAAATTGGTTGATGCATTGATGGAATTATCGAATAAAAAATGTGGTTGTCTGCTCATCGCAAATGAAGCGAGAGATCTTTTGGGAATTTTTACAGACGGAGATTTGCGCCGCTCACTTCAAGTTGATGGACCAAAAGTATTAGAAAAAACCATGGAAACTCTCATGGTAAAATCCCCTATTACAATTGAAAAAAATCTTTTTGCTTGGGATGCGGCACGAATCATGCAAAAAGATCCCAAAAAGTGGGTCATGGTTGCACCTGTTTTGGAAAAAAATAAAGTAGTAGGAATTATTCGAATGCACGATATCATCCAAGCTGGGGGCTAATACTCAAGTGAATTGAAAAATCGACAAAAGGCCAATACCGGAGCTTCAATTTTTTGATCAACGAAACAGGCCATATGCGAAGCTGCATATGGTCGATGCAGCTGATAAAAAAAGTGAAGAAGACGGTGCAGGGATTTTACCGATTTTTCAATTTATTTGAGTATAAAATGGGGACCTCTGATTTGCTCTATCCTCTCATTGGTATCGTTTTTACATTGGGATATCTGGCAATTATTTGTGAATTTTACATCAAAGTGAATAAGACCGCTGTTGCTCTTTTGGTCGCAGTGGTTTGTTGGGCAATTTACTTCTTTTTTAGCAGAGCTCCTCTGCCCGATGATCTGCGAATATTGGGGGAGCATGTTTCTGATGTTTCACAAATCATCTTTTTTTTAATGGGTGCGATGACTTTAGTGGAACTTGTCGATTCTCATAGAGGATTTAAAATCATTACAGATGCCATTTCCACCACTTCAAAAAGAAAATTGCTCTGGATTATTTCCATAACCACATTTTTTCTCTCTTCAGTTTTAGATAATCTGACAACAGCAATACTCATGGTGTCTCTCTTAAGAAAAATCATTCCTATTCGAAGCGATCGATTTTTGCTCTCTTGCATCGTCATTGTAGCTGCTAATTCTGGAGGAGCCTGGACACCCATTGGCGACGTAACGACAACCATGCTTTGGATCAATGGACAAATTTCTACATTAAAGATCATGAAGACTCTTTTTATTTCTAGCATTATCTCCACCCTTGTCCCTCTTCTCTTTTTTCATTTTTTTACGGAAAAAGGGACTTATGAAATTTCTAAAGAAAATCAAAAATTTAAGAATGAGATGGCTGAGCCTGGAGCAAAAATGGTCTTTTTTTTAGGAATAGGATCTCTGATCTTTGTCCCTATTTTTAAGGCTTTGACAGGCCTTCCTCCCTTCATGGGAATTTTGATTGGACTTGCTATCGTTTGGCTCGTAACAGATCTTCTTCATCATAAGCATGAGCACAGACGACACCTGCGTGTACCAGCAGTTTTAACGAGAATTGATACATCCGGGATCTTATTTTTCTTAGGGATTTTACTTTGTGTGAATGCGCTTCAAACGGCAGGTCTATTAAAAGATCTTGCAGATCTTCTGCAAAGAACCATTGGAAATCAAGCAGTAATTGTCACATTGATCGGAATCATTTCCGCTATCATTGATAATGTTCCTTTAGTTGCTGCAACAATGGGAATGTATCCTCTTTCCTCATTTCCCATGGATTCTCCTCTTTGGCAAATGATCGCTTATGCAGCTGGAACGGGCGGCAGCATTTTGCTCATTGGATCTGCCGCAGGCGTCGCACTGATGAGCATGGAAAAAATTGAATTTTTCGCCTACATGAAAAAAATGAGTTTACCTGTTTTGATTGGATATCTTGCTGGTATGGGAGCCTATTTACTTCTTTTTTAAATGCGAATTTTGATAATTGATTGCAGAAAAATACTTCTTAAAAATATGATGGAAATTAAATTCCAGGAGGAATCATATGGCAAAACAAGACAAAAATAAAAGCAATAAACCTTTTTCTTCACAAACTTCTATCTCTTCACAAGCACCTTCTGCAACGATGAAAGATAAGAAGAAAAACCCTCAAGAAAAAGACAAAATGAAAAAAATGGGTAGCAGCGGTTGTTGCTAGTTCGTCTCAATTAGAGAATCCCTTGGCAAAATCAAATGATAAAGAAGTTTTTACTCATTTGCTTAGTCTTTAGTTCAACTGTTATTGCTGAAACAAGAGTTTTAGCTTTTGCAGGCAGTACACGAAGGGATTCTTACAATAAAAAGCTCCTAGCAGAAGCAGCTCAATTAGCGCGTCAGCTAGGAGCAATTGTCACGATTGTCGATTTAAAAGATCTCCCAATGCCCTTTTATGATGCAGATCTCGAGCAGAAAGAAGGGATGCCAATCAATACAAAACGGCTTCGAAAGTTGATGAAGGAGAGTAGTGCAGTCATCATCTCTTCTCCTCAGTATAATTGTTCTATTCCCGCAGTTCTAAAAAATGCTTTAGATTGGGCTTCAAGAGGGAAAAATGGGCAAGAATCTAAAGAAGCTTTTAAAGGGAAAAAATTTGCAATTATGAGTGCATCTCCCAGTAAAAAAGGGGGTGCTAAAGGCCTGGAACATCTTCGTGCAATTATTAAAGATTGTGGAGGAGAAGTCATTCAAAACCAGGTGAGCATTGGCTACGCTCATCAAGCTTTTAATTCACAAGGAGAGCTTGAAAACCCTCAAAGCAAAGAAGAACTAGCTCAAGTAATTCAAACCCTTCTCCAATAATTTCCTCGCATCAATCTCTTCTTCTCTATGAACCTATCCTGAATTCGGAAAATTGCTTTTTGTGCCTTTTTTCACATATCTTAGAGCCATTTCTTGGCCTACTTAATTTAAGTATGTCCTGCGAAATGGCTCTAAAATCTGTAAAAAAATTCATCAAAAATCAAATTTTCCGAATTTCAGGATAGGTTCATGTCCTCTACGGTAGGATAAAAAAATCATAATTTTTCTTTTAAAATTCTTTTTTTAGAAAGTCATTGCTCAAAAAAGCAAGAACTTAGTATGTTGATAGCTTCCATCTTTAAATTTTAAGATTGGAATGAACAGTGTTAAACTGTGATGTTCTTTTGACAGCAGAAATGAAGTGATGTGACCTTAAAGTAACGCTTGTGCAAATGGATCTTTCCATTTGCCTTTTTAAAGTTAAATTTTTTTAAATATCAAATTTTTTATTTGAGAATTTGATCTTGGTTCAGATTGAATGCTGACGGCGTGGATGAGGCATGCAAGTCGAACGAGATTGTAGGGCAACTTGCAATCTAGTGGCGGAAGGGTTAGTAATACATGAATAACTTGCCTCAAACCTGGGAACAACGGCTGGAAACGGCCGCTAATACCGAATGAGGTGTCAAGAGGGATCTCTTGCCATCAAAGTAGGGGACTAAGGAAACTTAGCCTCGCGGTTTGAGAGAGGTTCATGGGATATCAGCTAGTTGGTGTGGTAATGGCGCACCAAGGCTAAGACGTCTAGGCGGATTGAGAGATTGACCGCCAACATTGGGACTGAGACACTGCCCAGACTCCTACGGGAGGCTGCAGTCGAGAATCTTTCGCAATGGGCGAAAGCCTGACGAAGCGACGCCGTGTGAGCGAAGAAGGCCTTCGGGTTGTAAAGCTCTTTCGCCTGGGAACAAGAAAGGGTAGTGAATAACTATCCAATTTGAGGGTACTAGGTAAAGAAGCACCGGCTAACTCCGTGCCAGCAGCTGCGGTAATACGGAGGGTGCAAGCATTAATCGGAATTATTGGGCGTAAAGGGCGCGTAGGCGGATTTGTAAGTCAGATGTGAAATTCCGGAGCTCACCTTCGGAGCTGCATTTGAAACTACAAGTCTAGAGGGTTGGCGGAGAAAACGGAATTCCACATGTAGCGGTGAAATGCGTGGATATGTGGAAGAACACCGGTGGCGAAAGCGGTTTTCTAGCTTACTCCTGACGCTGAGGCGCGAGAGCAAGGGGAGCAAACAGGATTAGATACCCTGGTAGTCCTTGCCGTAAACGATGTATACTTGGTGTAGTCGGGCTCAACCCTGGCTGTATCGAAGCTAACGCGTTAAGTATACCGCCTGAGGAGTACGCTCGCAAGGGTGAAACTCAAAAGAATTGACGGGGGCCCGCACAAGCAGTGGAGCATGTGGTTTAATTCGATGCTACGCGAAGAACCTTACCCAGGCTCGAAATGTAGGGGACAGTTCCAGAAATGGAATCTCCCGAAAGGGTCGCTACATAGGTGCTGCATGGCTGTCGTCAGCTCGTGCCGTGAGGTGTTGGGTTAAGTCCCGCAACGAGCGCAACCCTTGTCACTAGTTGCCAACACTTAGGGTGGGGACTCTAGTGAGACTGCCTAGGTTAACTAGGAGGAA
Organism: Chlamydiota bacterium; assembly: GCA_022614855.1. Classification (GTDB taxonomy): domain Bacteria; phylum Chlamydiota; class Chlamydiia; order Chlamydiales; family Rhabdochlamydiaceae; genus JAKEHU01. The sequence goes on from JAKEHU010000008.1 coordinate 21,452, forward strand.
GGTGAGGATGATGTCAAGTCCGCATGGCCTTTATGTCTGGGGCGACACACGTGCTACAATGGTCGGTACAGAAGGTAGCAAAACCGTGAGGTGGAGCAAATCCGTAAAGCCGATCTCAGTTCAGATTGTAGTCTGCAACTCGACTACATGAAGTTGGAATTGCTAGTAATGACGTGTCAGCCACAACGTCGTGAATACGTTCTCGGGCCTTGTACACACCGCCCGTCAAATCATGGGAGTTGGTTTTACCCGAAGATGTTGACTCAACCGTAAGGGGAGAGACACCTAAGGTAAGGCCGATGACTGGGATTAAGTCGTAACAAGGTAGCCCTATCGGAAGGTGGGGCTGGATCACCTCCTTTTAAGGACAGATTGGACAGTTCTTTTAAGAATTTGTCTGATTAGGTTGAGACAAGCGTTATTCGGAACATCGCTTCACTTCTGTTGTCAAAGAATGCTATCTGGAACATCTGGAGAAAAATAGAAGAATAAGTAAAAAGTAATCCTCAAATATAAAATTGCATTTTTTTGCAGTGGGTTAAAAATTTCACTGATATAAAAAAGGCGCTTGAGGAGAATAACTTCACATTAAATAAGAAGTTTTTGGCAGAGCAATTGACCACAATTTTGTGATCAAGTTGCTAAGGGCTGCTGGAGGATGCCTAGGCATCGATAGGTGATGAAGGACGTGCTAACCTGCGATAAGCTCCGGAGAGCGGGAGAGACGCATTGACCCGGAGAAGTCCGAATGGGGAAACCCGGTAAGAGTAAAATCTTATCATTCTCATCTGAATACATAGGATGAGAAAGCGAACCTGCTGAAGTGACACATCTCAGTAAGCAGAGGAAAAGAAATCTAGTAGAGATTCCCATAGTAGCGGCGAGCGAAGTGGGAAAAGCCTAAACCAGAAGATTTTTTCTTTTGGGGTTGCAGGGCCAATCAATAAAGTTCATAGGAATTTTAGCAGAACTACCTGGAAAGGTAGGTGATACAGGGTGATAGCCCCGTACGCGAAAAGAGGAATATGGACGAGATTGGTACCTAAGTAAGACCGGACACGAGAAACCCGGTCTGAATCTGGGGGGACCACCCTCCAAGGCTAAATACTAATCGATGAGCGATAGTGTACCAGTACCGCGAGGGAAAGGTGAAAAGAACCCCTGTTAGGGGAGTGAAATAGAACCTGAAACCAGCAGCTTACAAACGGTCAGAGGCCTATGTCCCTTTTAGGGAAATGGCTGATGGCGTGCCTTTTGCATGATGAGCCAGCGAGTTAAGTTAAACGGCAAGGTTAAAGGACATTCGTTCTGGAGCCGTAGCGAAAGCGAGTGTGAATAGCGCGTTTAGTCGTTTGACTTAGACACGAAACCAAGTGATCTATCCATGGCCAGGATGAAGCAAGGGTAATACCTTGTGGAGGTCCGAACTAGTGTCTGTTGAAAAAGCCTTGGATGAGCTGTGGATAGGGGTGAAAGGCTAATCAAACTTGGAGATATCTTGTACTCTCCGAAATAACTTTAGGGTTAGCCCCAATGAAATTTTCTCGGGGGTAGAGCACTGGATCCACTAGGGAGGTTAACGCCTTACCAAAGGGAACCAAACTCCGAATACCGAGAACTACATTGGGAGATAGACTGTGGGGGATAAGCTTCATAGTCAAAAGGGGAACAGCCCAGATCGTCGATTAAGGCCCCAAATTCTATGCTAAGTGGGTAAGGAAGTGAAGTTTCTAAGACAATTGGGATGTTGGCTTAGAGGCAGCCACCATTTAAAGAGTGCGTAACAGCTCACCAATCGAGAGACTTCGCGCCGAAAATAAACGGGACTAAAGCATAGAGCCGAAATCACGGGTGTGTATCATTTGATACACGCGGTAGGAGAGCGTAGTATATGCGCTGAAGATGTACCGGAAGGAGCATTGGAGTGTATACTAGTGAATATGCATGGCATGAGTAAACGATAAAGGGAGTGAAAATCTCCCTCGCCGAAAACCTAAGGTTTCCAGGGTAAAGTTCGTCTTCCCTGGGTTAGCCGGTCCCTAAGCTGAGGCTGAACAGCGTAAGCGATGGACAACAGGTTAAACATTCCTGTGCCGCCTAAAACTATGGCGATGAGATGACGAAGTAAGTTAAGCGCGCGGACGATTGGAAATGTCCGTGATGCTATGAGGTGGGCCAGTAGGAAAATCCGCTGGCAGAAAACCAGGTAGCAGACAAGGGGAACCTTCGGGGGAACCGATGGCGTAGCGCGATGCTTCCAAGAAATAATCTCTAGTCGTTGATGGCGACCGTACCAAAACCGACACAGGTGGGTGAGAAGAGTATTCTCAGGCGCGCGAGAGAACTCTCGTTAAGGAACTCTGCAAATTATCCTCGTAACTTCGGAAGAAGAGGAGCCATTTTTCGTGATTATCCTGCGATATGAGCGAAAGATGGTCGAAGAGAAATGGCCCAGGCGACTGTTTAACAAAAACACAGCACTATGCGAAGTCGTCTAAGACGATGTATATGGTGTGAAGCCTGCCCAATGCCAGAAGGTCAAAAGGAGATATCAGCCGCAAGGCAAAGTGTTGAATCTAAGCCCTGGTGAATGGCGGCCGTAACTATAACGGTCCTAAGGTTAATAGCTAGCCTTAGTAAAACCAAACCATATGCGGGAAAATCCTCAAAAACTTTCAGTACTCGTCTTTCAAAGGAAAAGGCAGTAAAAATCTGAAAGACAAGGGGACAATCCGCAGGAAAGACTAATTAGATTAATTTAATTAGAATCCTCAGAGACTAAACGTTTGGAGTTTGCAGCTGAAAAGCAAACTAAGATATAGTCCAGCTCTCTGGAAACAGAAGAGAATAACTGAGCGAAATTCCTTGTCGGGTAAGTTCCGACCTGCACGAATGGCCTAACGATCTGGGCACTGTCTCAACGAGAGACTCGGTGAAGTTGTAGTAGCGGTGAAGATGCCGTTTACCCGCAACAAGACGGAAAGACCCCGTGAACCTTTACTATACTCTGATATTGGCTCCTGTTTTTTCATGTGTAGGATAACCGGGAGACGGTGAAAGTGGCTCGTCAGGGCTGCTGGAGTCAACGTTGAAATACCGGTCTTGAAGAGACGGGAATCTAACGATAATCCATGAAACTGGAGATCGGACATTGTCAGACGGGTAGTTTGACTGGGGCGGTTTCCTCCTAAAGAGTAACGGAGGGGTCCAAAGCTTACCTCATCGCGGTTGGCAATCGCGAGTAGAGCGTAAAGGTATAAGGTAGGTTAACTGCGAGACCAACAAGTCGAGCAGATACGAAAGTAGGGCTTAGTGACCCGGCGGTAGAAAGTGGAATCGCCGTCGCTTAACGGATAAAAGGTACTCCGGGGATAACAGGCTTATCGCCACCAAGAGTCCATATCGACGTGGCGGTTTGGCACCTCGATGTCGACTCATCGCATCCCGGGGCTGGAGAAGGTCCCAAGGGTTTGGCTGTTCGCCAATTAAAGCGGTACGCGAGTTGGGTTCAAAACGTCGTGAGACAGTTTGGTCCCTATCTGTTGTGGGCGTAGGATACTTGAGAAGAGCTGCTTCTAGTACGAGAGGACCGAAGTGGACGAACCTATGGTGTGCCGGTTGTACTGCCAAGTGCATAGCCGGGTAGCTACGTTCGGAAAGGATAAGCGTTGAAAGCATCTAAACGCCAAGCCTCCTTCAAGATAAGGTATCCCAATGAGACCCCCTGAAGATGACAGGGTTGATAGGTGAGATGTGTAAGTGCAGCAATGCATTGAGCTAACTCATACTAATTGGTCCATTGACTTGATCTTTTATTTTCATCGTCGGCTTGAACCTTCTAGCTTTAGAAAGGATTAAGTCCATGATGATGAAAATTGCTCTTAGCGCCAAAAGATTCTTTTTGTGAAGAGAAAATCCTTTGAGCGCCTCTTTTATATCAGTAAAGATTCTTTAATTTTTTCCTTGGTAGCAATTGAGAAGGGGAAATACCTGATCCCATTCCGAACTCAGAAGTCAAGCCCTTCATCGCCGATGGTACTATGCACAAGAGTATGGGAGAGTAGGTCGCTGCCAAGGTTTTTTTTTGCCCTTTTTTAAACTCACCTTACGCAAAAATACCCATCCATAGGCTGGCTGTAATGACAATCTGCTACATAAAATTCCTCACTAAAGTTTTTTTTTCAAGCTTAAGAGACTGTCTGCAAATCATGGTTTCGATCTTTGAGAGATTTTTGCGATCTTTCATCTCGATCTCCTAAGGTCATATGCAGCTTCGCATATGACCTTCGTCGATCGCCATGAAATCTCATCAAAAAATCATCTCAAATCTCCCCATGATTTGCAGACAGTCTTTAAGCTTCGTCATTTTCTTTGCATCTTGCCATTTCGCTTCAGCCTCTGAACGGCTCTTTTTGCGTAAGGTGAGTTTTTACAGTGAAATTAAAATAGATTTTTTATACAAAGAAAAACAATGTAGAACAAATCATGAAAAAGTTGTTTTTCTATTCCCTACTTTTTTCTGTTAGTATTTTTGCAGATGAAGAATTAGTGGATTGCGATTCTGATATCAACGTTATCTCTGTTCTTCCAAAGGTTGAAAGGATAGAGAAAAAAGCCTGTTTAGAAGAAAGAAAAAAAACACCAGTTTCTGGAGCAATATTAACAGATGAAGATGCTGGATGGGATCGCTGCGATTTAAGAGAGATATTGATATTAGGGATCTATGTTCCCAATTTAGATCAACTTCAGCAGCAACTCAAATCCTGTATAGGAAGAAGAATCAATCCAGATAATTTAATTCGCATCAGAAATGCAATCACGAGACATTTTTGCGAAAATAATCGACCTTTTGTCGTTGTGGTAAATCCTCCACAGGATTTCACTGATGGAATAGTAAAATTTTATGTAATGGAAGCGAAAGTAGGTAGAGTTTTTGTAAAAGGAAACCGCTGGTTTCCCTCTCGGATGATCGAGAAAACCATTAGAGTTTATCCAGGTGATTTTTTAAATCCAGACAAAGTGCGCAACAATATTGCTTGGCTCAATCGGAATCCTTTTCCTCAAGCCGAACTTATCCTTACCCCAGAGGAAAATCGCCGCAATCTTGCCTGGATCGATCGAAACCCATTTCATCAAACTGAATTAATTCTTTCTTCGGGTGAAAAAAGGTACACAACAGATGTAGAAATCACCACTAAAGATCGACTCCCTTTAAGACCTTATATTGGTACCAATAACATTGGAACAAAGCTCAGTGGAGAAAATCGCTGGTTTGTCGGGGCTAACTGTAATATGTTGACCGGTCTCAATGATTATTTAACCTATCAATTCACCAGCTCTTATCACATTAGAAAAATTCAATCACATTATGGAAATTATACCATCCTCTTACCTTGGAAAGACCAACTTACCCTGTATAGTGGATATACAAGAATAAAACCCAAAGGATTGACAGGAAGAAATTATCAAGCCAGTGGTCGATACATTCTTCCCATAAAACCTTTGTATGGCCCTTTGTCTCGAGAAGTTACCATCGGTGTGGATTTTAAAAATACCGACAACAATTTTCTCTTTGTGTCAGAAGAGTTTCCGATACTTGTTCGCGATGTAAATATCTTTCAAATTTATTTAAGAGCTCAAATGGAAAGAATCTATGACACACATGATTTTTACCTGTTTGTGGAAAATTATTTTAGCCCAGGAAATTGGCTCCAAAAGCAAAGCAAGAGCAGATATAATGCACTGCGCCCAGGCGCTAAAAGCTTTTATGATTACGTGAAACTTACTTTTGTCGATAGAATGCTTTGGAATTCACTTGAAACCTATTTTGTATTCCGAGGACAAGCAGCCTCTAGAAGCCTGCTTCCTAGCGAACAATTTGGTCTAGGAGGATACAATACCGTCCGCGGTTATGTAGAGAGAGCTTTTAATGCAGATAATGCTCTTTGCGGCAATTTTGAACTGAGAATCCCCATTGTAAAAACCAGAAGAATCAAAACAACGAATGAGGTCTCCTTGGTCGGATTTGTCGATTATGGTTGGGGCCGTAATTATGAGACCTCCCCGGGAATTCACAAGTCGGAATGGCTCCTTGGCGTGGGTCCAGGAGTGCGCGTAGTTTTCTTTCCCCATTTTGTTGGAAGATTAGATTATGGATTTAATCTACATCATATTGATTTTGTGGAAAACAAACGGGGTCGAATCCACTTTTCTGTAATAGCGAGCTTCTAGTAAATGCTACTTTTTTATGAGAATAAAAAAGCCCGCTTTATTTAAGCGAGCTCTTTGAAATATTAGAACGACTTAAGATTTAAATTATTCTGAATAATTACTTCGAGGATAAGAAGATCTAAATCCACCTTCTCTTCCTTCTCTTCTACCGCCGCCACGTTGGTGAGGTTTTCTAAATCCTCCTCCTCCGCCTCTGCGCCCTTGTCCTTGCGGTTCTCTAGCCTCACTGACAATGAGCTTACGGCCTTCCCATTCCATTCCATTAAGTTCAGCAAGTGCCTTTTCGGCGCCTTCTGCTGTTGCCATTTCGACAAAAGCAAAACCTTTAGATTGGCCATTCATTTTATCTGTGATGATTCGCAAAGAAGCAACCTCTCCTATTGAGGAAAAAAGGTCATGCAACTGAGACTCGGTTACCTTGTATGGAAGGCTTCCAACGTACAATTTTTTTTGGGTCATATAAATTTACTCCATTTAACTTTGAAACATGAGGCTTTGCACCTAAAGTGAAAAAGCTCCAGTTGATTCTGCTTATCTCCATGGTGCAAAAAATAAGCACGTTGGCGAGGCACAAGATCAACAGGATTGATTGTATCTAAAAATCAATTTGTTAATCAAAGCTATTTGCAAATTCTTTTGAAAAATTTGGATCTAAATGTAGTAAAGAATTTTTTAAAAAGCCTAATACCCGTTCCAATTCAGGTTTAGGGTCTTGAAAAATAGTACTATTTTTTTTAATTCTTCCTAAGTCGATTTGAACAGCATGGCCATCAATAAAGCCATAATTATTATGGAGCGTTTGAATTCGGTCGGTAAATCCCTTGGAAACCCTAGATTTAAAGAGAGTTACAAGCTGTTGAATGAGCTCTCTTGTTTTCTCGGTTTCTCCTTTGGCGATAGACTGACGTAGTGCATCTGATGCAAGGATTACTTTTTTTTGTAAAATAAAAGGAGTATTGGACAGAGAGACAAGCTCTTCTCTTCCATTTATATCTTTGATTTTTGTTCGCTGATCCCATCCACTTGAAGGATGAATGTGGACATAGATCAAAGCAGATTCTTCTTTGAGTTCGTCAAATGCCATTTGATAGCGATGAAATAGTTTAGAGAGGCGGTCTTTCTTTCTAAAGTAGGTGTCTTTAATCGATTTTAGAGAACAAAATTGCCCAAGTTTTTTTAGGCGAAAAAACCATTCTTTTTTAAGAGGTCTTCTCGGATTGAAAAACTTAAGTACATATTTTCCATCTTCACTTTCAAACGCCGTCATCTGCCTTCCTTTGGCCAGATAGTGAAAAGGCTGATGTAAAATCTCTTTTGCTACTGCAATATCTTTATCGCGCAAAGTAGGCAATTTCAGCGAGGCAAAAGAGGTTAAATCATGGATAAAATCTTTTGGTTGAAATTCCCTATGAGAAAAAAGATAGAGCAGATGTAAAAAAAATAGTAAAAAAACAGATCCAAAAAGAATGAAGATTTTTCTCATCTTTTTGATCATAAATTATTGCGATTTTAAAATGGTAAAAAACCCTTGCACAAATAGTTTTTGAATTTCAAGATAGGTTCATTATGGGAATGAAGAAAACATCACAATACATGAAAAAACTGCTTGTGGACATTCAACATGACTTGGAAAAAGCAGGAAAAGGCAATAGAGCAGCGGCGCAAAGAATTCGCATCAACTCCATTCGATTTGCTAAGACAGCAAAAATTTATCGAAAAGAATCCATTGCAGAAGCAAAAAAATCCCATACGAGAAAAAAGAAGTAAACCTTAAACTCTTCCTATGCTTCTCGTTTCCCATGATCAATCTACTACTCTATGCTCCCATTTTCCCGAATGTGGAGGGTGTACCATCCAACATTTGCCGTATCATGAGCAACTTGGTAAAAAAGAAGAAATCGTCCGCGCTTTTTTCCCAGAAAACACCATTGATCCTATCATTGGATGTCAAAACCCCTGGCAATATCGCAATAAGATGGAATTTTCTTTTTCCCAAGATCGCCAAGGAAAAAGGTTTTTGGGATTGATGAAGAGAAAGGGGAAAGTCATCGACCTGCAAGAATGTTTTCTTGTCTCTCCCTGGTTTATGCAGGCGTTGGATAGAGTTCGCAACTTTTGGCAAGAGAACTCCCTTCTTGCCTACCATCCAAGAAAAAATAAAGGTCATCTGCGCACTTTAATTCTCCGAGAGGCTAAAAGAACAAAAAGCAAACTGATCATGCTCACCGTTTCAGGAGATCCCAGCTATGCGATCAAAGAAAAAGAGATTGCCGCTTTCGTGCAGGCTGCAAAACAATCTGTTTCGCAAGAAGATCTTGCCTACCTATCTATTTTTTTGCGCATCCAGCAGGCAATAAAGGGGGTTCCAACACAATTTTTTGAGATCCATCTTCATGGGCCAGATCATCTTCGGGAAGTATTAGAAATTGAGGGAAGAAAACTTCTATTTAAAATAAGTCCTACCTCTTTTTTCCAAACAAATTCTATTCAAGCCGAAATTCTCTATGCAAAGGCAATCGATCTTTTAGAAGGAATAGAAGATGCAACCATCTTAGATCTCTATTCGGGAATTGGCAGCTTCACCCTTGCTTTGGCCACAAGAGCTAAACAGGTCATAGGAATAGAGATCAACCCCTACGCTGTATTTGATGCCGAATGGAATAAAGAAGAAAATAAACTGAACAATGCTTTCTTCTATCAGGGGGAAGTGTCCAAGATCTTAAAAGAAATTTCTTGTAAACCTGAAATCATCGTTGTCGACCCTCCAAGAAGTGGGCTTGATCCCGTTTCAATGAAAGAAATCACAAACCTCCATCCAAAACAAATTTTATACATTTCCTGTAATCCTAAAACCCAAGCTGAAAATATCCAGTTCTTTCAAAACCAAGGATATTTTTTAAAGAAAATCCAGCCAATCGACCAATTTCCCCATACCAACCACATTGAAAATATTGTTTTGCTTTCGAAGAAAAACTAAACTGTAGTAAAATCTAATAAGTTTATAAAATTTTTTGAGGATATGCACATGCAAAATGCACTAGGTGGTATAGCAAATTTTTTAGCGCAAGGGGAAAGCGCTCCTGCTGGTCGAGAAGGTGGTATGATCCAAACACTCATCATGATTGGAATCGCCATTGTCTTTTTTTATTTCATTCTTTGGCGTCCAGAGAAAAAAAGGCGAAAAGCACTTGAAAAGCAGCGCGAAGCGATGAAAAAGGGAGATCGCGTTACTGCAATGGGAATCGTTGGAACCATTTCAAAAATACAGGAAAATTCCGTGATTTTGCGCATGGTCGATGGAGCAAAAATTGAAGTCTTAAAAGCAGCGATTACTGATGTACAGCCTGGAACAGAAGAAGACATGAAGAAAATCGAAAAAGAAGAGGCAAAAGCTTAATTCGACAACAGTCACTTAAGCTTTTACATATTCAATTTGGTCATTAGCAGAAAGCAGATCTAATAACAACATCAGTTGATTTTTTAAGCCGCTGATAAAAGGTTTATACTGTTGTAAATTTTTATATTCTTCAGTTCCCGCAGTCTTTTTATCTTTCTTAGCTTCCTTTTCTAATTTTACGATAAGAGTTTCAAATTGCATGAGCTCTTTGGCATAAGTTGGGAATTTATTCGAACAAAGTAGATTTTGTATATCCTGATCGATAATTTGTGACTTTAGATTTAATGTTGTCATTGTATCTATTAAGGAATAAATAAAATCAAATACTCGTTTATGGGTACTTGTTTTCCAATTTTTATATCCATTTGGAACTTTTACAGGATCATTTTTCTTGATAAATCCAACCATTTCTTCATATGTTTTCCTTTCAAATGGTGAAGTAAAATTAGCAGGAGTCGCATCAGTTATTCTTGGTAATTTTAAGATTTTGCGATTTACATCAAGAGAAGTTTTATACTGCTCTTTAATTTTAAATTTCAATCCAGGGTTTTGTTGGATTTTATCAGTAAAATTTTGAATATTTCTTTGAAGATTTTGAAATTTTGCAAGTTCAGAATTTTCTTTTGAAAGCTTTTCAATCACTTCCTTAGTGTTTTTTACCTGCTCTTGTAAATTTGCAATTTCTTTGCTATATGCAATCTTATTGATTTCTTCAAGTTGGGCAATTTCTCGTTGTAAATCTTCGATAAGTTTTTCTTGCTGCAATATGATCTGATCTTGACCTTTGATAATCTCATCTTGATCAGTAATGATTTCATCTTTTCCTTCATTTTCTTTTTTCAGTTCGGGAATGGTAATTTGATGAGAAAATGCATTCATTGCTTTTTCTTCTTCTAAGCTTTTCCAGAGTTTTTGGATTGTTTCATTCCCTAAGGAATACACGGCTTGATAGTTTTGAACTTTTTCTTTGAGATTGGAGATTTCATTCTCTAAATCCTGAAGTTTAAGAATAAGACCAGCTTTTTCCTCTAACAAAATATTGCGCTTCTCTTGTAATTCTGCACTGCGAGCTTCCTGCTCTTTTAGCGTTTCTTCCAAGGTTGCTTTTTCAGAGGTGAATTCTTGCTCTAGAGATTTTTTTTGTGCTACAAACTCCCTTATCTCATCATTGGATTTTAAAACTTTTTGATCAAATTCTTGAGAAAGAATTTTTGCAGAGTTTTTTAAATTTTCTATTTCTACATTTTTCTGTTTTATCTGATCTGAAAGGGCTAAGATCACATTGTTGAGCTTTTCAACCTCTTTATGAAGACCCTTATTTTGGCTTTGAAGCTTATTTTTTTCTGCATTTAATTCTTTCAATTTTTCAGCATGGTTAGCTTTAGCTTGATCAAATGCTTTCTGTAAGTTTTGAATTTGTTTATTGAGATTGCCAATTTGAGCTAATTGAGAGGATTTTAGTCTTTCGAGTTGCTCTAGGAATTCTCTTTTTTCTGTTTCAACTTTAGCGATGGCGCCTTCTTGTATTTGGATTTTCTCTTCTAAAAGTTGAGTTTGGTTTTTGAGCTTTGCAATTTCATTCTCTCTTTGCTGCGATACATTAAGTGTATCCTTCTCTAAATTCTGAAGTTGAAGAGCAAAAGCGTTTTTTTCTGCTAATAATTTATTGCGCTCCAATTGTAATTCACCATTACGAACTTCCTGCCCTTTTAGCGCTTTTTCTAAATTTGCTTTTTCAGAGTTGAATTTTTGCTCTAGAGATTTTTTTTGTTCTACAAGTTCTCTTATTTCATCATCAGATTTTAAAACCTTATTGCCATATTCCTGAGAAAGAATTTGTGCAGAATTTTTTAAATTTTCTATTTCTTCGTTCTTTTCCTCAATTTCTTTGAGAAGCACTAATCTTTCCTTAGCAGCATTTTCAAACAAATTTTCAAGATTATTGATTTTTTCATTATTTTTTAGTTGAGAAGAAGAAATCTGGTCTTGAAGTATATTTTTTTCTCGATTAAGGGTTTCTTTTTCTGAGTTTAATGTATTTAGTTCTTCGCTTTTTTTAATTGCAGCTAAATTTGATTCAAGTTCTAAATCATCAATTTTATTTTTTAAGTCTTTAATGTGTTTTTGTAAGACATTTTTTTCTTTGTTAGCTAATCGTAGATCTACCATTGAATTAGCAGCTTGTTCCGTTAAAGAATCGCTCGTTTCCTTTTGTAGGTTTAATTGTTCCTCTAAATCTCTGATTTTATTTTGTAGAGGTTCGATTTGCTCTTGGAGACCTTTTAGTCGCTCTTTTTTAGTTTTGAGGGGTTCTTCTTCTGGATCGACTATCTCTACTTTTCTAGTTGATAGTGGAGAAGCTATTTTATCTTCGGTTTTTGTATGCGAATGGTTATCATAGATTTTTTTCGCTTTGCGAATAATCTTTTCTAACTGTTTTTTTTCAAGGTCATTGGCTGGGAGAATTGCAAAATTTGTATTTTCGCCATTAATTGTAATTGTATCTTTTGAAATTTGGAGATAGACCTGTTTTCCTTGAAATTCTGGGTTGTTTCTTAGAAAATTCTGCATGAGCTGCGTGTTTGCAAGCTTATCGATTTTTTGAGGAATTTTTTGCCCAAGAAGGTCTTGAATGGCAGGACAGCAAAGTTCAACTGGCTTTAAACTTTTGCTTGTATAAAGATCAATATTTCTTGAGGCTGATAAAGTAGGCATATTTTATTAAAGTTTTAACTATTTTCTGCTTAAAATTATAAATAAAACTTAACAAATTGTCAAGATTTCTTTAAAATTGCTTTATTTTAATCTATTGATTATAAGAAACTTAGTTTTTGGTAAAAAGTCTATTGGAAATAGGTATTTAAATCTATGAAAATAAAGAGCTTAGTCTTATGGCTGTCTGTTTTTTCTTCGCTCTTTTCTGAAGAACCCTCTGCTTTTTTTGCTACCTGGCAAGGAGATCCTTCGACAACCATGGATATTCGCTGGTTTGAAGGGGGAAATATCCATCAATTGTATGTGCGCAAAAAAGGGGAAAACAATTGGTTGAGGAAAATCGCTCATTATCAGCCACTTAAATATAATGGAATCGCTTATGTCGAACTTGCTGATTTGGAAGAAGATACAACCTATGAATTTCACTTTTCGGAGGGGGAAAAAATCTATGAATTTAGAACTCTTCCCTCTTCTCTAGACCGTACGATCTGCTGCGGAATTGGGGGAGATCTTCTCTTTAAGGAAGCAAGTTTCAGGAAGATGGGAGCTGCTGTAGCAAAATCAGATCCTGATTTTGTCATTGTGGGAGGAGATATTGCCTATACTGAAAGGCGAAAAAACAGTTGGAAAAACTTGCGAAGGGAAAGGAAAAAAATCGAAAAGTGGAAACATTTTTTCGAGCTATGGAAAGAGACAATGATCCATGAGGGAAGGGTAATTCCCCTCATTCCTGTCGCAGGAAATCATGACATCCGGAAGAGGAAAAAGATAGATGGCCTTTTTTATCGCATTTTTGCATTTCCAGAAAAAAATATCTCCTATCGCAATTTTGACATCGGAAAGACCATCTCCTTTTTTCTCCTCGATTCCAACCATAGCCATCCGATAGAAAAACATCAGAAAGATTGGTTGCACTGGTCTTTATACAGCCACCAGTCTTATCACTATAAGATTCCCATTTACCACATAGCAGCATATCCCTCTGCTAAAAAAGCGAACTTTAATGCACCAACTCCCAAAAAAATTCGTACACATTGGGTTCCTCTTTTTGAAAAATATCAGGTGCAAGTGGCATTCGAGAACCACAACCATACCTATAAAAGAACCTACCCTCTATTGAAAAATCGCATCGATCCGAGTGGTGTGATTTATCTTGGGGATGGAGCTTGGGGGGTTGATCCGCGACCAGTTAAAACATCTGCTTTTTACCTTGCTGAAGCAAAAAAAATAAATATGATTTGGCTTGCAAGATTTACTGGAGAAAAATGCTTTTTAGAAGCAGTAGATATCGATGGTAAAGTCATCGATGCATTGACGATTGTCCCTTCTCCTTCTCATTAAAATCTCATATATTTTTATAATTTTATGCCATCCTGACATAAAATATGTTGTTATTTATGACATATATGCTATAAATAGGATTATGAAAAAATCTTTTAAGACTTCAGAAGCCATTATTATTAAAGATCTTATGAAATTTTCTAACAAATTACAAAGGTTGATTAGAGGGCTTCCAATCGGAAAATTGATTAGATTAATTCGTGTTCATTTGGGAATGTCTCAGAAAATTTTAGCAAAACATGCAGGTATGCAACAATCTACAATTTCTCGTGTTGAACAGGGAAAAAGAGATATAACTCTCTCTGCCCTGCATATAATTCTTAATGCGATTTCATGTGATCTTATCATTATTCCTTTGCTCAGAGAATCCATTGAAACAATTCGGCGCAAGCAAGCAAGAAAAGTAGCTGAAAAGCATGTGAAATATGTTAAAGGGACGATGGCATTAGAAGATCAAAAGCCAGATACCAGATTTATCGAAGAGCTTATAAAACATGAAGAAGAACAACTTTTGAAAGGATCAAATAGAAAGTTATGGGAAGAGTAAATATATGACAAAGAAGTTTGAATATTCTGAGGGAGCTACACCTTTATCTGATTGTAGTGGTCTTATTCCAACATGGGTCCATACTATAAATGATCTGAATAGAGTAGAAGCAGAGAATATTATTCATGCTCAGCGAAAATTTCTTCGAGGAGTAATTGATCATCCAAAAAACTGGTTTCGCATTGCTGAGTTAAAAGCAATTCATCTTGCGATGTTTGGGAATGTCTGGGAATGGGCAGGATCATTTAGAAAATCAGTTCTTAACATTGGAGTTGAACCGACTTTAATTCCCTCAAAATTAGCTGAGTTTTGTTTTGAAGTTCTCTCTTGGTTGCAATATCCAGTTGAGCTTACTTTTATAGAAATGGCAGCTAGAATTCACCAGCGGTTAACTTTTATTCATCCTTTTGAAAATGGTAATGGACGATTTTCACGTTTGATTGCAGATCGATATCTTCTTGCATGGAAATGTCCTTATCCAATCTGGCCAAATTTAGATCAGAAAAATGATATCCGAAGTGAATATATTCACACTCTAAAGAGTGCTGATAAAGGGGATTATGAGCCATTGATTGGTTTTATGGAAAAATTAGGAGCTGCTGACCCAAAATTAAGCGAACTCATGAAAAATAATTTTTATCATCCTTATTTGGATGAAGAAAAAGGCATCTTAATGGTTAAAGCTCTTCTTAGAAGAGGAAGCAACCCAAATGATATGACCTTAAATGGCCATAGAACGCTGCACTTAGCAGTAAAAGCTGGTTTAGAAAAAATCGCAAAACTGTTGGTAGAAGCTGGGGCTGAAAAAGATGTTAAAGATAAAAGTGGATTAACTCCATTTCAGATGGCAATTTCTGTAGAAAATAAATCTCTCTCAGATTTTTTTCTTTCTTTAGGAGCTAAACCAGTACCTCCTCCTGGCATTGGTTATACTAAATACTATAAACTCTATAATCGTTTTTAAATCAATTCCTCTAAAACTTTATGAGAGCGCTCGATGAAAGAGGAGAGGTTTGCAGGAGAAAATTCCTTTTGCGAAAGGAGGCTTAGCTCATATACCTGCTGTGCAAGGTTATCTGCCAGTTTGGGGTTTTTCTCGCGAAGATGGTAGATTTTTTGGATTAGGGGGCTATTTGTATTCACGATGAAGGAGCGCTTTTCATCGAGTTTGTTGGGATAGGATTGGCCTGAAATAGCCAGGTAGTCGCGAAGTCTGCGGTTTTCTTCTTGTAGGACTAGAAAAGCAGGCAATTCATTGCTAGCTAAACTCTTTGCCTCTATTTGCAGCTCTTTTTTTTCTAAGGCTTGATCAAAAAAGGCTGCAATTTTGGAAGATTCTGTTTTTCCCTCTGCATCGAGAAGGGTTTTTTCACGGGAAGGATCTAAAATCGATTGGTCTAAAGCTCCATCGATTCTCTGAAAGCGAAGGTTGCCATTTTTTGTTTCAAGGTAATTGATTACGGCGGTATCGAGATAAGAATTGGCAAAGAGGATTTCTATTCCCTTATTTTTATAGAGCTGTAAGATGTGAGATCCCAAATGGTCATCTGAAGTGTAGAAGACTTTATTGGGATTTTCATTTTTTCCGACAAGGTAATCTTCCAAAGTCATCCAATTTCCGCTGAGGGTTTTCCAGATGAGATACTCTTTGCTTTTTTCATAGAATTTATCATCTTGAAGAACCCCAAGTTTGATGATGAGCTCAATTTCTGGCCAAGCTGCGATGAATTTCTCGCGTTCATTTTGATAAAAGAGAGCAAGCCGGTCAGCAATTTTTTTGGAAATGTGAGAGGCAACCTGTTTTACTGTACGGTCCATTTGAAGATAGCTTCGGGAGACATTCAAAGGAATATCGGTACTGTCAATTGTTCCGCGCAACACCATGAGATAATCAGGAAGGAGCCCTTTGCAATCATCGGAAACAAAAACTCGATTGCAGAAGAGTTTGATTCTATTTTCGGTCATGTCAAAGCGCTTATGGACTTTGGGAAAATAGAGGATGCCTTTTAGATGAAAGGGGTAATCGACATTGAGGTGGACCCAAAAAATTGGATCCTGTTCAAAGGGGTAAAGCTGACTGTAGAATTCTAGATACTCCTTTTCTGTACAATCTGCTGGAGATTTAATCCAAAGCGGTTCTTTGCTATTGATGTGTTTATCATTTAGGTAGATGGGATAGGGCAAAAAACTGCAGTAGTGAGACAAGATGGATCGGATTTTTGGTTCTTCCAAATACTCTTCATGATCTTTACCAATGTATAGGGTAATTTCTGTTCCTCGATCTTTTTTTTCTCCTTCTTCGATGGTGTAATTTGAACTCCCGTCACAGCTCCAAAAGACGCCTTTGCTATTTTCTTTATAGGAGAGGGTTTGAATTTCTACCCGATCAGCCACCATGTACGCAGAGTAAAAACCGAGGCCAAAATGGCCGATAATTTGGTCATCTTCTCCTTTATTTTTGTATTTTTCTAAGAACTCTTCGGCACCTGAAAAGGCAAGCTGGGCAATGTATTTTTCCACTTCCTCAGCTGTCATGCCGATTCCGTTATCGGTAATTTTTATAGTTTTCCCATTTTTATCGATCGCAATGTCGATGCAAGGAGAGTCATTAGGAGAGAGTTGCACCTCTTTTTCTGATTGCAAAATGCGAAGCTTATTCAAGGCATCACAACTATTAGAGACAAGTTCTCGGATGAAGATATCTTTTTCTGAATAAAGCCATTTTTTAATGATGGGAAGAATTTTTTCGGTGTTAACCTTTAAGGTTCCTTGTGCCATTTTCCTGACCTCTTTTTTCCACTGCTATGATAGTCAAAAGGCAATTATCCTTAAAATAGAAAGTCTAAAGGCTAAAAGCTAAAAAGGGGGAAAAAGCAAATTCCTAATTTAGCCTTTAGCTTTTATACTTTAGCCTTTAATTAAGGAGGATTTGCCATTAAATTTTTTCTTACATAAAAGAGGATTTAGCGGAGTCATGAGAAAAAAATGCGCATTTTTATTGCTCAGATCAATCCTACCATTGGCGATCTAGAGGGAAATACAAAAAAAATTTTAATATGCATTGAGAGGGCCAAGACACATGGTTTTGACCTGATTCTATTTCCAGAGCTTGCTCTTTGTGGTTATCCTCCTGAAGACCTTCTTCTTCATAGCCATTTTATCGATGCAGTGAGAGGTCAGCTTGAAAAAATCATTCCAGCTTCTTCGAACATCATGGTCATTCTTGGGATGGTAAGAAGGAATGTTTCTCTTAGTGGAAAGCCCTTATTCAATACTGCAGCGATTATCCATGATGGTCATCTACTTGGTTTTTATGATAAAGGTCTACTGCCAACCTACGATGTCTTTGATGAAAGAAGGTATTTTGAGCCGGGAAAGGAGGTGAGTGTTTGGGAATTGAAAGGGAAAAAAATTGCAGTCATCATCTGTGAGGATATCTGGCAACATTCTGGCCAAGTTGATCTTACAAAATATGCTCGTGATCCGATCATGGAATTAAAACCTCTCCATCCTGACCTTTTATTGAATTTATCCTCTTCCCCTTATCAATTTAACAAGCCTGATGTGCGAGTAAAAGTCTGTGCAAAAGCAGCGACCACGTTGAATTGCCCTGTCATTTTGTGTTGCCAAGTAGGAGGAAATGATGACCTTGTTTTTGATGGATATAGTGTTTTTGTCGATGCATTGGGGAATTTGTGCCAGCTGGGCAAGGGATTTGAAGAGGATGAACTTCTCATCGACCTAGATGCCCCTCTCTGCAACATAAAATTTACCTATGATCCAATCCGGGATCTCTATCGTGCTTTAGTTCTTGGAGTGAGAGATTATTTTTCCAAACAAGGATTTAAAAAGGCCTGTTTTGGCCTTTCAGGAGGAGTGGATTCAGCATTAGTGGCTTGCATTGCAACGGAAGCATTGGGAAAAGAAAACATTCTCGCAGTGGGATTGCCGTCTCGTTACACAGCAGAGATGAGCATTACAAGTGCGAAAAAATTAGCAAAAAATTTGGGAATAGAATTCATACTGATCTCGATCGAAGGACCTTTTGAAGACTATTTAAAACTTCTTCAACCCCATTTTCAGAATAGACCTGCTGATGTCACTGAAGAAAATTTGCAGTCTCGTATTAGAGGAATGATTTTGATGGCTCTTTCCAATAAACTGGGCTATCTGGTGCTGAGCACAGGAAATAAGAGTGAATTGGGAATGGGTTTTTGTACCCTCTATGGAGATATGGCAGGGGGACTCGCAGCTATTTCAGATGTGTTAAAAATGCAAATCTATGAGCTTTGTAGGTGGATCAATCGAAAAAAAGAGATCATTCCCAAGGAGATCATCGACAGACCTCCCACTGCAGAATTGAGACCAGGACAACTCGATTTAGATACCCTTCCTCCGTATGAAATTGTCGATGCAGTTTTGAAGGGGTATGTGGAAGAGTTTCTCTCACCAGAAGAAATTGCAAAAAAAAATCAGATCGACCTGACCACTGTCATTGATCTCATTCACAGAATTCATCTGGCAGAATACAAGAGAAGGCAAGCTCCACCTGGCATTCGCGTCAGTAGAAAAGCTTTTAGGATTGGACGACGTTATCCGATTGTTCAGAAGTGGGCGTAGATTTTATAGCTAGGAGAAAGTCTCCATAATAGACTTCTCCAGTGTCTGGCATGTAGTAAAAAATGGGGATATCATTATTCATGACATCTTTAGTAAATTGGTTTTCAAGATCTTTTGTAGAAATTTGTAGTTTAAATTTCGAATCCAAACTATTTTTTAGATCATCTAGAAAAATTCTAAAGCCCTCTTTAGGATCTTGTTGAATGATAAGATTTAAAGGTCTTGTACCCATTAATAGAATCCGGTGAGGATATTTATCTAACTCTTGCCTAGTGAACTGAATTGCTTCTTTTTCTTCTGGTGAAAAGGGTTCTGGTTTTAAAGCTCTATTTTTTAGAGTTTTTTGTATGGTATTTTCAAGAAGATGTCCTTGAGAAAAAATGGTCATGGAATCCGAAGTAGAAAATTCTGGCTTATCAAGTTCTGAAAGAGTTTTCTCATCAACGATCTTAAAACCAAACCAGATGCGATTTCTTGAGTTTTCATTGTCAAAAAGAAATCCTGAATGTTCACCTAATGTTAATAACCCAGTATCATTAGCAAAAGGATTAATCACTTCTAGATCAATTAAATGGGGTTTTTTCTTGGAGGTTATGATATTTTCATAATGTTGATCGTCTATCTTTAAAGGATTTAATAATCTATCCATTTTGCAAAAAATTAGAAGATATTTTTCAACTTCCTCTTTAGACATGAACGTATTTTCTTCTTTTTTATTTTCTAACCATTCAGAGTAGCCATATTTATTATCTTTATCATAAACAATGTAGGTGGGAAGGTCTGTTTTCGCAAAAAGGCTATTTTCTTTTCCTGTGATCAATTCTTCATTAATCATCGAACGAGGTTTAAATACTATTTTCTTATTATTTTCTAATTCGATACACAGAGGAGTTTTTCCTTTATTGTGAGTTTCATTTCCTAAAATAAAAACTTTTACAATACTGTGATCAGAAGAAATCTGAAATTTCTTTTGGAAAGTGAGATCTTCAGCGGTATCTTTTTTGACTTGATCAATTGCCTTTGTTAGATATTCTTTCAAATTCACCAGAATATTGTTGATGATCTTTTTCTTAGTCTCATTTGATTGCTTATCATGAAGAATGATTTTTAAAATTTTTGCAGTTAAAAATTGATGGTTTTCCCCATTTTCACAGGAAGAGGGCAACTGCAAATCTTTCCAGTTTTTGGAAACGAAAGCTTTAACTTCTTTTTCTTTTTGCTTTGCGTGTGAGCCTAGAGAACTACATCTTTCAACCATGGTTTCCACGGAATTTGTCAAGGTAGAAGAAAATGATACTTGGCGAGTAGACCAAAAGTCTTTCAGGGCTCGAAGGGTAGGTGGAAGCCATTTTTCAAATAAAGAAAGAGGAATTGTTTTTTCAAATTCTTTTGATATTTGTTCCGGGGGTATTGGATCTAATGAAGAAATACTAGGTCGACGAACACTCATTTTTAAACTAATTTTATCTTTTCTAAAAATTATTATATAGTTCTTAAGGCTATATTTTCAACCATAAAAAAAGGGATAATGAACTATATAAATACTTAACGGAGAAGAACTTGCTTATTTACCAGTAAGTTGCTGTATGCGAGGTAGAACCTTTTCAATTTTTTTCAAAATTTCATATTGGAAAGTTCCAAATCCTTCAGGATTTTTAAATTTTTTTGTGATCTCTGTATGAGACTTAAATCGAGTGGCTATAATCAGCAAGATTTTTTGGAATAATTTTTCCTGTATATCATCAAGATCATGAATTTTTGTAAACTCTGGATCTTGAAGGGTTTTTGAAAGCTTCTCTTCGCCTAATTCTTCTTTGATTACATTTGTAACTGTTTGATACATAGTATCATATACACTTTTTTCTGGAACTTTAACACTCATAATTTCCTTAAATTTGGCTAAATCGGAACAAATTTTATCATACTAATTTAATATCGAGCAATGGTTTATGAACCTATCCCAATAAAATTCCCTTCGATCTTTCGATTCAAATTGCAGGGGTCATATACGTAGTTGATATTATCCCAGCAATTTGAAGTTGAAAAGCGGCTCAAAAGAACCCAAAAATCGACAGAAGCTTAATTCAACAACAGTCTCTAAATTTTCCTCGGCCGTAGTTTCTCCAATACTGTCCTAGGAAAAATTTAGAAAATCTGCCTCAAAATCTCCAGAAATCTCATTGGAAATTTTATTGGGATAGGTTCATGTCGGCCAGGGGAAGGGGAGGATTTCGCTAAGGGATTCTTTTTGGTGTTTGACCATCATAAGCCTATCAAAGCCTGCAGCGACCCCGCAACAGTCGGGGAGGCCGATTTTCAGTGCGGCTAGAAACTCCTCATCTATGGGTAAAAGGTCTTTGCCATGGGAGATCCGCTTTTCATTTTCTGCAATGAGCCGCTTTCTCTGTTCTTCCTCGTCGAGGAGTTCGTGATAGCCATTTGCCAGTTCAAAGCCATTATAGTAGACTTCAAACCGTTCTGCTACGGGGAATTCTTGGGTCTTTTTGATTTGCGAAAGGGCTGCTTGCGAGGCAGGGTAATCTGTGATTACACATAGGCAATCTTTTCCAAGATGGGGCTCAATGACGAGACTCATGATGAGATTGAGGAGGGAGTCTTTATCGGAATGGCGCATTTCATCTGAAAGATGGATTTCATGAGATTCAGCTATTTTGATCAGTTCTCTTACTTTTGCTTTAAAGGGGTTGATTTTGGCGTACTCTTCAAACGCTTCGCAGTAGGTCATGGATGTGGCATGAAGATCGGGCAAAAAGAGGCGAATGAAGGAAAGGGTTTCTTGAATCAGGGTTTCTAAGGAAATATTAAGCCGGTACCATTCTACCATGGTGAATTCAGGATTGTGACGCTTTCCCAGTTCTCCATCTCGAAATACATGGCTCATTTGAAAAATATCGCGATGTGTTAGAGCGATGAGTCGTTTCATTCCATATTCAGGAGAGGTGTGGAGAAAGGCAGATTTTCCAGATTGAAGGTAGACTTTCATCACATCGATATGTGCATCAATGGGTGCACATAAGCTTAAGGAAGGACAGTCAACTTCTAAAACATCTCGCTCATGAAAAAAGGCTCGCACCTCAGCAAACATTTTGGCACGGTCCTGAATAACAAAGAGCAAATCAGACTCGAGAGACGTATTCACCGGTTCTAGTATCCACTTTAATTTTTTCGCCCTGTTCGATAAAAATGGGAACTTGCACTTTAGCTCCCGTTTCAGTTACGGCAGGTTTTAACACACGACCTGTTGTATCGCCGCGAAGACCTGGAGCTGTTTCAATGATTGTCATTTCCAGGAAGGTAGGAGGAATGAAATCGATGACCTCGCCTTTGTAGAAGATCAGCTCATATTCCTCTTGTTCCATCAGCCACTTTTCCTTTTCGCCAATCAGATCGTAGGAAACAGACAGTTGATCGAACGTTGTTTCATCCATGAAAACAGCGCCATTTGTCTCTTTGTAGAGCATGCGCATCTTCTTTTCTTCTACATCTGCAAGCTCTAGCTTTTCCCCAGATTTGAAGGTCCTTTCAATTACCCTTCCCGTTTTCAGATGTTTGAGTTTTACTCGATTGAATGGCTGGCTTTTCCCGGGTTTGACAAACTCGTTGCTGACCATGGTATATGGCTCGCTATCAATTTCAACTTTTAAACCCGCTTTAAATTCATTTGTGCTGACATAAGCCATTAAAGATCCATCAAAAGCAAAGAATTTTGCCAGAGGGAAGATTAATCTTCAAGAATTGGGGTCTTCAAAATCAACGTAACGGGGATTTGTATTAACATCAGCAGCTGTGGATGGTAGTGGTTTTTTTGGCGAATTTTTTTCTTCGAGTTTTTCATCTAAATATTTTTTTAAGTCACTAATAGATTGTTTAAATTGTGATGTATTTTCCATAGACAGACTTCTATGTAGTTCTCTGTCTTTTTCTCTCTCCTTTTCAGCAGTTGTTGACAATTTGTCTGCTCTTTTTTCAAGTTCGTCTGATACTTTTTGTAATTTTTGAATTTTTTGTTCTAAATCTTCAATTATTTTTTCTTGGCGTTTTATTTTCTCATCATATTCTTTATTTAGTCCTTTATATGTTTCATTTTGAGTTTTCAAATTTTTGAGTTCGGTTTTATGTTCGATAATTTGATCCTTTAATTCTTTTAAATGTTCTTCATTCATCTTTCTTGCTAATTCATTAAAAATTTTAGCTGCATCGACTAATCCTTTTGCTCCTTCTTTATACACACCAGCGTCATTCAAAAATTCACCGTGTATAGATAGAAATTGATTTGCAATATTGGTAAATTCGTTTGAAGTATTCTTCAACTCATTACTTGTGTTTTCCAAATTCGTTTCTGTTTTAGTTAATTTTTCACATGTATTTTTAAAATCTTTATCAAGCTTATCCCGTTGTGTAATACAGCTCGGAACTGTCATTAAAGCAAATGTGATAAATGCTAAAAGTGGTGCACAGACATAGGACCTTGTCAGGATTGACATCACAAATAGAAAAAAGCAGGAAACGGAAGCGAGAGTAATCGTGATTGGCCGCCAGTGAGTGATGAGTTTTAGAATTAGAGAAACTATACTAGAAAGACTTTGGTAGAGAAGTTGAAATGCAGCTTTGTAGACTTCTCCAATTTTTTCAGTTTTCTTAGGGTCATTATTGGCTTCATCATTAAATATAGGAAGAATTTCAGAAAGGAAAAATGAATCACCGACTTGACCAGTTGCTCCCAATCCATCAGTTGTCATAGATCACCTCTTTTTTTTAAAAAGATTTAAAGAAGTATAAAAGAAAAGATTTTTTTTAAACAACTACATTGCGACGATTGCTTTTTGAATTCTCTTTGCTTACTATGCGTTTAAGAGACGGTCTGAGACAGTCTCGAGAGGGAGAAAAAACATGACAGAAGAAAAGATGGCAGAAGAAAAAAAAATAACCTCAATCAGCGAAGCGGAATTTGCGCGAGATACATTGGAGCGATATTCAGGATGTAGTGTTTCTGATTTTCGGTCCAATTTACTTCTCACAAATTTTCCGAGATATGTGGACTATTTTGCAAAGACAAGGGGAGTGGCTATTGTCGAGGGGGCAATGTTTAAAGTAGCTCATTGTCCAAGCGAGGATGTGAGCATTTTGGATTTTAAGATTGGCTCTCCTGCAGCTGCACTTGTCATTGACCTCTGTTCCTTTTTGCCAATCAGGTCGAGCATTCTTTTGGGAATGTGTGGAGGACTTCGAAGGCGCTACCAGGTTGGCGATTATCTTGTTCCAGTTGCTAGTATTCGAGATGAAGGAACTTCCAATTTTTATTTTCCTCCAGAGGTGCCTGCACTAGCAAATTTTTTGATGCAAAAAGCAGTGACAGAGGTGCTTCATTTGAAAAATACTCCCTATCATATCGGCATTACCTTTACCACAAATATGCGGTTTTGGGAGTTCAATGAAGAGTTTAAAAGTCGATTAAAAGCGACAAAAGCGCAAGGGATTGAAATGGAATGCGCCACACTTTTTTCGGCAAGTTATAAGAGAAAATTCACTTTGGGAGCACTACTACTCATCTCTGATCTTCCTTTGAATTCCGATGGAATCAAGACGAAAAAAAGTTCTGAACAACTCTATCAGAATTTCATGGCAGATCATGTGGAGAAGGGGATTGCTATTTTAAAACATTCTCGTATCTTGCAATCGCAAAATGTGAAGGGCGCTTACCATCGCAATTTAGATCTTGGAAAAAAGTGATAAGCCAATTTTTGCTTTTCTTTCTTTTCTTTTTTTTACCTTTGTTAGCAAAGCCACATGGTTCTTCAGTGCGATCTGGGGAGGTTTCTTTCAAAGAAAGTGGATCGAGTCTTGAAATCAATGCGTCAGATAAAGCGATTATTGATTGGAAGGGTTTTTCGATCGATAAGAATGAACTCGTCAAATTTTTTCAACCAAGTGTGAATAGCGCTGTTCTCAATCGAGTTTTTGGAGGGGAAGTAAGTGAGATTTTTGGAAGGTTGGAAGCAAATGGATTTGTCTATCTGCTCAACCCAAATGGGATTCTCATTGGAAGAGAAGGAGTCATCGATACTGGGGGGTTTATCGCGTCTACCTTTGATTGTTTTGATCGGGATTTTCTCCAAGATCGGGAGCTGCTTTTTTCTGGGGATAGCAAAGATGTAATTGTCAATGAGGGAACAGTTCGCGCAAAAGATGGCGATATTCTTTTGATTGGATATCGAATTCAAAATCGAGGAACTTTAGAAGCTCAAAGTGGAGCGGTTTGCTTAGGAGCAGGTCTACAAATATGCGTGCAGCCAAAGAGAAGCGAGCGGATTTTCATCATCCCTGGAAAAAATCTAGAGTTGCAGAAAGAGGGGGTAGGAATTGAACAAATTGGTGTGATCAAAGCTCTTCAAGTTGAAGTGAAAGCTTTTGGAAATCCCTATGCTATTGCAATCAAACAGACTGGCTCTATTGAGGCAACTGGGTTTTTAGAAAAAGAGGGAAAAATCTTCCTTGTTGCGGATGGAGGAATGAGTCAAATTTCGGGGCAGTTGACAGCAAAATCTCAGAACAAAGGAGGAGAAATTCGTCTTTTAGGAAATGAAGTGGGAATTACAGAAGGAGCAACCATTGATGTTTCTGGGGATTTTGGTGGCGGCACAGTTTTAGTAGGAGGAGATTTTCAAGGAAAAAATTCTAAAATTGCGAATGCAAAACTCGTTGTGATGGAAAAAGGGACTATAATTGATGCAAGTGCAAAACATCAGGGTAGAGGAGGAAGGGTCATTCTCTTTTCAGAAGGAGCGACTTTTTTTGAGGGAGATATTCAAGCAAAAGGGGCAGGTTTTGGTGGCGATGGCGGTCTGATTGAAATTTCGGGAAAGGAGTATTTGCATGATCGAGGAAATGCCACAGCCTTTTCCTCTTGGGGAAACCCTGGTGAGATTTTTTTAGATCCGACAAATGTGACCATTGCAACAAATGCGGGTGTAGATACGAATGCCGCTTTTAGTGTGGTTGCTGGAACGGGATCTTATACCTATTCAGCTGCAACGAGCACTCTTGATAATGCTCTTCTTGCAACTCGGCTTGGAACTTCCAATGTAGTTGTATCCACTGATTCTTCTTTTAATTCTGCTGGCACTATTTCTGTGATGAATAATGTAGTCTGGAATTCGGCTTTTAGCTTGAGTCTGCTTGCAGCAAGCGATATTTCCTTTCAAGCATCTGTCCGAAATAATGGATCAGGATCCATATCCATTACATCTCCAAGTACAATTACACTGACGAGTCCTGTGGCTCCTGTGGAAGTTCGAACGAATACAGGAAATGTAACTATGACAAGCGGTGTGGATATTTTGCTAAATCCACAAGGAGTAAATTCTACGAGCATTCGAAGCAATGAAAGACTTGCAATAACAGCAGGACGGGATCTCATTTTAAATGGAAATGCTACAGGTGGCGATGCTTTTATTGCTACTGGAAGTAGTGCAAATACTTTTGTGGTGGGTAGAGATTTAATCCTTAATGGAGGATCTGGAGCAGCGAGCAGCGTAGAAATTAGCTCTCAATTTAGCCTAACCTCAATGAATCCAATGGATTTTTCCGTTGGGGGAAATGTAACTCTAATGGGCGGCAGTGGTGCAGGATCTTATGCACTCATAGCAAATGTGCCTGCAAGTCCTGGATCAGCAAACCTTCTTTTTTCTGAAATTGGAGGAAACCTAACTTTAACTGGTGGGACAGCAGCAGATTCTTTTTGTTTAGTCGGGTGTCTTAATACTAACAACGTGGGATTAATTCTTTCTGGAAATATTACTCTGGACCACATTGGGGGAAATGTCGTTTTGCAAAGTTCTGGGATACGTTCTCTCACCCAAATCGGATATTTTGATTCTGCAACATCAGCAGCTTCTCAATATACAGGGGATGTCAGATTAAATCAGATTGATGGAAATGTCGTCCTGCAAGGAGGGTCAGGAGCGAATAGCTCGGCGATCATCGGCCATGGAAATAGTCTTTCTCATCCAGGAAATATCTACGCAGGATCTATTGTTGCATCTTCAGGAGGTGCACATGTTACTTTGCAACCAGGAACAGGAGCGCGCAGCGATGCAATCATTGGTTTTGAAGCGGCAGTTGGAGCCACAACGACCGTTAACTCTTCTTTAGTGCGAGTAATCAGCGGAGGAACCATTGATATTCATGGAGGGATAGGGACGAATGCGGCAATCGGTTTTTACAATAATTATGCTGGAACAACTACGAATGTACACATTGGACTTGTTGAGGTGCAAGCTTCTTCAACACTTACTTTGAATGCAGGCAATGAAATAGGAGGAGCTGGAGGAGCTGCTGCAATTGGAACTTTTACTTTAACTGGAATTGCATCTAGCAATGTCAATGTCGTTTCAGGAGATCTATTCTTAAACGGATCAGTCGGAGCAAATACTGGTTTTGCGCGGATTGTCAATGGACCAATTGGAGCAGAAGATGATCCCGTCGATGTTACGATCCACTGTTTAAATGGACACATTGGAAGTGGAAGCGCAGCTTTAGGACATGCAGAGATCTATTCTCAAAGAAATTTAACTTTGATTGCTGATAAAAGTCTTTTTCTCAATCCCGATAGCCTTATTCATACTGTAAATGGAACTCTCGTTTTAGTTGTTGATGAGAAGAATTCTACTAGACCCGAAACTGGAAGTGGAAGATTTGTTAAACTTTCCACTGCAACCATTACAACAAACGGACCTCTTTTCATTTTTACCTCAAAACGCGATCAAAACTTTATTGAAGGATTGATCAATGGGGCTCCTTTTATTCCAGGTCCGCTTTATCTCAACTCTTCATCGGAAGTATGGGATAGCTATTTTTCTGAAGGAATATTTGTAAATGGATTTCCCTTTACCATTTTTTACAAAGATGGAGCACCAAACTTTCGCGTTAAATATGGAGCGGCCATTTCAGAAGCTTTTCACGACTTAGCAACTTATGATGATTTTCTCTTCGTTTCCAAATATTTTGAAGTGGGATATGACAAAATTTCTTATGAGTTTGAATACAAAAATAAAAAAGCTCTTTCCAGCTATGAATTATTCAGAGATGAAATATTGCGAATGATTAGAAGAACATATAGAAATTATAATACGAAATACATACCGTGTTTTTAATAACCTTAAGATCTTCTAATGAAAAAGTTTTTCTTTTTCTTTTTAGGAATTCATTTTGCAATCTTTTCTTATGAACCCTTTTCGCAAAAGGTGGTTGTAAAAGGAATTTGGGTTTCTGGAAAGGTCCATTGGAAGATGGAAAGAGAAAAAGAGATGCGAGGAGTAGAAATCGATCGTAGTCTTAGAATTTCTGAATATGAAGATTTGAAAAAAAAACTGACCCCTTTTATTGGAAGGTATCTCACTTCCGATCTGGTAATTGAAGTAAAAGAGGTCATTAGAAATTTTTATCAAAAAGAACATGAGATCGAGCCAAAGATTGTCATTCCTTTTCAAAATTTTTCTGATGGAATTCTACATGTGCAGGTTCTTGAACAGGTAGTTGTACAATCTGCGCCAGAAAAAGATGTGCGCATGCCGCCCGAAAGGTTACAAATAAGAGAAAAGCCAATCATTTCAGCTCTTCGCGGTGTTGTTTTAGTTGCAGATAAAAAAGATGTAGGAAAGTTAGATCCTGAAGATTTTCTTGGAATGCAAGCTTATGGAATAGAAATTCCTTGTGGAATAGAAAAGCTGCGCTGCAATTTAGAACCTTTTTTTATTGGGCAGCCTTTGACAACAGATCTTCTCTATCGATTGAAAAAGGAAATTATCGAGTTTTACCAAAAGTGCAAACGACCAGTAGTTATCATTACTTTACCTGAGCAGGAGATCACAAATGGAGTGGTCTATCTTGTTGTAACCGAAACAAAATTGGGAGAAATTTGTGTAGAGGGAAATCGCTGGTTTCCTGCTTCTAGATATAAAAATCTCATTCGAATGAAGCCTGGTAGCCGAATTAATACCGATCGTCTCCTTTCAGATCTCGCTTGGATCAATCGCAACCCTTTTCGCAGAGCAGATCTCTTTTTTACCCCTGGAAAAGATCTAGGGACGACAGATATTAAGTTGATGGTAAAAGATCACATTCCTTTGCGGGTTTATGCAGGGGGAGATAATACAGGAAGCGACATAACGGGAAATACCCGTTTTTTTACTGGAGTAACTTGGGGAAATGCTCTTTTTTTGGACCACATTGCAGAATATCAATACACAACGTCGCGAGACTTTAAAAAGTTTCAAATGCACAGTGGAAATTATACCATTCCTCTTCCATGGCACCATTTTTTATTTTTCTTTGGGGGTTATTGCACAATTGAACCCAAGATCAACCGATTTTTTCAGTCTAACTCAGCACATACCGCTCAAGCGAGCATCCGCTATGTAGCCCCATTTGGGAAAACCTATAAAAATACCCTGAAGCAGTTTGCTATTGGTTTCGACTGGAAAAATACGGATAACAATTTGAATTTTGTCTCAGATGGTAACATGATTCCCATTGTAACAAAAACGATAAACTTAACCCAATTCATGGGAGGCTTTTCTTATGGAAAGGAGACAAATCACCATAAAATTACGGCGAGCATAGATCTATTTTGGTCCCCTGGGAAAATTCTCCATGAGAATCAAAGTGATAAGGATTTTAACAACTTAAACCCAGGAGCTGTGAATAACTATGTGTATGGTCGTGCAACTTTGGGAGAGGTGATCTATTTTCTTCATAAGTGGGCTTTTTCTGTCCTCACAAGAGGGCAGTTCACCAACCATGTTCTTTTGCAAAGCGAAGAATTTGGATTGGGGGGTTATGATACTGTAAGAGGATTTAATGAAAGAGAGCTCAATGCAGACAATGCTCTTTGCGTAAATGTCGAACTTCGCACGCGTCCTCTTCATCTTTTCAAATGGAAAAAAAGAAGGGATGATTTAATCATCCTTGCTTTTTTTGACTATGGCCTTGGCCATTTAAAGTTTAGAGGACCTCAAGTGACTCCACCGGTTGCAATGGAAACGCTAGTGGTTCGCAAATATGAATATCTCATGAGTTTTGGACCTGGTATTCGCTATACAATTGCTCCGAATCTGATGTTTCGCTTTGATTGGGGAATCAAACTTCACAAAGCTTTTTCCAGTGATAGTTCCTGGAGCAAAGTTCATCTCGGTGCAGTCTTAAGTTTTTAACCTGATTACATATTTAACCACAGAGAACACAGAGTGCACAGAGAGAAGAAAAAAATTCGATATTAACCCGACTTGCCCCCTATTCCCCCTTATTCGCGAACTGCGACGGGCAATCTGCTGCGCTTTGTTCGTCGCCAAGGTGCTTCTACCTTGGCTTTCTCACGAATCTTGCATTTTATCCATCTCGCTTCGCGAATAAGGGGGAATAGGGGGCAAGTCGGGTATTAGTTTTTTTTCCTCCGTGTGTTCTGTGATCTCTGTGGTAAAAAAAAAAGACGAAACGAAGGGTTTATTCTAGGAGTTTGACAACTTGTTCTTCAAATTCTTTTGGATTTTTCGTTGGAGGAAGAGGAAAAACTTTTTTATCTATGGTTTGTTCTTTTTTCTTTTCAGCAGTAAACGTAAAACGTTCAAATTTTAAGGATATGTATTGTTTTTCAGAAGCAATGAGTCGAATTTTCGACAAGTGATAGAGCCAAATGACAGGAGGTGGAGGTTTGCCAAAGCGATCTTCAATTTCTACCAGTAGATGATCGATCTCTTTCAGAGAAGTTGCATCTCCTAAGCGATGGTATAATTCCATTCGCAGACTTGGTTCAGGAATATATGTTTCAGGAAACTTGGCATCGAAGGAAAATTCCATTTTTGTTTCCACAAATCGAGGAGAAGATTTTTGACGAAGGGCTGCAATTGTCCGTTTTAAGAGTTTACAGTAGAGATGAAATCCAATTGAAGAAACTTGCCCAGACTGCTCGGTACCGAGAATATCTCCTGCACCGCGGATTTCAAGATCTTTCATGGCAATTTTTATTCCGCTTGCAAATCCCGAAGCTTCTAAAAGGGCCTTCAATCTTTTTTGCGGCTTTTCAAGCAGGACTTTTCCCTTTGGGATCAAAAAATAGGCAAAAGCAGGGCGATTCCATCTCCCTACTCTTCCTCTCATTTGATAGAGATCGGCAAGGCCAAATTGCTCAGCATGTTCGATGAGGATCGTATTTGCATTGGGGATATCGATTCCATTTTCAATGATGGTGGTGGAGACCAAGATATCGATTTTTCCGGTTTTAAAAGCGTGAAAGATCGTATCGATCTCATCAGGATGCATCTGCCCATGAGCGACTCCAATGAGGGCCTGAGGGAGAATTTTTTGCAATTCTTCTTTCACTTTGAAAATTGTCTCCACCCGATTGTGTATATAAAATGCCTGTCCATCTCTTGCAAGTTCTCGCATTAAGGCATTTTGAATTAAAGAGGGCTCCTTTTCTGCAACATAGGTTTTGATGGGAAGTCGATCTTGAGGAGGAGTATAGATTGTAGAAATATCTTTTGCTCCCATGATGGATAGATATAATGTTCGCGGAATGGGAGTAGCAGAAAGAGTGAGACAATCAACACCCGTTTTGATTTTTTTTAAATACTCTTTTGCTCTGACTCCAAATCTCTGCTCTTCATCGATGATGATGAGCCCTAAATCTTTAAATTTTACATCTTTCCCAATCAAGCGATGGGTACCAATCACAATATCGATTACACCTTTTTCGATTTTTTGTAGATTTTCTCTCATCTGTTTTGGGGAAATGAATCTCGATAAGACAGCAATTTGGACAGGATAATTTGCCATTCTCTCAGAAAAAGTTTCGAAGTGTTGCATCGCAAGAACAGTTGTGGGGACTAGTACAGCGACTTGCTTTTTTCCATCTGTAATTGCTTTGAAAGCAGCGCGCATGGCAACTTCTGTTTTTCCATAGCCCACATCTCCACAGAGAAGGCGATCCATTGCCTTTT
The DNA here is from genome assembly GCA_022614855.1 of Chlamydiota bacterium. GTDB lineage: Bacteria > Chlamydiota > Chlamydiia > Chlamydiales > Rhabdochlamydiaceae > JAKEHU01. The sequence goes on from JAKEHU010000008.1 coordinate 53,319, forward strand.
TTGAGATCATGTCTTTTTTAATTGCAGCAATTGCAGTGATCTGATCTTCCGTTTCTGGAAAGGGAAAATCTCTTTCGAAAGATTCCATTTCAGAACTATCTTCCGAAAAAGAATATCCTCCATGAATTTCGCGCTCAGCACTTACTTCCAAAAGATCTTTGGCGTAACCCATGATGGTCTTTTGCGCATGGAGAAGTTGTTTTTGCCATCTTTGTCCACCGATTTGATTTAATGAAACGACCTCATTTTCACTAGATCCAATGTATTTTGAAACGAGATGGGCAGAATTCATTGGTACATAGAGTTTGCTATTTTCTGCATATTCGATGACGAGAAATTCCGATTCAACTCCTTGGTGGTTTGGCCTTTTTTCTATTCCAAGATATTTTCCAATTCCCTGATGAAAATGAACGACGAGGTCTCCGGGTATGAGTTCATGAAATTCTGCTACGGGCGCATGAAAAGAGCTCCTCCATTTTTCTCTTCGTATTTGATATTTGTGTGTGAGTTCTGTCATAGGGAAAAAAGCAGCCATGCAGTCGCTTAAGACAAATCCTCTAGAGAGATATCCTCTTTCAAAGATCGTTTTTTCTGGGAGAAGAATTTGCTGTTCTTTGATTTTTGCTTTAAAAGAGTTTTCTTCGGATTCAGTAGAAGTGATGATGTGGAGTTCTAAAGAAGATTTCGCCTGTGCATGAATTCCCTGTAACAATTCATCTGCACCTTTTACCTTTTCTACTTGTGAAAGAGAAAAAAAATCTCCAATTTCCATGAAGGGAAAGGTCCATCTTTTTGCAGAAATTTTTTGATGAAAAATTTCAAAGGAAAGTGGCTGAAGCGGCTGTTCTCCAGTATAATAAGAGCGACCAACTCTTTTGGAAATCTCCACTTCAGAGAGAGATTCAACAGGTTGATCTGAAAAGAAGATTTTCTGTAAAGAATTGATCTGAGAAAAAAGTTCTTCGAATGTAAAGAAAAAGCGCGAGCGCACTGCTGGAAATTTTTGCAAATTTACATACCTATCTTCCAATTCTAGAAGACCATCGAAAATGACAATGACATTTTCATCTAAATAATCAAATAAAGAGGATAACTCCTTTTGCTCTAAAAGAAGTTTTGATTCATCAACAGGCGAAAGAAAAAATTGGTCTACTTTTTCAACGGATTTTTGCCCTGATGGATCATAGCTTCTAATCGATTCAATCGTATCTCCTAAAAATTCAATGCGAAAGGGCTGCGGAGAAGAAATGGGAAAAATATCGATGATTCCTCCGCGAAGAGCAAACTCTCCTTTTAAAGATGCGACTGCAGCTTTTTGATATCCAAGAAGTGTCAATTTTTCTGGCAGGGATGAAAAGGTAAGATGTTGTCCAACTTTCCAGATTTGGCAAAGCGAAGAAAGATGAGATGGATGAGAGATTTTTTGCAGGCAAGCTTGAAGGCTGCAGAAAAGAATAAAAGGGGAGTTTGGATTTTTTATCAGTTTATATAAGACCTCAAATCGCTTTCCAATAATGTCTAAACTTGGAGGAATTTCTTCTCCAGGGAAAGTATCCCATGCTGGAAAATCTTGAAAATGTTGAACACCAAAGTAATTGAGATCATTCATCAAGAGATTTTCCCTTGTTTCTCCAGAAATGACAGCAATTTTTTTTCCAGTTGCTTCTAAGATCAAATGCAAAAGACAGGCTTTAGGCGAATCCCATAAACCCTCAATGAGCAAAGAGGGCTCTTTCGCTACAGCCTCTGAAAATTTTTGGAGATTATTACTTTTGAGAAAAGGATTCACACCGATAATTTGATTAGACATTCTTTTGCTTTTTCGAAGGCAAGCTCCATTTTTTTGGGATTTTTTCCTCCTGCTTGCGCATTATCTGCTTTTCCACCTCCACCTCCTTCGATAATGGGAGAGATTTCTTTGATGAAAGCCATTGCTTGAATTCCCCTTTGTACCAGATCAGGAGTGACTCTTGCAATGATTTGACACCTTCCTTCCATTGCGACGCCCAAAATGAGTACAAGAGAAGGAGCAAGAACAAGGAGTTCTTCAGCTAAAAGGGAGAGTTCTTCCATTTCAATCGCCACTTTTTTAGCTAAAAAAGGAATTTGTGAAATTTCTTCTATCTCTTCCTTGAGCTCTAAGGCAAGATTTTTTAAAAAAGATCTTTTTGCAGAGCGCAATTCCATTTTCAGCCGATTGTTTTCATCGACAAGATTCACCACTTTTTCTGGAAGTTGGGGAAGGGTAGATTTGAGATGAGCTGCGGCTTTGAGGGCATAATCCTCATTTATCCTTGCAAAATCTTCAGCTACTTTTCCAACGCATGCTTCGATTCTTCTTAGCCCGGCTCCAATACTTCTTTCATCCATGATACGAAAAAGTCCGATGGATCCAACATAGTGTACGTGTGTTCCTCCACACAATTCCTTAGAATAGCCGATATCGATGACGCGAACTCGATTTCCATATTTTTCTCCAAAAAATTGTTTAATTTCTTGGTCTTTTTGTGCTTCTTCGTAGGGAATTTCATAGATATTAACTCTTTGATTTTCTCGAACTTTTTCATTGATCAAATCTTCAATTTGTCGAATTTCTGAAAGTGAGAGAGCTTTGTGATGGTGAAAATCAAATCTGAGTTTTTTTTCCTCCACTAAAGAGCCTGCTTGTTTAATGTGATTCCCTAAAATTTGCTGGAGAGCCCAGTGGAGAAGGTGGGTTGCCGTATGGTGGTTTGCAATGGACTTTCTCCTTGCTTCATCGATGCGAGCAAGAACTTTTTCTTCTATCTGAAAAAATCCGTGATCCACGATCCCAATATGTGCAATGATTCCTGGATAGGGATTTTGGCAATCTAACACTTTAAATCTTGCCTTTTCGTGTGTGATTGTGCCTGTATCTGCAACTTGCCCTCCCTTTTCTGCATAAAAAGGTGTTTTATCGAGGAGAATGACCCCTTTTTCACCTTCTGACAGGGAGTCGACAAATTCCCCATTTTTCAAAAGTCCAGTGATACGGCTTTCTGATTCGGTATCAGAATACCCTGTAAATTCACAAGCCCCTTGTTCTTTGACAAAGATCTTGTAGAGATTTTCTCCCGTTTCCTGGGCGCCAAAGGTCTGTGCATTTCGAGATTTTTCTTTTGCCCTTTCTTCTAAGAGTTGATAAGCATCGATATTGACTTCGAGACCGTAATCCCTTGCAATCAACAAAATTTCGTCCAATGGAAATCCATAAGTATCTTTTAATTTAAATGCTTCTGCTCCACTGATCTGTTTCAAAGGCTTATCAAAGGCTTTTGCTATGATGGAGCTTAAGATATTGCCACCTCGTTTAAGAGTGCGGATGAAACTCTCTTCTTCAAGGGTAAGAATTTCTGCAATGCGATTTTGCGATTTGATGAGTTCTGGGTAATCTTCTCCCATCACTTCAATCAGTGCAGGAAGCACCCGGGCTAAAAATGGTTCTTGTAAGTTGAGAATTTTTCCATATCTCACAGCGCGGCGCAAAAGTTTTCTAACCACATATCCTCGATCAACATTACTTGGCTGTACTCCATCTGCGATGGCAAAAGCGAGAGATCTCATATGATCTGCAATCACGTGAAATGCAGGAGCATATTCTCCTTTTTCTTTGTAATTTTTTCCTGAGATCGATTCAATTTTTTTGATCAGATGAAATAAAATGTCTGTGCGAAATACATTATCGACTTCCATTTTCAAAGAGACAATTCTCTCTAAACCAGCTCCCGTGTCAATCGATTTGCTAGGCAAAGGAAAAATTTTTCCATTTTGATCGCGATTGTACTGCATGAAAACAAGATTCCAAAATTCAAGGTAGCGCTCTCCGCTCACATCTTCTTTGGGGTTTTTAGCATCGCCATATTTTTCTCCACGATCATAGAGCAGTTCCGAACATGGGCCACAGGGTCCAGTATCTCCCATGGCCCAAAAATTCTCTTTTTCTCCCATTTTGACAATTCGCTCTTTGGGAACAAATTTTTGCCAAATTGCATAGGAGTCTTCATCTTTTTCAAAAACAGTGATCCAGATATTTTTTGGAGAAAATTTAAAAATTGTTTTAGTTACTTCCCACGCATATTCAATCGCTTTTTCCTTGAAATAGTCTCCAAAAGAAAAATTGCCAAGCATTTCAAAAAAAGTGAGATGTCTAGAGGTGTGACCCACATTGTCAAGATCATTGTGTTTTCCTCCTACTCGAATGCATTTTTGCGAGGAGGTTGCCTTTGTATATTCGCGGCTACTTTTTCCTAAAAAAACATCTTTAAATTGATTCATCCCCGCGTTGTTGAAAAGTAGAGTGGGATCATCATGGGGAACAACCGGAGAAGAGGGGATGATAGAATGGCCTTTTTCCTTAAAATATTGAAGGAACTTTCGCCGAATTTCCTGGGATAGCATAATTCCTATGAAAATATCACAATAGGCGGCCAAAAGTAAAACGGCTTTTTCCCGTTTTTGTTGCGGAATTACTTGAAGAAGGATAAAACTATAGGAAAAATATCCTAAAGACTAGCAATGAACGAGGAATTAAAGAAACAGCTTTCTAAAGTTGCAAATACAATTCGTCAGCTATCTATTGATGCTGTTCAAAAAGCCAATTCTGGCCACCCAGGTCTTCCCATGGGCTGCGCTGAACTGGGAGCCTATCTTTGGGGAGTAGAACTGCGATACAATCCCAAAAATCCCAAGTGGCTCAATCGCGATCGGTTTGTTCTTTCTGCAGGACATGGATCGATGCTGCTCTACAGCTGTTTGCACCTAAGCGGATATAATCTTTCTCTAGAAGAAATAAAGCATTTTCGCCAGCTTCACTCTAAAACTCCTGGCCATCCTGAATATCACATTACTGAAGGAATTGAAGCAACTACCGGGCCGCTTGGGCAAGGTGTGGGGAATGCAGTCGGCCAAGCACTTGGATTGAAACTATTGGCTGCAAAGTTCAATAGCCCAAATTTTCCTCTTTTTGCAAATAAAATATTTTGTTTAGCAGGAGATGGATGCATCATGGAGGGAATCTCTTCCGAAGCTTCTTCCTTAGCAGGCCATTTAGGGCTCGACAATCTAGTTTTGATCTATGACTCCAATAAAGTATGCCTTGATGGTCCTTTATCCGAATGTTGTTCAGAGAATACAAAAATGCGCTATGAAGCCTATGGATGGGAGACATATGAATTGGATGGATATGATTTTGATCAGATGGAAAAAATATTTACCCATATTCGAACTAACCAGAAAAAACCCGCCTTTATTCTCATGCATACAATTATTGGAAAGGGTTCCCCACATAAAGCTGGAACACACAAAGCACATGGAGCTCCTTTGGGAACCGAAGAAGTTGCAGAAACAAAAAAACTTCTTGGACTGCCCGAAGAAGAATTTTATATTCCCCAAACCGTTCGCAATTTTTTTGAGCAAAAATTGCAAAAAGATCTGGAAATGGAAAAAAGATGGAAAGAACTCTTTCGCTCTTGGTCTGAAGACCATTCCGACCTCCATAAAGAGTTCATGATCATGGTCGAAAAAAAAATTCCTGATGATTTAGAAAGCAAATTAAAAACAATAGAGATGAAAAGTCCTTTAGCAGGAAGGTCGGCTTCGCAAGCTTGTTTGAATGAACTCGGAAAAAATCTTCCCTTTCTCGTCGGTGGATCTGCCGATCTGTCTTGTTCTGACCTGACATTGATGAAGGATTTTTCCATTGTAAGTAAAAGTAATTTTAAAGGCAGAAATATTAAATATGGAGTAAGAGAATTTGCAATGGCAGCTGCAGCATCCGGTCTTGCTGAAACGGATATGTTGCTTCCCTTTATTGGAACATTTCTCACTTTTTCTGATTATATGAGAAATGCAATTCGTCTAGCAGCGCTTTCAAAAATCCAGGTAATTTATCAATTTACTCATGATTCGGTTTTTTTGGGAGAAGATGGACCAACCCATCAACCAGTTGAACACTTAGCAGCTCTTCGAGCAATTCCAAATCTCTATCTCATTCGGCCAGCAGATAATCATGAAGTAAAGATGGCTTGGATTGCAGCACTTCGCCATCTCGGCCCTACAGCAATCGTTCTATCCAGACAAGCTCTTCCGGAACTTGTTGAAACAAATGTTTCATTTGGTGAAGGAGTGGGAAAAGGAGCTTATATCGTAAAAAAAGAATCCAAACCTCGTCTCGATTTTACTCTCCTTGCAACGGGATCGGAACTTTCACTTGCTTTAGATGTTGCTAAAGCCCTTGAAAAACGAAACAAAAGTGTACGTGTCATTTCTATGCCTTGTTGGGAGATTTTTGAAAAGCAAAGTGAAAAATACAAAGAATCAGTGTTAGGCGGAAATTTGGGACAACGAGTGAGTATTGAAGCCGCTACCTCTTTTGGTTGGCAAAAATGGATTGGTCAAGCTGGAATTGCGATCAGCATCGAAACATTTGGCGCATCTGCTCCTCTAAGTGATCTGCAAATGGAATTTGGATTTACTGTCGATGCAATACTGGATCGGATACTTGCTTAAAAACTCACCTTACACACAAAGGAATGATGAATAAATGAATCTTTCGAATCCCAAATGATCCGAAAATACTCGACATATTTTTTCAAATATGCCTGCGTTTTTCGTATCATTTGGTCTTTCGAAATCTTTCATTTCTTCATCCCTTCCTTTGTGCGTAAGGTGAGTTAAAAGTTTTGATTTGATCCAAAAGTTCCTGAAACTGATCAGGAGCATGATGAAGATTGATGACAATTGAAATTGCACAACCGTTTATTGATTTCTTGATGGGCTTCGGTAAGCCTACAATAATTTGAGAATTGGCAAGAAAACTTCTAAACTCTTCCGCTTCTTCCAAATTTTGAAATAAAAGGACAATTAAAGGAGTAACGGATGGTACCATTTTCAATTCTGTTTCTTGCAATTGTTTTCTCATAAAATGGGCTTTTTGCTCGAGCTGCTTGCGCTCTCCCTCCATTTGAAAAATCAAATCAATTGCCGCATCAATAGCCCCGATAAGCGGAGCAGCCAACAGGTGCATGGTTTTTTCGTGAAGAGCCTGAATAAAGAAATCATTCATGATTTCGCTGGAAGAGAGATAGCCTCCTTGTACTCCACAAGCTTTAGACAAAGATCCCGAAAGAAAATGGATCTCTTTTTTTTTGCTTCCAAGTCCATAACCTTCCTTGCCGAGAATTCCAAAAGCATGAGAATCATCGACAAACAAAAACGTTTCAAATTCTTTAGAAAGAGAAAAATATTCTTTAAGAGGAGAAAGCTCTCCGGTTTGGCTGAAAACAGATTCCAAAGCAATTAGATTTATGCGTGCTTCACTATTTTTTAATAGATATTCTAAATGGTCTAAATCATTGTGGCGAAAAAGTGATACTTTTCCTTTTCCCTGCAAAGCGCCAGAAATTAAACTTGTATGGGAAAGTTCATCGATAAAGATTGAAACACCTTCGCAGGAAAGAGAAGAGAGAGCGAAAAAATTTGCTTCATGTCTAGAAGAAAAAAAAATCGTTTTCTCCATCCCTAGAACATGAGAAAACTTTTCTTCCAAATTTTTTTGATGATTTAAATAGAGGAGAGTTTGCTCGCTTGTAGTTGCGGCAAGACCAAATTGCAGGAGAGACTTCATCGCCTGCTTTTTTACTTCGGGATGTTCCGAAAGACCCAAATAGTCATGCGAGGAAAAGTTCAACATTTTTTGATTATCTAAAATCAATTGAGAAGGACTTATAGGAATTGCAGCTTTAGGAAAAAAAGAAAAAACAGGGGAAATTTGCTTTTGAAAAAATTCTTCGTTGTTAGACATGGTCTTTAATTTTATCACTGCAAGAAATTTTTTCAAAGCTTTCTAAGAGTTTGTCGTCGAAATTTTGTAAATTTAGATTCCGAAGATTTTTGATGAGGTTTTGCATTGTTCGGTGAGGACAATATGCGAAGCTGCATATGGCCGAGACGAACGATGCGAAAAATCACAAAAAGCTATGGAAGAAGAATTTATAAAATTTCGACGACAGACTTTAACACTCGTTTTATTACCTCTACTGCAATTTCAGGAGTGGTAAAACCAGATAGGCGAAGAAAACCCTCTCCCAATTTTCCAAATCCAATTCCCGGTACGGCGATGATCTGACACTCCTCTAAAATCCAATCAAAAAATTCCCAGGAGGAGTGAAAAGAAGGGGGAATTTTCCAAAAGATATATGGAGAATCAATTCCGCCAAAAAAAGTTTGATCGATTTTTGTAAGACCTTCTCGCAAAATACTAGTAGCTTTTTGATAAGTGGCAATTTGTTTTTGTAGTTCTACTTTTGCCTCTTTTGAAAAGGTAGCTTCTGCTGCTTTTTGAATGGGATAAGCAAGACCATTGAATTTAATCGCCTGTCTTTTTTGCCAAAGCGAATGAAGGGATATTTTTTCTCTATTGCAATATCCAAAAAGGGTTTTAGGGATGACCATGTAGCTACAGCGAAGACCGGTAAATCCAGCAGACTTAGAAAAGCTGCGCATTTCAATGGCAACTTCTTTCGCTCCCTCGATTTCATAAATGGTTTTTGGAACATCTGAAGAGGTGATGAAAGCAGCATAAGCATTATCATAAAGTATGATGGATCCATTTTTCCTTGCCCAACCAACCCAACTTGATAACTGTTTTCGATTTAATGCAACTCCAGTTGGATTATTTGGAGAGCAGAGGTAGATCCAATCGACTTTCTGCTCAGGAAAAGTAGGTTGAAATTGATTTTCTTCAGTAAGAGAGAGAAAATGAATCTTCTTTTTCCATCCGCCAATGATGCAAGATTGCAGGTAAGCAGGATAAGTGGGCTCTTCAATTGCAATAGATGCATCTTTTTCAAATAGATCTTGAATATTTACTGCATCGCTATTGATTCCATCAGAAATGAAAATTTCAGAAGAATCGATCTTAAAATCTGCATATTCATTTTTTTGAATGGCCTCTCTTAAAAATGGATATCCTTGTGAGGGACCATAGCCGCGCATTCCTTTTTTCGTTCCCATTTCACAAGTTGCTTCACAAAGAGCTTCCACAATTTTTGGAGAAAGAGGGAGAGAGACATCTCCAATTCCAAGATTGATAATTGGCATTTTCATATGGTTCGCTTGTTCCACTTTTTCCTCGATGAGAGAAAAAATATAGCTTTGATCCAATTGCTGAAAGTAGGGATTAATTTTTGACATGAACCAGTTATTATTCAATTGTTGTGAATAATGCGCAAGGTGTGAGAGAGAATTTCAACTGGAATGGATTGAATAGGATTATTCTCAATATTAAATTCACGTAGAAATATCAATTTCTGTACCAAGTACCTTGGAATATTAGTTAATTTGTTATTTTCAACATGCAATACTCCCAGAAAAGGTGCTTTCAAAATAGGATAAGGAAATGTGCTAAATTTATTGTTTCCAAGATAGAGAGATAATAGTCGATTCATTTTGTCCCATTCATCTGGTAAATTTTGGAGACCGTTGTTTTTTAAATCTAAGAGAATAAGATTTTTTAAATTGCAAATTTCAGAAGGAAGTTCTTTGATTTTATTATAGGACAAATCTATCAATTCAATTTCGGTAAAATTTTTAAGATCGGTTGGAATTTTTTCCATTTTATTTTTCGATATGTCCAAAATTTTTAACTTACTCATATATTTAGCAATAGCAGTTATTTCTTTTATCTCATTTTTAGATAGATCTAAACATTCGACCTGTTTGAAAAATTGACATATTGGTTCTGGAATAAGTAAAAGATCGAGACCCGATAGATCTAAATTAAAAGGTGTCTTCTTTAAGACTGTGTTTTCGCAATATTGTTTAATTTTTTGGGGATCACTGAAAGCTGGTAAAGCCATCTTTATAGAAATGCGATTCCAAATTTTTATTAATGCATCATATTCTATTTTTTCTCTTTCCAATTTCAAAAGTGTAGTGGCAGAAAAATAGGAAAAAAAATCGAATTGCAGTCCATATTTTTCATAAGGTTTGATGATATTCTTAAATATATGTACCCATGATTTGTTAGATAAATGATTCAGTCGCTTTTGTAGAGAGTAAAAGGAAGCAGCTTCTTTTTGGTTTTTTGCAGATAAATCTCGAACTAGATTGTTAAATAGATTTTTTAACGTGGTTTCATAAACAGTTTTGAATATTCGTGATATTAGGCGAATGTTAGAGTTACATCCTTCACTTTCAATTAAATGGATACAAATTTTTGTTAATGATTCAATGGGCAATAGGTCAAACCAACAAATTGTTGTTTGCATGATAAAAATATTTTTTTAAAAAACTATGAAGAAAACAGTATATATTTTCTTTTCTTTTAGTTCTGTTTAAGATATTATTTTATCTATGAATCCGATAGAAAAAATCATCGAAGGGATCCAAAATATTGAGAGAAAGATTGAGTACACCTTTCAAGATAAACAGCTGCTACTTCTTTCTTTTGTCCATCGCTCCTTTTTCAATGAGATGAGAGATCTCGTCGAGTCGCATAATGAAAGGTTGGAGTTTTTAGGAGATGCCGTTTTGGGGGTCATCATTTCTAGCCATCTCTATCAACAATTTCCTCAAAAAAATGAGGGAGAGTTATCTCAGCTCAAATCATATCTCGTCGATGCTACAGCTTGTGCAAGTTATTTGCAAAAATTAGATATCTCTTCTTTTATTTTGCTGGGAAGAGGGGAAAGAATGAATGATGGAAAGGGGAGAGAAACCATTTTGGCCGATCTCTTCGAAGCTTTAGTGGGAGCAATCTATTTAGATGGAGGAATCGAGTCTGCAAAAAAGTTTTTCTTTACCCATTTTTCAAAAGAGGTTGAACTGACTCTTTTGATGCCTTCTCGCAATTGGAAAGCTGAACTCCAAGATTATTCCCAAAAAAAATACCAAACATTACCTATATATAAGATTATCGAAGAACTTGGGCCTGATCACAATAAGCTCTTTGTCGCGATTGCTTTAGTACAAGGAGAAGAAATGGGAACTGGAAAGGGGTCATCCAAAAAACAGGCGGAAATTGCAGCAGCAGAAAATGCCATGCAAAAAATCTCAATTGAAAAGTGATAGGTTCATGGGCAAACAAAAGCTTCTTTGGTGTTGTAAGGAATGCGGCCATACCCAAATAAAATGGACGGGAAGCTGCTCTGCTTGCCAAAAATGGAATACCTTTATTCAAGAGGTCGAATTTGATGAAAAAGCCGACCGTTTTTTTTCTCTAAAACAAGAAATTTCCAAAGCCTTTCGCATCACGGAAGTAAAACCAGGGAATTTTTCTCGAATATTTACTGGCATTGCTGAATTTGATCGACTTCTCGGTGGGGGACTTGTGATTGGATCTCTCTCTTTGATTGGAGGAGATCCTGGAATTGGCAAGTCCACTTTGATGCTTCACATTTCAGAAAATTTATCCAAACAAGGATTGACCGTTCTATATGTTTGTGGGGAAGAATCTGTCGAACAGACCTTTTTGCGCGCCCAAAGAATTGGTGCGAAAAGCGAAAAACTCTATCTTTTGTCAGAGACCCTATTTTCTCGAATCAAACAGCATGTAGAAGAGATAAAACCCGATATTTTGATCGTCGATTCCATCCAAATTCTCTATAAAGAGGAAATTCCCTCCAGCCCTGGCAGTGTCACCCAAGTAAGAGAAATTGCAATGGAACTGATGCACCTTTCGAAACAGTGGAATATCTCTACCTTTATGATTGGCCATGTGACCAAATCGGGAGAAATTGCTGGCCCAAAAGTATTGGAACACATTGTCGATACTGTTTTGGATTTTGAAGGGGATAGACAACATGGTTTTCGCATTCTCAGAGCTGTAAAAAATCGATTTGGACCTACGGATGAGATTGCCATTTTTCAGATGAATGCAACTGGTCTTAGCGAAGTTGAAAATCCCTCCCTGCTCTTTTTGCAGGAAAGGATGCAAGATTCTGCAGGCTCTGCCATCATTCCTACCATTGAAGGATCGAGAGCACTTTTAATCGAAGTGCAAGCCCTAGTTGCCAAATCCACCTTTTCCACTTCCTCGCGAAGATCGAGCGGCCTTGATCAAAATCGCCTTGCGCTTTTGCTTGCAGTCCTAGAAAAAAGAATGGGATATATGCTCTACAATGCCGATGTCTTTGTCTCAATTGCAGGTGGCTTGAAAATTTTTGAACCTGCAATTGACCTTGGAATTCTTTTAGCCATCAGCTCTTCTTTTTGCAATCGATGCATCGATGCAAAAACTGTCCTGATCGGAGAGGTTGGTCTTGGCGGAGAGGTGCGAAGTGTTCCGAGAATTGAAAGCAGAATCAAAGAGGCAATCAACATGGGTTTTCAAACCTGCCTCCTTCCAAAGAGAAATCTGGCAGGCCTTTCCAAAGAGCTATGCAAAAAAATCGATCTTCAAGGAATCGATTTTGTAGAAGATGCTGTCCATCTCTTACTTAGAGACCGTTAACGAGTTAAGCTTCTGTCGATTTTTGGGTTCTTTTGAGCCGCTTTTCAGCTTCAAATTGCAGGGGTAATATCAACTTCGTATATAACCCCTGCAATTTGAATCGAAAATCGGCCAAAATAATCCCGAAAAGCGATGAAGCCTTAATTCATTAACAGTCTCTTAAGTAATTTTACACAGAGATCACAGAGAAAAAAGCTGGTTTTATCATTTGTTAATGACAACTTTAGAGCCGATCGTAATGGGATAAATTGTTTTCGCCTGAAATTTTTGCAGGAGATCTTTTTGTCCTAGTCTCCCATACCCGCGAAGACCAATTCCCAATATGGCAGTTTGTATGAAGATGTATGCTCCAAATTTTACCATGTAGGGTTGGATATTTCTTGCTGCAGGAAAAATTTTGGAAACAAAAGAGATAAGCTCAGCAGGATAATAGATGATTGTAACTAAGGTTGCTGCAGATACGGTTAGAGTGAGAATTGCCAAGGGATTTTTAATTTCGCTAATGGCTAAATCAAGGGGTTTGAAAACAGGATAAATACAACCACTGCCAATCTTTTCTAAAAGATTTTTCTGGTATTCATAAGGTGCATTATTGGTTTTGTAAACAAATTCTCTTGCAAATACAAAAGCAAAATAATTTTTCCAAGAATCAAATCCAGTAGGAACAAATCCTAATTTCATTTGTTATTATTCGTCGGATTATAAAATTCTTTCATTAGAGCATCATTGCTAAATCTTCCCCAGGCTCTCATGGCTGCAGAAACAATAATCATTTGTGTATAAACATAACTTCCAAATTTAACTTGCCAAAATTCTGGTAGAGGAAGGGTTTCCATCGCCTTTTTGATATAAGCTTTTGAATGTTCAGCATAAAATAAAAAGGAGTTTGCAGTTAAAGCAGAACCAGTCAAAAGAAGAGTAATTACACGAGGGTCTTTGCATTTTTCCCAAATAAGTTCAGGCAGTCTGTCAATCGTCCAAAGTCCAAAGTTGCCTATTTTTTCAACCCAATTTGCTTCATGTTTCTGTATGGTTCTTTTTAGACCCAATATTAGGTGGTCGTAACATCTAACAACTATAGGGTAGTCGTAATGGTAGGGAACACTGGCTGCCATAAAGTTTTCTCCTTATTTAAGGGAGCCATTGTAATAAATGAGGGACTAAGAGGGTATCTAAAAATTCCTCCTAGAGAGTTTTGGAACTTTCCGGGATAATTGCCGTCGTTCTCCTCGGCCATATGCAGCTTCGCATATTGACCTCGTAAAACAACACCAATTCCCCTCGGAAATTTCTCAAAACTCTCTATGGGATTAATTTTTAGACACTCTCTAAGAGACAAAGGAAATTTAACTATTAATTAAAATTTTAATAGACTTCTTTCGAAACCTGCTTTACTCGAAAAAAATAATGATTTTTCAGCAGATCTTAAAGCGGCTTTTGAGCAACAATGTGTAGAGCACATGGGCGAAACAGCTGATTTAAGAGATGCTAAAAAGCAAATTTTTAGCGAGGAAATGAGGTTTCGAAAGAAGTCTAATACCAAAGTAGATTTGTAAAATTTCGGGCGACGAGATATAGTCAAATCCAAAAAGTTTTTTAAGGAGCCATCTCATGACAGATTTTTCATATGAATTACCCGATTTGCCCTATGATTTTAGTGCATTAGAGCCGGTGATTTCTAGGGAGATCATGGAGCTTCATTATTCGAAACATCATAAAGGTTATGTGACCAATCTCAATGCTGCCTTAGAAAAATACCATAAGGCTGAAGATAATGAGGATTTGCCCGCAATGATCTCTCTTCAACAAGCGATTCGTTTTAATGGAGGAGGTCATATCAACCATTCAATTTTTTGGACAAATTTAGCTCCAAAATCCAAGGGAGGTGGCGGGAGACCCAGTGGAGAGCTTGCAAAAAAAATCGATCAAGATTTTGGCTCTTTTGAAAAATTTATGGAACAGTTCAATGCGGCTACAGTTGCCATTCAGGGATCAGGTTGGGGGTGGTTAGGCTTTTGCCCTATATCAAAATCTTTAATGATCGAAACATGTTCGAATCAAGACCCATTGAGCACAAAGGGGTTGATTCCATTGCTCGGCGTGGATGTTTGGGAACATGCCTATTATCTTCAGTATAAGAATGTTCGGGGAGACTATGTAAAAAATATTTGGAATATTGTCAATTGGAGCAATATTACAGAGAGGTTTGCAAATGCAAAAAAATAATTTTCCTTTATGAACCTATCTTTAGAATCTTACAAAAAAATTTACTTTTATTTTCAGCATCTATGTCATATCCTTGCTCGCCCATATGCAGCTCCGCATATTGTGCTCGCTCAGCTATGTCATATCTATCTGAAAATAAACTGTTTAAATTTTTTGTAAATCTTCGTAAAGATAGGTTCAGATTGTTTCTTATCATTAATAATTATATAATCCAGGTCTATGGGATTATTTTCTTTAAATAAACCAAAAATTAAAGTTCAAACTTCTAAGAAAGATAGTTTTAGTGGTTGGATAAAATGTTCTGGCTGCAGTGAAATGATTCATGCGAATGAATTGCAGCAGAATTTAAGCTGCTGTCCAAAATGCAATTACCATTATCGCTTGACCGGTCTGCAGAGAATTGACCTTCTTGCTGATGAAAAAAGTTTTATAGAGCGATATGCAGAGTTCAAACCCACCGATTCGCTAGAATTTTCTGATGTTGAACCCTATGCAGAAAGGTTGAAAAAAGCGCAAAAGAATACGGGACGGGATGAGGCTATCATTGTTGGAACTTGCAAAATTGAAGGAAAAGAGGTCGCGATCGGGGTGATGGATTTTAGTTTTATGGGTGGGTCGATGGGATCAGTTGTAGGAGAAAGGTTAACCGCGATCATTGAATATGCAATAAAACACCATCTTCCTCTTGTAATCGTCTCTGCTTCAGGCGGGGCAAGGATGCAGGAATCAATTCTTTCATTGATGCAAATGGCAAAAACATCAGGTGCACTGGCAAGACTTGATAAAAGCGGTCTTCCCTACATTTCTATTTTAACAAATCCAACAACAGGGGGAGTAACAGCTTCTTTTGCAACTTTAGGAGATATCATATTAGCAGAACCAGATGCACTGATTGGATTTGCAGGACCTCGAGTCGTAGAACAAACAACGGGGGAAAAACTTCCTGAAAAAGCGCAAAAGTCTGAATTTTTGTTGGAAAAGGGGATGATTGATTGCATCATAAATCGACATGATTTAAAAAAGAAGCTATCGCTAATTCTCTCTTTGCTGACCGAGAATGAAAGGGAATATGAACATCCAAAGGAAAAGCTGAAAAAACTGCTTTCATTAGTCGAGGAAGAAAAGGTCGTAAGTAAATAAAAAAATGGAAAAAAAAGAAGTTTTTGTCAGAGTTAAAAGTGAAAAAGTTGCTCTGCCTTTGTATGCAACAGAGCAGGCTTCTTGTGCCGATATTCGAGCTTTTCTTGAAAAGGATCTTATTCTCGAACCTGGCGAATCAAAACTCATTCCAACAGGGCTTTTTGTAGAAATACCCGAGGGTTTTGAAATTCAAATTCGACCCCGAAGCGGTCTTGCCCTCAAAGAACAAATTACCGTATTGAATACGCCTGCAACAATTGATGCAGATTATAGGGGAGAAATTCAAGTCATTTTGATCAATCATGGAAAAAAATCTTTTATCGTGACAAATGGAATGCGCATTGCACAGATTGCGCTTGCTCCAATTGCAAAAGCAGATTTTGTCATTAAACAGTCGCTTTCTGCAACAGCTCGCGGGGAAGGAGGATTTGGCCATACTGGTAAAATTTGAAATATCTCACTATTTAGATGAAAAGCTCATCTGCTTTCTCCATGCTAAAAATCAACATGACGCTCTTTCTAAGTTGATCGATTGTCTCGATGATTCTAATAAGTTAATCGATAAGGATGCATTTTTTCAGGCAATTCTCGATCGAGAAAAAATTGTCTCCACAGGCATAGGAATGGGAGTTGCCATTCCTCATGCAAAGTTACCTGGCTATAAAGAATTTTTTATTGCAATTGGGATTCAAGAGAATCGAGGGGTTGAATGGGATGCACTCGATGGTCTTCCCATACGCATCATATTTCTTATCGGAGGCCCTGAGACAGAACAGACGCAATATTTAAAAATTCTTTCCTCAATCACCACTGCTATTAAAGATGAGCAGCGGCGAAAAAAACTGCTAAAGGTAAAAACCCAAAAAGAAGTTTTAGAAATTTTTCACGGAATTTAAATCTATTTAATGCGAACTCGCGTTTTTAAGAATTTTTCCATGAAATGGCTGAATTTTGTGGAAATGCAAAACCCAATCGAGTTAAAAGAAGAAGATGCAAAGCTGAAGTTAGGAATAGGTTCATGGATTTAAAAATTAGGGATGTAGCTGAGCTGCTCGATGTGTCTGAAACAACCATTCGAAGATGGATTGTGCAAAGAAAAATTCCTGTCTATCGATTGAACCACCAATATCGCTTTAGTCGAATTGAAATTGAAAATTGGATGATGAAATGCAAGTTAAAAAATAGTTTAGGACAAGAATCTCTTCTTTTTGCGGAAAGAGGAATTTCTCTCAATAAATCGATTGAAAATGAGCCATCTCCAAAAGGTGGGCTGAAACAGTTTAGTCTATATCGGGCAATTCACCATGGCGGAGTCTATCGTGAAGCAAAGGGAACTTCTAAAGAAGAAATCATTCGCGAAGTGATGAAAATGGTTGCAGAAAAATTGAATCTGGATGGAGAAGTTTTAACAGATCTTCTTTTAGATCGAGAAAGAATGATGCCAACAGCTCTCAATCATGGAATTGCTGTTCCTCATGCAAGAGATTTTTTATTAGAGCTTCCTTTTGATGTGGTAGCTGTTGCTTATCCTAAAGAGCCAATAGAATATGGGGCTTTAGATAAGCAAAAAGTACATACTCTTTTTTTTCTATTTGCAACAAATGATAAAAATCATCTTCATTTACTTGCAAAAATTGCACATTTGGGAACAAGTCAGGCTGCTTTAGACTTTTTAAAAACAAAACCCGAAAAGACTGAATTATTAGACTATATTCGCAATTGGGAAGGCACTCTCAATACTTCTGAATGAATATCAATTTTACCCATCCTGTATGTCCCATTTTCCTTTCTCTGTGGCCTCTGCGATCTCTGTGGTAAAACTTCTCAAGTTTTAACGATGTTATTTTTTTTTAAGAAATCCGCGGCAAAATAATAGTGGTCTAAAAGGCCGTCTCTATCTCTTTCTAAAATTGTATATGCGATAAAAAGCGCTTCAATCGAGGCAAGGCCCCTTACGGGATCAGGACAATCTTCTTGTCTTCTCGGATAGGCCGTTTTAAAGCCAGTTGGAATTGATCTTTGTTCCAATTGTGAATACCCTAAAATTGTACTCATCATTTTTTCTGTTTTTTTCCAAGTCGCATCAAGGATCAGCAAACCCTTATCTTGATCTTTTGCAGAAAGTTGTGGACCATCTAACGCTAAAAGAAGATATTGAGACAAATCAGGATATGCAGCAGACAAAGGATAGGAATAAAAAATGAGATCTTTTCTTTCTTCCAGGCCTCGCAGGCTGCATTTTTTTAAGTTTTCTTTTCGATGACGAAAAATAATTGTAGGAAGAAATAAAGACATTTTTTTATATCAGAGATATGAAGCGATTGATTTTATTATACTTTTTCTTTTTCTCTTGGGCAAGGGGATACTCCGCTTCATTGCCAGATAGAGATTTAAATGACCAGATCATTGACTCGTTTGATCAAAAGCTCTCTTTGCAGGAAAGAAATGATGCATGGCTTCAAAATTATGGAAAGGTGATGGAGCTTGCGAGAGATAAAAACAAACCGATTTTAATGGCTCTTTTAGGGACAGATTGGTGTGTCTGGTCTAAAAAAATGGACTCGGAGGTTTTAAACGATCAAAATTTTATCGATGCCGTAAAGAAAGAATTTATTTTACTTAAGGTGCAATTTCCAGAGATAGCTTCGCAACAAAATGGTCAGCTGGAATGCGAAAAGATAAAAGAGAAATATCATGTGCAAGAATGCCCGCTACTCTTATTAGTGAATGCAGATGGAGCGGAAATTGCAAAAATTGGCTATATCCCTTTAAATGCCAAGGAATTTGCCTCTTATATTACGGAACTTTTCTCTCATTATCACGATGTAGAAGAAGCTATATCTCAAGAAAATATCCATGGGCTTAAATTTGAAGAATTAAAGCCATTATATGAAAAAGCAAAAAAATTGACCGATCCAAAATATGTGAGTGCAATTCTTACTGCAGGAATCGAAAAAGATCAAAATGGCTACTTTATTGCAGAACAGTATGCTCGATTGCTCACCGGAGATAAACTCAAGAGAAAGCAGGCAACTATTTTAAAGAAGAAAATTTTAGATAAAGATCCACAAAATGATAAAGGTGCTCATTTAAAGATTGCTATGGTCGATTTTCAAACGCTTGCAAATGTGTCAAAAAAGAAAAAGAAACCAGAAGAAGTTGTCGCCCCTCTTGTCAAATATCTCAATCAATTTGGAGAAAAAGATAAAGAAAACTCATGGAAAGTAGAATTGACCATTGCGCAATATCTCTTTGGAAAAAATCTTATTGCCGATGCTTTGAAACATGCAAAACTCTCCTATGAAAATGCCCCTGAATCTGCAAAAGAGGAAATTTCTCAATCCATTCAATTTCTGCAAACGCGACTTTCTAACTCACCTTACGCAGAAAAACGGATAGAAAAGGATGAGAGGAGTAAATGAGATGCCAAGCAAAGTGATGATGGGCAGCTTGGATAAAGTTGTTCAAGAAGCTTCGTACTGCAGATCATTTGCTGGAGCCAGCCTATTCAGACGTTTTTCTGCGGAAGGTGAGTTTCTAAGAACCTATCCTAAAACTAGGCCTTTTAGAGATTTGAAAGGATTTTTGATGAGAGTTCGCATCAACCGACGAAGGTCATATGCGAAGCTGCATATGATCAAGGAGGTTGAAGTGAAGGATCGCAAAAATCTTTCAAAGATTGAAGGCATGGTTTTAGGACAGGTTCTAAGGAATGGTTTCAAAAGGAGTTCTCGTAGGTTCGGATAAAAAACTGGAATGGCTTTTGCCCTGGTGGTGGAGCCATTATTCTTTTTGCAACTCTTTTCCTGTTGCATTTGCTGATTTTGGCCTTTCTGAAAAGATGAAAAAATGGTGTTTAGACCATGGCAAACTTCTACAAGTGTCCATCCCATCTTTTAAGCAAAAAAAAATTGGCCTTGTCTTAAAAAATCAATGGGAGAAGAGTTATGGGAAAACTTTTTTACATGCGAGAAAAAGTTGGCTGAAAAAACCTTTTGCTCTTTTGCATACTCCTTATGAGAAAACCATCTGGTTTGATCTCGATTGTGAAATACTAGCTCCCATCGATCAAATGTTTGATTTTTGCAATGAAAAGCATCCAATTGCTATGGCAAGAGAGCCTTCAAATCAAAATAGTATTATGTACAATACTGGAGTGATCGTTTACCAAAAAGGAGCTTTTCTCATTGAAAAATGGGCAAGAGAAATGGTGGTCGATTTCCATCGATTTTTGGGAGATCAGCAGCTTTTATCCGACCTCATTCACCGAGAAAAGCATCGAGTAGTAGAATTGGAAAAACGGTATAACTGGCGCATGAAAGAGGGAATCCCACTTGATGCAAAGGTCATTCACTGGGTAGGAGAATGGGGAAAAGCCTTTCTCAAAAAATATGGAGGCTTTAAAAATTTCTTAAAGGCAGAAAAATCGCTTTCGATCTCATTAAATGAATAAGGAAAATTTTTAATAGATGGGTAGACGTTTAAGACTAGATTTTCGGGTAGAGAGGAATAATTCAACCTAAAAACTTCTCTAACAAGTCGTTTAAACCGATTTCTTTTCACAGCTTTTCCATATTTTCTTGAAATGGTAATTCCCAATTTTCTGCATCCTTCTAACTTTGAAAAGGCATAATCAATGGCAATCCACTGACCAGTGAACCGAGATTTATTTTGCAAAAAATATTGATATTCTTTTTTAGACCGAAGCCGAACATCTTTTGGAAAGGTGGCTAAGCCGTCAACCTTTTGCGACCTGAGCGTCTTCTGCGGCTGACCACTTTTCTTCCACTTGCTGTCTTCATCCTTTTGCGAAATCCGAACGTGGATTTTCGCTTTCTTTTGCTTGGCTGGTAGGTACGTTTCATGAAAAATCCTAGTTTCTAAAACCATGAATCCTAGAGGGTAAATTATATCTATAGAATTGTCAAACATTTTTCATTGCATTGAAAAATTTTTTATCATACTTTTTAAAAAATATGCACAAACAGTGGGTTCTTTTTTTCGCCTGGATTACTGCTGCAGGAGCAACAATTGGAAGTCTATTTTTTAGTGAAGTGATCAGCCTAGAGCCTTCAGATCTTGGATGGTATCAGAGAATTTGCATGTATCCACTTGCTTGGATACTTGGGGTTGCTTTTTATAAAAAATTTTATGGAATTGTCACTTATGTTTTTCCTTTTACTCTGATTGGCACTGCTCTTGCAGGTATGCTAGCGATCCGAGCTAAGCCAGGAGAATATTCGATTGGTCTAGGTCCTATCAATGTTCCATTCTTATCATTAGCAGCATTTGGGACCCTAACTCTATTGCTGTTATGGCTGTGGAACAAAAGAACACGATAGTTTTTGATTTATTACTCTGATGGAATCATTACTAACAGAGACCAAATATTGCAAATAGCAAACTCTTTGTAAAAGAGCCTCCACAGAAGATCCCATGCCAAAAAAGTGAAAAAGATCTGTAATTTTTTCCACAGGAATATGCAAAATTTTTTCCTTTGTCCTTTGTGAAAGAAAAAATTCTGCATGAGGAAGATTGACAAGAATATTTCGCAATTCTTCATTTCTCTCGGGAAACGCATGGCCATTGTCAAATTTATACAACTGGTAAAAATGGGGTCTTCTTTCCACTGCAACAATATTGCTACTATGGGCATCTGTATCGAAGATAATCCAAATGAAGATCATCAAATCTTCAAAATTGCTTTGATCAAAAAAAGTCAAAACCTCTTTTTTTGTCGCTTTGCGTTTTTCATGATATTTCATCAATTGGTTAAGACAAATGGAATTTGGAATGTATTCTTGCACGGAGCAAAGCTTTTCTTTGATAATTGGATTATCTTGCGTGTGATCTAAAATATCGTGGAATTCTTTTCTTTCTAAAATCGCGAGAAACGTTTTTGGCACGAGAGTTTCTAATTCCAAAATTTTTGATACTTCATGTGCTAATACCTCTGATAGAGAAGATCGATAAAGAGGAATGGTGGAAAATTTTTTTAAAACTCTGTAACTTAATGGAGAACCTAGATGTTTGGGATTGTTGAGACAAGAAATTGCTTCATCAGTGGGCTTGACGATAAATCGAGGAATGGTTTTTTCATCTGAAAAAAGGTAGGTTCCTCCAGTCCCCGGTTGGATTAAGGAAACTTTTCCAGTTTTTTCAATCTTATTCAACAATTCTAAATCTTCAGATGGAGTGCACTCATGAAGAGTTTCTCTCCAATAATTTGTCAAAAATGCAATCTCTTTTCTCCGCTGGTCGATTTCCTGTTCTAAAAGGCCATTTTCATCGAGAATGCGAAGAGATGGCCAGATCACGCCAAAATGGTAATGGTCCGATTCATCAACAGGAAAAGACCCTTCTACATGAAAAAAGGTTAGCGAAAAAAAAAGAAAAAAAAGATTTTTAATGGTTTTCATGGTTGATGGAAATTTTTTCGAAAAAACAATTTCCTAGAGGGGCAAAATCTACATTTTTCAAATATGGTTTTGCAATGAAAGCAGAATTCCAGTGGAAAATGGGAGCAATCGGCATTTCTTCGATAAAGATTTTTTCTGCTTCTTCTAAAATATCTTGCCTCTCATTTTTATCTGCTGCAAAAAAGGAGCGGTTTAAAAGGTCAATATAAGTTTGATTTTCCCAATGTGGATAGTTTTTTACATTGGTCTTGTATTTAAACCTTTCAAAGATATTCATCGGGTCATTGTATTGTGCAACCCAATGGGTTTGAGCAAGAAAAAAATCTCTTTTAGCTAATCGATCAATGAGAATTTTATGATCCATCTTTTCCAATTTGATATCGATATCTAGAGCTTTTTTCCATTGGTATTGGATTGCTTGTGCGATCTTGCGATATTTTTCTGAGTTGGAATAGAGATAGTGAATTTCGGGAAAATCTTTCTTTAGCATCCCCAGTTCTTTTAATCCTTCGGCAAAAAGCTGTTTAGCATATTCAATATCTGCATCCTTAAAATATTTGCTTTCTCTGCCTTTTAGAATTGGCGGAATCATTCCTAAAGCTTCTTTTTCATCTAATTGGGTGATGTGAAAAATGATTTCATTTCGATTGATTGCAAATGAAAAAGCTTTTCGGATTTTTTTATTGGAAAAGGGTGGTTGAGAAGTATTGAATACACAAAAAGTGGTCGCTGCCGTTGGTCTGATTTGCACGAGTCCTTTTTTGAGTAGGTCTGGTATAGCATCAGTGGGAATTTGACCTAAAAGATCAATTTGTTCCTTTTCAAACATTTGCAAAGCTGTCATCTCATTATCGATCATTGAGATGTGAATGGAATCGAGAAAAATTTCCTCTTTTCTATGATAATGGTTATTTTTCATTAGAACCATTTCATTATTGTATTTCCAACTTTTGACAAAGAATGGTCCGCTTGTAACCATTCCTTTTTCTACGAATTGATCCGACTTTGATTTAATCGGAAAGAAAACGCAAAAAGAAATCAATTCTAAAAAATAGGGAGTGGGATTTTCTAGCTCGATAAGAAGTGTTTTTGCATCTTTAGCATAGATGGCTACTTCAGATAGGGGAACTGCTCCTGTTTTTGCTAAAATCGCATTTTTGATGGGATAGAGAAGATGTGCATTGAGGGAAGGAAAAGAAGGGGAAAGGATATTCTTCCAGGAATTTTCAAAATCCCATGCTGTAATCGGGCTTCCATCTGACCAAACCACATCTTTCAAATGAAAAAGATAGGATTTTCGATCCTCAGAAATAATCAATTCTTTTGCTAAGGAAAGCTCTGCTTTCCCATTGGGATTCATTCTTGTTAAACCATCGTAAAGTAAAAAATGAAGCATGGAAGAAGAGAGATCTCCCCCTCTTCTTGGATCTAGCGTTGCTGGATCAGAGGGCATACTTAGGCGAAGTTGCTTTAAGTTAGAATGATTTGGTGGAGAAGAGCAATGTGTGAGAAAAATCATTGCAAAAATGAGATAGAAACTTTTTTGCAGGTTTTGATTTTTGAACAAGAAAAAAACCTCACCAAAAGGTTACTAATCCTATCTGGAGGTTTTTTTTAAAAGAAGAGAAATTTTATTCTCCTTTCATTGAAAGGAGAAATTCAACATTGCTATTTGTTTTTCTGAGACGTCCAAGCAAAAGGTTCATTGCGTCCAAAGGAGATAAATCTGCCAAAGCTTGGCGCATTAAATAAATTTTTTCTAGTTCATGTGGATGGTAGAGAAGTTCTTCTTTGCGAGTTCCGCTTCTTACAAGATCAATAGCTGGCCAAACACGTCGATCAGCAAGTTTTCTCTCCATGACGAGTTCCATATTGCCAGTGCCTTTGAACTCTTCAAAGATTACCTCATCCATTCTCGATCCGGTTTCGATCAAAATCGTAGCGATAATTGTTAAAGAGCCGCCCTCTTCTATGTTTCGAGCAGCACCAAAGAACCTCTTTGGCTTATGGAGTGCACTTGCATCCACTCCACCTGTGAGAATTTTTCCAGAGTGGGGTTGTACTGTGTTATGCGCTCTTGCAAGTCTAGTCAAAGAGTCCAATAGAATGACAACATCATGGCCATATTCAACGAGTCTTCTCGCTTTTTCAATGACCATTTCTGAAATTTGAACGTGTCTTTCTGGTGGCTCGTCAAAAGTAGAAGAAATAACCTCTCCTTTGACGCTGCGGATCATGTCTGTAACTTCTTCTGGGCGCTCGTCGATTAGTAGGACGATTAAAATTACTTCGGGATTATTTGTGGTGATTGCATTTGCAATATCCTGCAGAATGATCGTTTTACCAGTTCTTGTTGGAGCAACGATAAGTCCCCTTTGTCCTTTTCCGATAGGAGCAGCCAAATCAATCACGCGATTTGTAAGACGCTCTTTTCCTGTTTCCATGACAAGGCGTTCATTTGGATAAAGAGGAGTGAGGTTTTCAAAAAGAATGCGCTCTTTGGCACTTTCGGGATTTTTCCCATTGATCTTCTCTACTTTGAGCATGGCAAAGTATTTTTCTTTTTCTTTGGGAGAGCGGATTGTTCCATAGACAGTATCACCTTTTTTAAGGTCGAATCTTCGAATTTGAGCAGGGGATACATAAATATCTTCTGCAGAAGGAAGGTAATTGTAGTTTGGTGATCGCAAGAAGCCAAAGCCATCCGGGAGAATTTCCAAAACTCCTTCACCGACGAGAGTTTCATTGGGCATGTCCGATTTGCGCTTGACAATTTCAAAAACCATTTGTGATTTGGTGAGAGATCCTAGACCAGTGAGACCAATTGTGCGGGCGTGTTGATGGAGCTGATCGATGTTCATTCTCTGTAGATCAGATATTTTTGTAAGCGCGTGCTCTACTTTTTGCTCTTCAGCAGGGTGAGTTTTATCTGCTTCTGCTTCTTGAATAGGGGGTTCTTCTTGAGACATGTTTTTTCCTTCAACTCCTTATATTGAATTATTTCATAAGATCTGGGTAAATTTGTTTTATAGATTTTTCTAAATCTGAAAAAGATCCATTGTTTTGGATGATAAAATCTGCTTTAGCTGCTTTTTGCGTCATATCCCATTGCCTAGACATTCTCTTTTCAAATTCTTCAGCTTCTCTATGTGGTTGAGAGAGAAACCGACTTCGAGCAATCTCGGGACTGGCCACCACAGCGATAACACAGTCAAATAGATGTTCATTTTCACTTTCATAAAGCAAAGGAATTTCCGCTACAAATAAAGAGTAAACATTTTTTTTTTTGACTTGAGAATATTGTCTTTCAATTTCATGAATAACAGCTGGATGAATGATTTTTTCCAGATTTTGCAATTTTTCTGGATGGGAAAATACCTTTTTTGCAATTTTAGCTCGGTCTAGCTCATCTCCACTTATGATTTCTTTCCCAAGAAGTTGTATGATTTCTTGACCGATTTTTGTTTTGGGAGATAACAATTGGTGAACAATTTCATCAGCATCGACAACATAAGCGCCAAACTTCTTTAAAATCTGGCATACAGATGTCTTTCCGCTCGATAAACCACCTGTTACAGCAATTTTCCTCAAGATTAACATTCCCCCCAATTTTTTCCAATGGAAATGTTCACTGTGAGGGGGACCTTTAGTTTCACCACATTTTCCATGATTTTTTTTACCTCCTTTGCAAGGTTTTCCACTTCTTCATCGGGCGATTCAAAGATGAGTTCATCATGAATCTGGAGAAGGAGGTAACCAGAGAATTGTTTTTCTTTTATCATCTTATCAATTTGGATCATAGCAACTTTGATTAGGTCAGCAGTCGTTCCCTGAAGAGGGGTATTGATGGCTAGCCTTTCTGCTGCTTGCCTAATCATGGGATTTTTGCTGTGAATTTCTGGAATGGGTCTTTGTCTTCCAGTCATCGTAACTGCTTTTCCCGTTTTTCTCACAAATTCTTTGCAGGATTCAAGATAGGTTTGTATCTTTGGATATCTGCTAAAATATTTTGTAATGAATTCTGCGGCTTGTTTGACATCAATATTTAATTCCTTTGATAGACCAAAAGCTTGTTGTCCATAGAGAATTCCAAAATTCACAGTTTTTGCGACGCTGCGCATATCAGGAGAAACAGCAGAAAGCGGCAAATCAAAAACTAAAGAAGCTGTAAATGTATGGATATCCTCTCCTTTTTCAAAAGCTTTGATGAGAGTCAGATCTTCGCTAAAATGGGCGAGAAGTCTCAGCTCGATTTGCGAATAATCGGCTGAAAGATAACTCCAATTGTCCCGCCTTGGTCGAAATGCCTCTCTGATTTTGCGACCTTCCTGAGAGCGAATCGGGATATTTTGCAAATTTGGATCCTGACAAGAAAGACGACCCGTTGCGGTTACAGATTGATTGAATGTGCAATGGATGCGACCAGTTTTGGAAGAAATTTGACTGGGAAGTGCATCGACATAGGTCGACCTAAGTTTTTCTATCAGTCGATAGTCGATGATTTTTTCGATGATGGGATGA
>JAKEHU010000009.1 GCA_022614855.1 Chlamydiota bacterium
GAAAATTTGATTTTTGGTGAATTTTCTTCACAGATTTTAAAGACATTTCGCAGGACATACTTAAATTAAGTAGGCCAAGAAATGGCTTTAAGATATGGGAAGAAAGGCACAAAAAGCAGTTTTTTGAATTATCGGATAGGTTCATATGTATGTTTTTTCACTTCTTTTGCCGCGCTAAGAACTAAACTCATTGCAAAAAAATTTACAAAGAGGGAAGAGCCCCCTTGGCTAAAAAAAGGAAGGCTGGTCCCTTTGCTTGGAAGTAGTCCTGAGACAATTCCCAGATTTACAAATGCTTGAAAACAGATTAGAAAAGTTAAAATTGTCACCAGATAAAAACCGCCAATAAAGGTAGTTTTTGAAGCTAGATAAAATCCTAAAAAACCGATGGTGGTATAGAGAAAAATCAAAACCATAATTCCTAAAAATCCAAATTCTTCAGCATAAATCGCTGCAATATAATCACTTCTTGCTTCAGGAAGATAGTTCATTTTCTGCAAACTTTCCCCTATCCCCCTTCCCAATAACCCACCTGATCCTGCAGCAATTTTTGCCTGATGAGGCTGATGGCCTTTTCCTCTTAAATCTTGCTCTGGATTCAGATAAATTCGAATGCGATCGGGAACATGTTTCATTTGCAGTGCAGCAAACCCAGCTACGATGGTGCAAAGAAGGGAGGGAAGGAGCCAATAAATCCACTTTACACGTGTTAAAAAAAAGAGGACAAATAAGGTCACTAAGATGATTGCAACGGTCCCATTATCAGGCTCTAATAAAATGAGACCAATTGGAATTGCCATAATAGCAAAAATTTTCATGAAGGATTTAAAGTCTATGGGGGTTTTTCTTTCAGAGATCACTCGAATAAAATAAAGAGGAAGAAAGCATTTGATGAATTCTGAAGGTTGCATAGAAATACCAAAAATTTTTACCCATCTATGCGCCCCATTTATTTCTTGACCTACCCAAGGAACGAAAACTAAAACAAGAAAAAATGTAAATAAAATAAGTAGAGGACCACTCAATTCTAAAATCGTTCGATATCCCACTAAATAAACGACGATGCCAGCCATTATGGCTAAAAACGCATAAACAAGTTGTTTTAAGACGGGTTGATGAGGATTTTGCTTTAATTCTTTATCGAGAATTTCTGCAGAGGAAATATCAAATACCATCAATATTCCCAAAGCAAAAATCGCCGCAACACTCATTAAGAGAATACTTTGGTACTTATTTAACATATTAATTTTTAGCATGAACCTATCTTGAAATTCAGGAAAGTTGATTTTTGATGAGTTTTTTCACAGATTTTGGAGCCAGTTCGCAGGGCATACTTAAGTAAGTAGACCAAGAAGTGGCTCTAAGATATGCGAAAAAAAGCATAAAAAGCAGTTTTTTGAATTTCAAGATAAGTTCATCTAGCGAATGCGGATTTTATCTCCTGGTTTAAGACGTCTTGCTGTCTCCTCATTTAAATGGTTGAGCTTCAAAAGTTCCTCCACTTTCATGCGATTTTTTACGGCAATTGTCCAGGGGTTATCTCCATTTTTTATGACATAATACTCTGATTCGGTCTCAATGGTTTGTTGATTTTTTTGTCCAGATTCACTTCTAATAGACCCTTCTTTTCCAGGAATTTTTAAAATTTGACCAATTTTCAAATTAGTGGATTTTAAATGGTTGACTTTCATGATTTCTTCAACAGTGGTTCTATGCACCTTTGCAATCTTTGCTAAAGCATCTCCCTTTTTCACCTGTACTTCCTTCCACTCAGATGCTTTTTTTTCACCCTCATTGCTCTTTGAAGAAAGTGTCATTGCCTTTAACTCTTGACCGAAATCAATGCTCTTATTTTCTGCAGGCTTTTCCTCGAAAGAAAAGACCTTGTCTTTAGATTCGGGGAAAAGAGATTGAGAGGGTTTCGCACTCATTTCATTGGAATATTGTTTGAGCGCCATATCCACCTCATCACCTTCAGCAGATTTTATAGTAGGTGCAATGGGTGAAGAAAATTTATTCATAGAAATCGGCTCTTTTATCAATTCTTTTAACTGCAAAGCAAGGGCATTTTCAGCCTTTTCTGTTTTCATTGCGCTCACAAACAATGCAATTAAAATAGCGGCATTGATTAAAGCCGCAATAATGATCGTATCTTTTCGGCTCATTGTGTAACTCCTTCTTTCCGATCTTTAAGATAATGAACTAGGCGTTTAAATTCATCTCCTCTATGTTCATAATCTCTAAACATATCATAACTACTACAACCAGGAGAAAGTAGAACAAAATCGCCTGGTTTTGCAATTTCTTTCGCCCTGAAAATAGCATCGGATAATCCATTCATCTTTTCAATGTGAAAAAAATCTTTTAATTCTTCGTATATTTTTTCTTTTGTCTGACCAATTACCAAAATCATTTTTATCTTATCTTGAAAAATTTTCCAGTTTAAAAAAGAAAGTTTCTTATCTACCCCTCCCGCAATGAGAATGACAGGACCATTCATTGCATTGATCGCCTTTATGACCGCATCAACGCTTGTCCCCTTACTATCATTAAAATAAAAAGCTCCTTCGATCTCTTCGACAAATTCTATTCGATGGGGTGGTTTGGAAAAGGTTTTTAAACTTTGAAAAAATTTTGATAAATCAACTCCAAAGTGTTTGACAACTTTCCATGCTGCTGCTGCATTTTCTCGATCATGGGCAGAAAATCTTTTTTTTAACTCTTCAGAAAAGATTTCCTCTATCTCGCCATCATTAAAAATATTCACTTCTCGATGAAATAAATGAGAAAAGGAGGAAAAGAGGCCATGTGATACAAAAATTTTTCCCTCTTTTTTAAGACAATTTTCTAAGTGGATTTTTGTTTTTGCATACTCTTCCATAGATTCATATCGATCCAAATGATTTTCTGTAATATTTAAAATGATGCCAAAATCGATCCTTTGGCTCCGTATGGTCTCTAATTGGAAAGAGCTCAGTTCAATGATGAGAACCTCCTCCATTTTCCTTTCAAGGAGCTGTTTCGTCAAAGGATATCCCACATTGCCAACAGCTTTAGCTGGAATTTTCGCACTTTGCAAAACATGTTCGATGATTTTGACCACCGTTGTTTTTCCATTCGAACCTGTCACAGCAACTGCTGGCTGAGAGACTTCTCTTAAAGCCAACTCCGCTTCTCCTGCAATCTCAATTTTTTGTTCCTTTGCTTCTAAGTAAAGGGGATGGTCTCTTGCAACACCTGGAGAAGGGACAAATAAAGAAAAATGGCTTAAATCTTTTTTAAGGGGATAGGGAAACCAGACGAAACTTGGCTCATTCCAATCTTTTATGCGATCATCAAAGACTTCAATGAAAAACCCACGCTCTAAAAGAAACTGTGCTGCAGCTTTTCCGCTGATTCCCCAACCTAAAATGAGCGCTTTTTTTTTCATATTTTTTCTTGTTTACCACAGTTTCCTACTGAAATTTAATCGACAGAAGGGCAAAGATCGCTAATATGAGTCCAATAATCCAAAATCGAAGAACAACTTTTGTTTCAGTCCACCCCTTAAACTCAAAATGATGATGTAGAGGAGCACATAAAAAAATCCTCTTCTTATTTCTCAAGCGATAACTCGCAACTTGCAAAATAACAGAGAGCGCCTCGGCTACAAAAATTCCTCCAGCAATGGCTAAGATCGCCTCCCTTCTGAGCAAAATGGCAGAAATCCCAATGATTCCTCCAAGTGATAAGGATCCCGTATCTCCCATAAAAATTTGCGCTGGATATCCATTATACCATAAAAACCCTAGGCATGCTCCTATTAAACTACAGAGATAAATTCCAATTTCTCCGCTTCCTTCAATGTATAAAATATTCAAGTAGCGTGCGATTTCAACATTATTGGATAAAAATGCAAAGACAGAAAGCACCGCAGAGGTGAGCACAAGCGTTCCTGACGCAAGTCCATCTAACCCATCTGTTAAATTTACTGCATTGGAAGACCCTGTCAAAACAAATGCAATGATCAGACCACCTAAGAGAATGCAGCTTCCCTTTAGAATGAACCATGGATCCTTAAAAAATGGAAAGTAATAACGACACATATACTGCTGTGTTGAAAGAAGAGTAAAGCCTTTTCCACTCTTTGAACCTTTCCCAATAACATTCCCTTCGATATTTCGATTCTTTTGGTCAGATTCTCTAAATTTTTCCTTGGCCGTAGTTTCTCCAATACGGGCCTCGGAAAAATTTAGAGAATCTGCCTCAAAATCTTTCGAAATCTCATTGGAAATTTTATTGGGATAGGTTCTTTTATTTTCCTTATCAACAGTATGAAACTCCTTTGCAATTGGTGGATGAAATAGATTTTTTCCTGAAATCTTATCCGCAATAAAAGGTGAAAATAAATAGAGACTTAAAATAGTTGAAAGAAGGATCTGCAACCCAAACTTTTTTTTTGCATTCAAGCCTTTGGAGTTTTTATGTTTCATTTTAAGATAATCATCTACTCCTCCAATTAACCCTAGCCAGACTGTTACAACAAGCAAAATTAAGGTGAAAGAGCTACTAAAATCCATCCAAAGAACAAGAGAAAGAATCATGGAAAAAAGAATTAAGCTTCCTCCCATAGTAGGGGTATCTCTTTTTTTTTGATGAAGTTCTACGAGCAAAGGGCAGTCCTCCACGCGAATGGTCTGACCCGTTTTAAATTGATAGAGTTTTCTGATAAAAAATGGGCCAAACAAAATCGTGAAAATCAGCGTTGTCATTGTAGCTAAAAGCATTCTCGTAGAAGAATAGGAAAATACAGCAGGAATTTTGATGTTGTAGCTATTTGAAAGAAATTTCAAAAACAATAGAAGCATTCGTTTTCTTTAACCTTAAGTTTCTAAAATTTTCCACATTTGATGGTCATTTGATCCCTTAATCAATACTACATCGCCCTCTGATACTTTGCGAAAAAGTTCTTTTTTCATCTCTTCAAGTGAGGAATAAAACGCAGCGGGTCTATTTGCATTTTTAAAAATCTCAACCATTGGCAAACTCTCTAAACCTATGCAAAGAAGCTCATCCACATAATTTAATGCCTCTTTTGCCATAGATATGTGACACTGCTCGCTAAACTTTCCAAAACCTGTCATTGACCCAAGAGCAGCAATCTTTTTTCCCCATTTTTTCTGAGGAGCAGGAAGGTTCATGAGCGCAGCCCTCAAAGATTCTGGATTGGAATTATAGCAATCTTGAATATATGTCACTCCACTCTGATAAATTGTTTCAAATCGAAGATAAAAAGGCTTTAATTTTTGCATTTCAAAAAAGATTTCCTCCCAACTCATTCCCAAGTGTCGACAAATAGCTGCTCCACCAAGGAAATTTTCTAAAAGATGCGTCTGTGGAAAAGGAGGAAAGAAAAGAGGAGAAGTTGCCCCATTTTCTTTGACTCGAAATCCTTTTTCCTCTTTTACGAGATAATAATCTGCATCTGCATCATTGATGGAATAGGTAAAAACCTTTTTTTCACTGATTAAATCAGGATAAAAAATAAGCGCCTGCTTATTTAAAAAAACAAATTTTGTCACTGGCAAGGAAAAAATTTCACTTTTAGCCCTTGCTATCCCATCTATACCTTCGGGGAAAGACTTCGCATGAACAAGAGAAATTTTTGTTATGAGTGCAATATCTGGAGGCGCAATAGAGATGAGTTTCAAAATCTCTCCCTCCATACTCATTCCCATTTCCAAAACTAAAAGATCCAAATCTTCTTTTTCCAAATTGAGAATGCGCAAGGGAAAGGTCAGCTGAGAATTGGAGTTGGAAAATGTTTTTGCAACTCGGTATTTTTTTTCTAAAAGAGTAGAAAGAAATTCCTTTGTCGTTGTCTTCCCTGTTGTTCCTGTTATTGCAATGATCTTTTCTCTTCTTTTGGACAAAATTTCTTTTGCAAGTGATTGAAGCGCATCTTGTACGTTTGGAACAAAGATTAACTCTAGACCAAAGTTTTCTCCCTTATAATCCTGAGAAACAACTGCTCCAACTGCTTTTTTTTCTGCAACTTCTTTGATAAATTGATGCCCATCAACTCGATTTCCTTTAATGGCAAAAAAAACCTCTCCGGGTTTCACCTGTCTACTATCAATGGAAAACCCTTGAATGGGATAAGATTGCTTCGTCTTGACATGAAAAAACTCAGCAAATTGTTTAAATGAGTATCCTTTCATACACTTTTAAGTGTTATATTTATAAAAAACAAAAATCAAGTTATTAGACCCCTTGCTTGACCTAATAAGATTGATAAAATGTATCTTTTTATCCATTTTTTCAAATTCAATTTTTCGCCTACTCTCTTTCGAGTATGTCAAAAAATCGAATTTGAAAACCTAAATAAAAATATCCTATTTTCTCAATCTCATTAGATTAAGCAAGAGGTCTATTGATTTCTGCGATAAGATGGAGCATAATTTCATACTCGTAAACATATGGTGGCATAGCCAAGCGGTAAGGCAGAAGCCTGCAAAGCTTCCATTCCCCAGTTCGAATCTGGGTGCCACCTATTGTAAATTCACTTTTTTTACGGGAAAATAGGTTTTCAAAAAAAAGTTTTATGGCACACCTTGTTTTGGATATTGGAAACTTTCGAGTAAAAGGTGCCTTTTTTAAAGAGGAAAATGTGAAAAACTTTTTTTCTATTCCTAAAAACGAGGATCTAATGGCACAACTCACCTCTTCTCTCGAAGCAGGCCATTTTGACAAGTGTTTGATCTCTTCTGTCAATGAACCGGTTTTTAAACAAATTAGAGTACTGTTTCAAAAAAAAGGCTGGCCTTTTATACTTCTTAAATCTTCTGATATAAAGATTGAATTGAAAGTTGATGAACCCGAAGCATTGGGTTCAGATCGCATTGCAAATGTTTATGGAGCACTACATCATTTTCCCCAAAATGATTGCATTGTTGTAGACATTGGGACAGCCGTTACTTTTGATTGCATTAGCAAGGCAGGTCAGTACGTGGGAGGAGCCATTTATCCTGGGCCTGAAATTGGGGCAAAAGCGCTGGCAAACTATACAGATAAACTTCCTCATGTTACTCCTGACAAACCCCTATCTGCTCTTGGAAAAACAACAGAAACGCACATTCAAAGTGGATTATACTGGGGGCTTTTGGGTGCAATTGAGCGAATTGTTGCAGAACTACGCATGACTGCCAATTCTCCTAGTTCTGTAAAAATTTTGGCAACAGGAGGATCAACGCGAATAGATGTAACAGATGTCTGTCAATCAAAAGTGGAATTTGTAAACGATTTAAAAGATCTTGTTGATTTCGTAGACCCTTATCTCACACTTGTAGGTCTACATGAAATCCTTAAAGAAATTATGAAAGTTACTAGGTAGTTCGAAACATGTAAGGCTAATAAAATACGAAGTGCAGCGGTTCAAAGGCAAGTCAAATGACGAATGTATAGCGAAAAAAGCTATGGATGAGGAATTTGACGAAGCATGTGAACTCGCTCCACGAGTAGAAATTAGCATTACATGCTGAGAGCTACCTTTAAAATAGGAGATTTAATATGTCTGGAAAAGCAAAGGAACTCATCTTTGAAGAAGAAGCGAGAAATAAGCTTCGCGAAGGAATAGAAAAATTAAGCAATGTTGTGGGAATCACTCTTGGACCAAATGGTCGCTATGTTGGCCTTCAGGCCAGTTTTGGTCCTCCTAGCATTACAAATGATGGCAACACCATTGCAAAGGATATTGAAGACAAAGATCAGTTTGTCGACATGGGCATTAAAATTGGCAAAGAAATTGCGAGCAAAATGAAAGAAAAATGCGGTGATGGAACAACAACGACCATTTTGCTCTTAAAGGCTCTTGTGCAAAACGGAGTAAAAAATATTGCGTCCGGTTCTAGCCCAATTGAAATCAAACGTGGAATTGAAAAGGCAGTAGAAGCAATTGAAGAAAAGATTCAAAAACTCTCTATTCCTGTAAAAGACAATAAAGAAATTGCCAATATTGCAACTGCTTCTGCATCTGGCATGGAAGAAGTAGGAACAATGATTGCAGATGCTTTTGCAAAAGTGGGCAAAAGTGGCGTCATTACAATTGAAGAGGCAAAAGGAATCGAAACTTTTATTGAAATGGTAGAAGGAATGCAGTTTGACCGTGGATATGCAAGTCCCTATTTTTGCACCAATCCTGAAAACCTCACAGTAGAAATGAAAGATCCCAAAATTCTCATCACAGATAAAAAAATCACTACCGTTCAAGAAATTTTGCCCATTTTACAAGCTGTTGCTTCCACAAGCCAAGAGCTCCTCCTGATTGCTGATGATATTGAAGGAGATGCGCTTTCTACACTTGTTGTAAACAAACTCAGAGGAATTTTAAAAGTTTGCGCAGTCAAAGCACCAGGATTTGGGGATAGCCGCAAAGCTATTTTGCAAGATCTTGCCATTTTGACAGGAGCCACTTTAGTCTCCGAAGAAACAGGCCATCTTTTAAAAGATGCTGATTCTTCCATGCTTGGAAGTAGCGAGAAAGTAGTCATTACAAAGGAAAAAACAACGATTGTAAATGGAAAAGGAGGTGCAAAAGCAATTGAAGCGCGCATTAAACAGCTTGAAGCAGAAATTGTTCGCAACACTTCTTCTTATGACAAAGAAAAATTAGAAGAGAGAAAAGCTAAATTGAAAGGAGGAGTTGCACTCATCCGAATTGGCGCTGCTACGGAACTTGCTTTAAAACAAAAAAAACAGATGTTCGAAGATAGCTTGAGTTCTACAAGAGCTGCCATAGAAGAAGGGGTTGTTCCCGGAGGAGGAGTTGCTCTACTCCGAGCTAGCCTTGCTTGTAGTAAAATGAAGCTATCTCCTGAAGAAATGGTAGGAGCATCGATTGTCTTTAAAGCCTGTGAAGCTCCTTTTAGACAAATTGTGGCTAATAGCGGATTCGATCCATCGATAATATTACAAGAGGTAACTGCGGGAAAAGAAACTTTTGGATTTAATGCCTTTACGGAAAAAGTAGAAGACATGATTAAAGCTGGAATTCTGGACCCCTTAAAAGTGGTGAAAAATAGTTTAAAGTTAGCCGCTTCAGCAGCAGGTGTAGTTCTTCTTTCTGAAGCTCTCATCGGAGATGCTTCAGATGATGAAGAATAAAGCTGCCATTATCCCTTCGAAGGGCATCGGCGATGCCCTTCTTATGATGATCGCTTCACAGAAAATCAGACTACAAGGTATAGAAGTTGTCACTTTTCACGATAAACTTTTAGAATTGCAACGCTGGTTTCCTGGCCATACCTTCTCCCCTGCTCTCCCACTTTCAAAAATAGATTTGCTCTTTCAATCTTTTGATCTCGCTGTTGTGCAAAATGACAATTCAGAAAAAATTGAAAAGATTAAAAAAGCAGCAAAAGGCAGCGACTTTCTATCGATTTTTTATCCCTCCTATGTTGAAAAAAAAAATCCACCACTTTCTCCAAATGATCAGATTTTTTCTCCTTCCCTTTCCATGGCCGAAAATATCGCTAGATCCATAGCCAAAATCCTTTCTTTGTCTGTAATCGATAAAGAAAATGGCTTAACCCCTCCCCCTTCTCTCTCTCATCGCCGATTTCCAAATCGCATTCTCATTCATCCTTTTAGCAGTGATCTACAAAAAAATTGGACTCTATCGAAATTTATAGAGCTGGCAAATCGATTGAAAAACAAGGGATTCGACCCTGTATTTGCTGCAACCGAAGTCGAAGCAATCCAGTTAAAATCTCTTTCCATTTCCTTGGAAATTTGCTCTTCATTAGACGAATTTGCAACACTTGTATTTGAATCAGGGCTTGTCATCGGCAACGATTCAATGGCTTGCCATTTGGCTTCAAATTTAAAAATTCCATATATTGCAATTGCCGAAAGTGACAGTCATATGGCTCTTTGGGGACCTGACTGGCATCCAGGAATGGTAGTTACACCACCAAAATGAATCCCTAACATCAAAATCTTTAGAATTCGAAAAAAATATTGGAAAAAATGGATTACCGTTGATCAAGTTTTTTCTTGTGCATCTGTAATGTTTGGTTGAGGGTCAACGATTCCTCTTGCTCGTTCAAGAGCGGCATCGATATGAGGAAAAATATTTTCACCCCCAATTAGTTCTTTAAGTCCATATTTTGTGATAGGTCTTAATAGATCTTCCCTCACTCCAGATAAAATCAACTGGATATTTCTCTTTTTGCAATGCAAGTGGAGCTCATGCAGTGCATTCATTCCACTTGCATCGATGGTAGAGACCTTTCGCATCCGCAGTATAAAAATTTTCGAAGTAGTTTTAATGTGATGAATCACATCCTTTAACTTATCTGTGCTCCCAAAAAAGAAGGGGCCATCAATTTCATATACTTCAACTCCAGGAGGGACAATTTTTTTAGATATGGCATCTGGATCATCTTTTT
The DNA here is from genome assembly GCA_022614855.1 of Chlamydiota bacterium. Classification (GTDB taxonomy): domain Bacteria; phylum Chlamydiota; class Chlamydiia; order Chlamydiales; family Rhabdochlamydiaceae; genus JAKEHU01. The sequence continues at coordinate 10,428 of JAKEHU010000009.1, forward strand.
CAGCTAATTTTTCAAAAAGAGATCCCACTTGTGTCACATTTGCAACATCGCTCATCCGTTTCATGAAGAGAAAAGTAGCTAAAATGACCCCTACCTCTACAGCAACTGTCAAATCTATGAGAAGTGTCAAAAAGAAAGCTGAAACCAAAACTACAACATCTCCCAAGGGAGCACGAAACAATTTGCGGACATGGTCAAGTTGGCTCATATTCCAAGCAATCATGACAAGAATCGCTGAAAGAGAGGCAAGTGGAATAAATCCAACGAAAGGGGCAAGTAGAAGTAAAATCAATAAAATGATGACTGCATGAATCATTCCTGAAACTGGGCTCACTGCACCACTTCTAATATTTGTCGCAGTCCTAGCAAGCGCCGCTGTAGCTGGAATTCCTCCAAAGAATGCAGAGCCGATATTTGCAATTCCCTGTGCCACAAGTTCACAGTTGGATTTGTGGCGATCTCCAGTAAGTCCATCTGCAATTACTGCGGATACTAAAGATTCGAGCCCAGCAAGCAATGCAACTGCAAAAGCATCCGGAAAAAGCCTTCTGACTAAATCCAGATTAAAAGAAAGTTTGGGAAGAGCAGGGGTTGGAATAGCCATTTTAATCTCCCCAAAACGATCAGATACTGTTTCAACAGGAATGTGAAAAAAAAAGCAAAAGAAAGTCACTATCCCAATTGATAAAATTGCCCACGGCAATTTAGGGAAAAAACGGCGAAAACCAATGATCAATCCCAAGGTGCTAAGAGCAACTGCCAATGTAGTTATATTCAGTGTTGGCATGGCAGAAAAGTAGGCGTGCCATTTTCCAAGAAAATCTGAAGGGACAGAGACAATTTTTAAACCAAAAAAATCTTTAACCTGCGTTGAAAAAAGGGTGAGAGCAATTGCTGCAGTAAGTCCAGTTACTAAGGGAAATGGGATATATTTGATATAGGATCCCAAACGCGATATTCCCATTAAGATGAGTATGATCCCTGCTGTGAGTGTTGCAAAAACAAGTCCCTCATATCCTTGTCTTTCTACAATTCCATAGACAATTGCAACAAACGCAGCTGTAGGGCCCCCTATTTGAAATCGGCTTCCTCCTAAAAAGGAGATCAAAAATCCTGCAATGATGGCAGTATAAAGACCCCTATCTGGTGAGACTCCAGAAGCAATGCCAATTGCCATTGCAAGAGGCAGAGCTAAAACTGCCACCGTCGTCCCTGAAACAAAATCTTTTCGAAAAGAGTTTAATCCATAATTTTCTTGGAAACAGTGAAAAAGCTTGGGGATAAATTCATCCCATTTGCTATGCATATATAGACTTTTTTATCTATTATTACTCACATCATCATACATCATACCGCTTTTAAGAGGGTGTTAAAAAATCTCACTGAGATTTTTTAACACCCTCTAAGTTTCTTGAAAAGAATTGTTATTTTATCTGTGGAATGATAAAAAATGATCACTGCTTTTGAACAATTTGCATACCTGAAAATTGAGTTTCTTTCCTTAGAATCTACAGAGATTTCCGATGAGATTGTCAACTTTTGTCCGAAGGAAATAGTCGAAGGCGCTATTTTCAAGGATAAAAGCGGGCAAGATCCCAGCATCGATTCTAAGTGAATTAAACTCAAAACTCAGGTATTTGTATGAAAGAAAACTTTATGAATCGCAATCGCCGTTCTATTGAAAAAAATGCGCGCAAGAAAATGACCAAGGAGATCAGAGCCGCCCAAAAAAACTATCCTCCTATAGAAGAGATAGTTAGAACGGATACAATCAGTGTAAAAGATCTTCTAAGAAAATACCCTAAAAAAATTTTAAAAAAAGATAAAGAGCTCATTGATTCCTTTGAAAAAACTGTTGAGATCAAAAAAAAGAAAACCCCTCATTCCAAGAGAACAACTCCTGGTGAGCTATCCGTGCGCGACTCCTCGCCTGCACATGTTCACCCAGAGTCAAACAGATGGGAAAAAACCCTGACTCTTCAAAATAAAACTCAACAAAATTCTTTTAGAAGAAAATTAATTAAAAGAAATAGAAACAAATAAATCGTTAAAAATTAACCACTTTATTCAAGAAATATAATCTAAAGATTAAAATTCGTAATTTTATTCTATTGAACAAAATAAAATTTTTTTTTACATATTGAGATAAGGATCTCCAAAATGCAATTAAAGGGTGTCTCTATGCAGAAAAAATGGTTTTTTCTCTCTTTGGTGGGTGCAACGATAGCCTCATCTGGAACTCTATTCGGAGCAACAAATTCTGAAGCAGACCTTTCTCTTTCAAATCTCTTGGCTGGAAGTATGCTGTCTAGCAGCCAATATCGCCTTAAAACACAAACCTTAGCCGAAACTGAAACAGTGGATATGGATGAAAAAAAACAGTGTCCAGTTGAAGTAGAAGACCCTTGCTTCAATCCATGCTGCTGCTTTTTAAACCCAGATAGCGTAGGCATGTTGATCTCTGCAGAAGGCCTTTTTTGGAGTACTCATGAAGAAGATGTGACCACTGGCCACTATACGATTGCCATTGCCCCAAACAATTATACGGTAGATATTGATCCTTCTTGGGGAGGAGGATTTAGAATTGGATTAGGAGGAAGGATAGGGGAAGGTTGGGATATCATCGGTATATGGACCTATTTTCATGACTCTATGCGCGATACACACAGATCTAACCCCAACGCCACTACGCAAACAGTTGTCAAGACTCGACTCAGAATCAATCTAAATGTAGCCGATCTAGAATTTGGCCGATCTTTTAAAGCTGCAAAAAACCTCTGCTATCGCCCAATTCTTGGACTGAGAGCAGTGATCTTTGATCAGTCTTTGCGCTTTGATTTCTCTCAAATCATCAGTATGGGCACCTCTACTTTTGGAGACCACAGAGCAACTTGTGACTTTTGGGGGTTGGGAATTCGTGCAGGGCTTTTTGCAAATGCGGTAATCGGATACAAATTTGGAATATATGGACTTGGAACTTTTTCCCCAGTTTACTCAGATTACGACATCGAATTTTCGAGCAGAACTAACAACACAACAACAACAGATACAGATACCGGTTTCCATAAGTGGGTATGGAACGCGCAATTAGGTCTTGGTGTTGATTGGTCAACTTATGTGAGCAATGACCGCTTTTTCATCAGAATTTTTGCAGGTTGGGAATACAACAAATGGTTCGGAGCAAACAAATTTTCCAACTCAATTCAAGTGCTCCATACTGGAACCCTTCGCAATCGCGCTGGAGACCTTTCGTTCAATGGTCTAACCTTTGGCGGAAGATTTGATTTTTAACCCCTAGTTTCTTGGTTCTGCTGATTGCAACTGCTTGAATCTGTCTCAAAAGAATCGAAATATCGAAAGGAATTTTACTGAGGTAACCTGAGTTTTGGGTTTCTTTCCTCTGAATCAATGGAGATTCTCAACCAGGTTTCTCATTTTTATCCGAAGATAATAGCCAAAGGTGCTGTTTTCGAGGAAAAAAATGAGAAAGATCTTGAAAAGATCGTTGATTCTGAGCGAATTAAACCCAAAACTCAGGTTGAGGTTCTTGATTAGTTTTCCTGATTAAACTATCATCAATTAATCAGGATATTACATGACTTCCAAACCGGAACGCCCATTTCGCATAGCACATCTTTCAGATCTCCATTTCTCCTCAAATTCTTTCCATCTTTCTCATTTTTTATCCAAAAGATGGCTTGGAACCATAAATCTACTTTTTTCTAGAAAAAAGGACTTCAATCAGGCTCAACTTTTCCCTTTAATTGAACAGTTAAAAGAAAATAAGATCACTCATGCTATTATATCAGGAGATTTTTCTACTACTTCGCTGGAAAAGGAGCTAAGTGAAGCTGCATCTTACGTGGAAGAGTTAAAAAAAGCTGGGATTCAGACCTTTACACTTCCAGGTAACCATGACCACTATACAAAAAAATCTTATAAGAAAAAGATTTTTTATCAATTTTTCCCATCCCACTATTCAGATGCCTTTCCCTATACTCTTAAAGATCATGGATTGACCATCGTATCATTAAAACCAGGATGGTGGATCATTCTTCTGGATACCATTTTAGCAACCTCTTTCGTCTCCTCCCAAGGATATTTTTCCCCTGAATTAGAAAAACAGCTGACTGAAGCACTTTCGGCTCTCCCTCGAGAAGACTCAATCATTATGGCAAACCACTATCCTCTTTTTCACATGGATGGTTCTCGCAAAAATTTGATTCGTGGGGAAACTCTTCGAAAAATCATCTCAAAATATTCCAATATCAAATTTTATCTTCATGGGCATACACATCGGCTATCTATTGCTGACTTGAGGCCAAACGAATTGCCCATTATCCTCGATCCAGGCTGCAGCTCGCATAGAAAAAATGGCGGCTATCACATCATTGACCTTTTAAAAAAAGGATGTCATATTTCCACTTATCTCTGGCAGGATGAATGGAGACTTTACCAACAAAAAAATTTCAACTGGGAGAGTTCAGATGAACCCCTGGTATGAAACAGGCCTTCGCTTTGGCTGCACTCAATGTGGGAAGTGTTGTACGGGACCACCAGGAGTTGTCCAGGTCAGTAAAGAGGAAGCTGAAAAAATTGCTGCCTATTTGCAAATTCCTCTGAAGGATTTTTTAGAAAAATATACGAGATCCATTGGAAAAAAGCTCTCTCTAACTGAGAAGCCTAAGAATCATGCCAAAAATTATGATTGTATTTTTTTAAAAGGGAAGCAGTGCCAAATCTACCCTGTAAGGCCAAAACAATGTAGAACCTTTCCCTTTTGGAAGCAAAATCTCTCCTCAAAGGCCGCTTGGGAAGAGACAAAAAAAATCTGTGAGGGAATTGACCATCCAAATGGTCCCCTAATTTCTTTATCTCAAATCGAAAATCTAAAAAATGAAAGATGATCTCGACGCAGAGACAAAAAACCGCATCGATTCTTGGTTAAATGGACCTTATGATCCTGCTACCAAGCAGGAAATCCAACATCTTCTCAAATCAAATCCAAAACAGTTAACCGATGCTTTTTTTACTCATCTCTCCTTCGGAACTGGAGGATTAAGAGGGGTGATGGGAGTCGGCACAAATCGCATGAATATCTATACTGTGCGATTTGCAAGTCAAGCCATTGCAAATTATCTCTTAAAGCAAGAGAGCAAACAGCACACCATTGCAATCGCTTTTGACTCAAGGCATAATTCTGCAAACTTTGCCCATGAAGCAGCTCGTGTTTTTGCAGCAAACAAAATCACTGCATTTCTCTTTCGAGATCTCCGTCCGCTTCCCCTTCTTTCCTTTGCTATTCGATTCAAACAATGCTCTTTGGGTGTAATGATTACAGCTTCCCATAACCCAAAAGAATACAATGGCTATAAAGTCTTTTGGAGCGACGGAGGACAAATTGTCCATCCCCATGACGTAGATATCATGAAAGAGGCCGAAAAGATCCATTCTCCCGATCAGGTAAAATTGGCAGATCTTCACGACGTACATATTCAATTTATCGACCCTTCCATCGACTTAGAATATATAAAAACCATTCATCCACTGCAGCTGTCTCCAAAAGAAAATAGAGAGCACGGCAATCAGCTTGCCATCTGCTATACCCCCTTGCATGGAACAGGGATGCAACTTCTTCCCAAAGCATTAAAAGATTGGGGGTTTTCGACAGTCCATCTAGTTGGTCCCCAACTAGTTCCAGATGGAAATTTCCCCACGGTGAAGTCTCCTAATCCCGAAGATCCACAAGCATTGAAACTGGGAATCGAACATCTTCTTTCTACCAAATCGGATATTCTTCTTGCTACAGACCCTGATGCAGATCGGATTGCCGTCGCAGAAATCCATCAAAACAAGCCTTATTCTTTCAATGGAAATGAGATCGCCGCCATTTGCGCGGAATATCTTTGCCAAAAGCTAAAAGAAAAGAAGTTGCTCTCACCAAAAAAGGCACTCGTCACAACGATCGTCTCTACCGATCTTCTTAGAGAAATCTGCAAAGCCTATCAAATTCACTATTTTGAAGTTCTCACAGGATTCAAATACATTGGGGAGCTTATTACCAAATGGGAAAAAAACCATGAACCTTTTGAATTTCTCTTTGGGGCTGAAGAGTCCTACGGATATCTCATTGGCACCCATTGCAGAGATAAGGATGCCATTGTTTTGGGATGTTTGATTTCTGAAATCGCCCTTTTCTTAAAAATCGAAGGAAAAAGCCTCTTTGCTTTTCTCTCTGAAATATATAAAAAGTATGGAATGTTTCGAGAAAAACAAAAAATGGTCGACCTCTCCCCTGGAGAAAAGGGAATGCAAGATTTGGAAGTCATGATGAAAAATGCAAGATCCCACTCATCTCTAAAAGAAAAAAATGTGATCGAACTAGAAGACTATCAGAAAGGAATTCGAATCAACATCTCTACCAAAAAAGAAGAAAAACTCACCCTTCCCAAATCCAATGTTTTGCGCTTTAGATTTAAAGATAGCAGCAAGCTAATCATCCGACCTTCTGGAACAGAACCGAAATTAAAGATTTATGCTGGAGTAAAACTAGAAAAATTTTCCTCTATGCAAGAGGGAACCAAAGAATGCGAAAAAAAATTGGAAGAGATTTTTCTTATTGCAGAAGATCTATTACAAGAATAAAACCACAGAGATCACAGAGGGCACAGAGAGGATACAGAAAAAATCCTTTTTTCTCTGTGGGCTCTGTGGTTAAAAAATCATGAAAAAAATTCATAAAACATTTGAAAGAGCACTGATCACTGGAGCATCTTCTGGCCTTGGATATGCGTTAGCAGAATTTCTCGCTTCTAAAAATATTTCCCTCATCTTAACTGGACGCGATAAGACTCAATTAGAAAAATTAAAAGCCAGTTTGTCACTTGAGGTCATTTATGAAATGGCAGATCTTGCTAAAACTGCAGAAAGACAAAAAATTCTCCATCTTATCCGAGAATATGTGCCAGACC
>JAKEHU010000010.1 GCA_022614855.1 Chlamydiota bacterium
GCTGATGTAGCAGTAAGAAGCAGTGCGACAGCTGAAGATTTGCCAGACGCCAGTTTTGCCGGACAGCAAGAGACATTTTTGCATATCATCGGAGAAAAAGAGCTCATTCAAGCTTGCGTTCGCTGTTTTGCCTCTCTTTTTACCAACAGGGCAATTACCTACCGCATGGAAAAGAAATTTGATCATAAGAAAGTTGCTTTATCGATAGGCATTCAAAAAATGGTGCGATCGGATCTGGCCTCTTCAGGAGTCCTATTTACTCTTGATACTGAGACAGGTTTTAGAGATCTCATTATGATCAATGGAGCATTTGGTCTTGGAGAAAATATTGTTCAAGGAACAATTGAGCCAGATGAATACAAGGTATTTAAACCTCTTCTTAAAGAAAAAAAATTTTCCCCCATCATTGAAAAATTTTTGGGAAAGAAAGAATTGAAAATGGTCTACGCAAATGGAAAAACGGTCAATGTTCCTACTTCTAAATTGGAAAGATCTAAATTTGCCCTCACTGATAAAGAAATTCTCAAATTAGCCACCTTTGGGCAAATCATTGAGAAGCATTATCGAAAGCCGATGGATATTGAATGGGCAAAAGATGGAAGAACTAGTGAAATTTACATTGTTCAAGCTCGTCCAGAAACGGTGCAATCGCAAAAAAAAAGAGACCTCTTTACTTTTTCTTCTTTGAAAAAAAAGGGACGAAGACTTTTGTCCGGACTTGCTATCGGAGATCAAGTTGTTGCTGGAAAAATTCAAGTCATCGACTCAGTAAAAAAAATCAACCAGTTTAAACCCGGATCAATTTTGGTGACAAAGATGACCTCACCTGATTGGGTCCCAATCATGAAACAGGCCATTGCAATCATTACAGATCATGGAGGAAGAACTTCGCATGCAGCCATCGTAAGTAGAGAACTTGGACTCATAGCAGTTGTAGGTACGGAAAATGGAACGAAAAAATTGAAAAATAAGCAACAAGTTACCGTTTCATGCAGTGAAGGAGATATCGGATATATCTACGATGGAATACTTCCGATTGAAAAAAAGCAGATCGATCTGCAAAAACTTCCAAAAATTCAAACACAAATCATGCTCAATCTTGCAAGTCCTACTGAATCGATGCGTTTTTGGTATCTGCCTGTGAAAGGAGTCGGACTTGCCAGAATGGAATTCATCATCAATAACATCATTAAGATTCATCCGATGGCTCTAGTTAAATTTAAAAGTTTGAAAGAGGTAAAAGTAAAAAAAGAGATCGAAGAGTTGACGAAAAATTACAAAGATAAAAAAGAATATTTTATTGACCATTTATCTTTGGGAATTGGGCACATCGCCGCATCCCAGTTTCCTCATCCAGTAATCGTGCGAATGAGCGATTTCAAAACCAATGAATATGCCAATTTAATTGGAGGGGAATCTTTTGAGCCCAAAGAAGAAAATCCAATGCTCGGATTTCGCGGAGCATCTAGGTATTACAATCCAAGATACCGCGAAGGATTTTCCCTTGAGTGCCAAGCAATCAGAAGAGTAAGGGAAAAAATGGGATTTAAAAATCTGGTCATCATGATTCCCTTTTGCAGAACTTTAGAAGAAGCTGATAAAGTTTTAAAAGTTCTCGAAGAAGAAGGTCTTAAAAGAGGAAAAGATGGCCTTGAGATCTATGTGATGTGCGAAATTCCCTCAAATATCATTTTAGCGGAAAAGTTTGCAGATAGATTTGATGGATTTTCCATCGGTTCAAATGACCTGACACAATTGATTTTAGGCGTCGATCGCGATTCTGAAGAATTGGCTCCACTTTTTGATGAGAGAAATGAAGCCGTGCAAAGAGCAATTTACTCCGTCATACAAATTGCCAAATCTAAACATTGCAAGATCGGCATTTGCGGCCAAGCCCCCAGTGATTACCCAGGCTTTGCAGAATTTTTAGTCAAAAGCGGTATCGATTCCATTTCCCTAAATCCCGACTCTGTCGTAGGCGTAGTCCAAAGACTCGCCGAGATAGAGAAGGAATGAAGTTTTACGAAACAACTGTTTCACAAATTGAGATAGATGAGATAGAACAGTTCTCTCTTTTAGAACTTATATGGAAATTTTCTATAGTCCCACAGCTTGTGTGACAAATTTAATAAAATGATCTCATTCTAATTTGTTGACTTTTCCTCAACGAAAGTTGATTCGAGATAATCGAGAATTTTCTTTCTTTGCTCAGGTTCGAATTCATCTCCGTAAAATAGCAAGAACAATTCTCTTCGCAGATCAGAGTCTGAAAAATTAGGATTTCTTCTTAACATTTCACGAATGATTGAATTTCTTAAATTGTCATATAAAACAATCCCATTTTAACACGTTCTTCAGGTAGCATTTCTTGAAAAATTGCATTGAGTTTTCTTCTAAAATCTGGCTTACGTCATCCATAAATTTTAACTCACTAATAAAGGTCTTCTGCTTGGGTTTGCTGCATGAAGGAGCTCGGCATATTTTTCTAGACTTGGCCTTGCTTGTGCTCTTTCATATCGCGCATAGGCATTTGGTGATCTCGATTTTAGCCTTTTGGAAACATCGCGAATGGTAGATCCGCTTCTCAATCTTTGTCTTTTTAAACCAAGTGCAAAAAGAAGTTTATCATCAGAAGCGCCTATACCAATGATGCCATCTTCATAAAGATTAACGGTAAGATAAAATGATTTACCTAATAAATCTTCATAAGAATCTTGTAACAGATCCATTACAGCGTTTTTAATCATTTTTAAAGTTTCTTTTCTAGTTTTACCTTGCGTCATTACATCTAGAAAAGGAACTTCGATTAGCCACCATGAACTATCTGGATCCTTCCAAACTTTGCCTTCTAGCTCCATTGTTTTATTCCCTAATTATTTTTTCTTCGGAGGATTATCTTTGGCTTTTCCTATGATCTTTTTAGCCAAATTTTCTGCTATTTCTCTATGTCGTGGAACAGGTTCAGTATCTTCACCATTGGTCCAAATTTCATGGTTGCCACCTTGCCTCTTTAACCACCACCCTAAGCGATTAAGCTCTTTTTCTAAATCGCGTTTTTTCATTCATTGTATACATTTTTGTGAACGGAGTCAAATTTGTAACAGAAATGAAAATTTTTAGGAATAATTTATTGATTTTTAGCCACCACCACCGCCGCCGGTTAGGCGAAAGGGTTTACTGACTTTTCCTTCTGAGGTTGGTCCGTAGTAGTTGATGGCGACCACTCCACTGATGAATCGTTGGCTATTTCTTCCTGCAATGGTGAACCAGGAGCCTGCGATAATGCCGATGGATGCATTCCAGTTGTACTCTATAGCCGGTGCTAGGCTAAATTGTACATTTGAAGGCAGACCTACTGTTGCCGGTGTTCCATCTATTGTTCCTTTTTTCCCGGAAAAGCGGGTTTTATTGCTATAAAAAGCTTGGGTATCAAAAGCAAATACCCAGTTGCGACTTAAAGCGATTTCCATTCCATAGAGAAAGCCGAAGCTATTGCCTGGATAGACTTTTCCTCTTGTATCTTTTGCGCCGCCATAGGTGTTGATTCCTCTTACATGAGTTGGAGCGGAGATTGAATAAAAGGGATTCACTCTGAGATTGATATAATAATAGCTTTTGAGATGAAAAAGACGTGAAACAACCAGGCCAAAAGTAGTGACAAAAGAGCCGCCACCTGTAGAGTCTGTACGGAGGTTCTCTGCTTTTAATCTTTGATATTTGCCGGTTGGGAAGATTTCATTTATATAGGCTTTTATTCCGGGCAGTTTATTTTCTTCTGTATCCTCTAATATTTGGTAATCGAGTTCGAGCGAAAAATCTCCCAATTCAAAGGAAGAGACACCTTGCGTGCTGTTGTAAGTTGCTTGGGGACTGATTTGCACTTGCCATTTGTGGGTGAGTCCAATTTGGATGGGGAGTTGAAAGTTTGCCGTGTAAAAATTGGGTCTGGATACAGTTTTCCAGTGTTTGTCATAAATGCCATTTGTAACAAATACAAATGCATAGGGTTCAACGTTGATGAAACCTATAGGGGCAATGTGTCCAGATGGAGTAAGAAGGGGACCAGTGAACCAGGGTTCATCGAGAGCTGGTTTTTCTAGAATTGGTGTAGGAGCATCTTCTTCAACTGTTCCTTCTGCAGAAAAAATAATCTTTTGGATAGGAAAGAGAAAAAAGATGATCAAAAAAAACAAATGATCTTTTTTCATCTTTTTTAAAACCCAAGGGGTTTAAATAAAGTGAGTGCCAATTTCAATGCCAAGTTCAAATATAGTAAAAGCAATCAAAAGGGAAAGAAAAAATTTATTGCAAAGAGATTTTTTATCTAATGTTAACCCCATGCGATATTTTCCAATCCAGACCATTAAAGGAGGATAGAGACCAAATAAAATAGCAGAACTGATCCCTCCTGCATATCCTAAAGCAATGAGAAATATATTCGGATTGATGAAACTGATGATTAGCGGAGGAACAAAAACGAGAAAGCATAAAAAAGCTTTTTTTATGCCAACTTTTTGCATCTTTAATCCATCTGCAAGAAAGTCGATAAAAGCAAGGGCAAGGGCAATATACGAGGTAGTTAAGGTAAAAAAAGCAAATGCGCGGGCAATGCTATTTACGATGGGACTTTGTACAAAGTGTTTTAAAGGAGTGACACCATTTTGTCCTTTGGCAGCCGCTTCAATGAGACCATTCGGCCCTTCAACTGGAACAATTCCCAAAATGAGAACTTGCCAAATTAGGTAGACAATAAGAGGAATGGATATTCCAAAGTAGATTGCCTTTCGCACTTTTTTTACATCCTGATTCATGTAATCCAGAAGAGTAGGGACGATGACTTGGTAGGTAAATGCAGCGAAAAGAACAGGAAGGGCAAAAATGGATCTTGTCCAATTGGTATATTCGAGAAGTTTGAAATTTACATGTTCAAAGGAGACAAAAAGAAATAAACAGTAAGAAATGAGGACGCCTGAAAACATGAGAATGTTAATGCGATCTACGGTGCGAGCGCCCAGATAAACGATTGGAACAAAAAGAATAACATACCAGAGCATGGAGTTTGTCAAGGAAAGCTTATCTGATAAAATTTCATTTACAACGCTTCCTCCTCCTGTAACGTGGGCAACCATCACAATTTCAAAAAGAAATAAATAGACCAGCCAACAGACGATTTTCCCAGGTTTTCCAAGAAATTTTTTAGACATAGAGATGAGGTTGGCTCCTGGTGGCATCCATCTGCATACTTCGACCATGAGAAGGCCTGTTGCTAACATAAAAAGCCAACATACCAAGTAGATGACGATGGAAGGGATAAAGCCGCCGGGACCTGTGACTATCGGGAGCCCCAACATTCCGACTCCAATGGTCGTTCCGGCAATGAGAAGACTGGCTCCAAAAACGTTTCCATGGGATCGGAATATTTGCATGAGATCAATCTCCGCGCAAAAATTAAAAAAAATGCTATTTTAAGGGTTACTAACCTGAACTTTGATTTTTTCCCTCGAAAATAGTGGCTTCGGCTATGATCTTCGAAAAAAACGAAAAAACCTCATCGAAAATCTCTGTTGATTCAGAGGAAAAAAATCAAAGTTCAAGTTAATAAGATAAAATTTCACGGGATTTAAGTATATAACTAATGATTGAATTAATAGAATTGCCTTTGAAAGGAGCAAAATTATTAAAGATAAAACAATTTTTTGATGAAAGGGGATTTTTTTATGAATTTTATAAAAAATCCGCTTATCATTCCTTGGGAATTTCCTGTGAATTTGTCCAAGATAATATCTCATTTTCTCATTATAAAACCATTCGAGGCATGCATTTTCAAAGACAGCCGGAACAAGCAAAAATCGTTCGCGCTATCCAAGGAAAAATTTTGGATGTAATTGTCGATATGAGGATGGACTCACCTACATTTGGCCATTTTGAAAAAGTGGTTTTAGATTCTAAAGAAAATACCCAACTTTTCATTCCAGCAGGATTTGCTCATGGGTTTGCAGTGCTAAGCAGCAGTGCTTATCTTCTTTATAAATTGAGCTCAGCGTATAACCCCTTGGAAGAAAAAACATTCCGCTATGATGATCCCACTGTTGCGATCGATTGGCCATTTCAAGATCCCATTCTTTCCAAGCGAGATCAAACGGCCCCTTCTTTTCAAGAGGTGATCGCTTGCTAATCTGGATTGTAGGCAGTAATGGTTTTGTTGGGTCTCTTCTTTCTGATGCAATGAGGAAGAGAAGGATACCTTTTGTAGAAACAACTCGCAGAGATGTGGATATTACAAAAAGGGGGCAAATTGAAAATTTTTTTTCTCGTTTTCCCATTTCACATTTCATCAATTGCGCTGGATATACGAATGTAGAACTAGCTGAAAAACAGCAGGATGAAGCTTATGATATAAATGTAAAGGGAACCCTGAATCTTGGATCTGTTGCGAAAAAACATGGAGCTAAAATTCTTCATCTTTCAACAGATTATGTTTTTGATGGAGCCAAACAAACCCCCTATTTAGAAACGGATATTTGCAACCCTTTAAGTATCTATGGAAAAACAAAATTTGAAGGAGAAAAGCAGTTATTGAAAATAGAACCTTCGGCGTCTATTTTGCGAACCTCTTGGCTTTTTGGTAAAGGAGGAAAAACTTTTATTTCTTCTATTTTTAATGAGATGAAAAAATGCGAAATAGTGTCAGTTTTGGAAGATCAGGTAAGCAAGCCAACCTATTCTATGGATTTAATAGAGGCGATTTTGAAACTGATAGAATCCAGTCCATCTGGAATTTTTCATTTTGCCAATCAGGAGCAATGTTCTCGATTTGAAGTTGCGCTCGAGATAAAAAAATTGGCAAAAAAGTATGAAATAGAAATTCTCTGCAAGGAGATCAAACCCATTTTAACCAAGGAATTGAATTTATCAGCAATAAGACCGAAGTATTCTGCATTGGACACTGAGAAAATAGCTTCTTATTGCAAAATCAAGCTGCGAAACTGGAAAGAGGGGTTAGAGGAATATATTAGAAATGAAAAAACAATTTGAAAATATTTTAGTTACCGGAGGAGCTGGATTCATTGGATCGGCTTTTATCCGTTTTGGGCTGAGCTGTTTTCCTTGGATCAAAAAAATTGTGAATTTAGATTCGCTCACCTACGCCTCTAATTTGAATAGTTTAAAAAAAGTAGAAGGTGATTCCAGATACATTTTTGTGAGAGGGAATGTATTGAATGGAGTTTTAGTAGAAAAGCTCTGCTTAGAGCACCGGATTCAAGCGATTGTTCATTTTGCTGCCGAAAGCCATGTGGATCGAAGCATTGGAACTCCTAAAGTTTTTTATGAGACAAATGTAGGAGGAACGATAGCTCTTCTAGAAGTAGTAAGGCGATTTCCTACAATTCACTTTCACCAGATATCCACAGATGAGGTCTATGGTTCCATTAAAGAAGGGTTTGTAACGGAAGAAGCTCCTTATAATCCCCAATCCCCTTATGCAGCTTCCAAGGCTGCTGCGGACCATTTTGTGAGAGCCTATGCTCATACTTATGGTCTATCTGTTACTCTTTCCCACTCTACAAATAACTACGGTCCTTTCCAACATAATGAAAAATTCATTCCCCAAATGATCTATAGCTGCATGGAGAAAAAAGTTCTTCCCATTTATGGGGAAGGAGTCAATGTGCGCAATTGGATTTATGTAGATGATCATGTGGAAGCAATTTGGATGGTTTTACAAAGTGGAAAAAAGGGGGAGTCTTATCACATTAGTGGCGAATTTGAAACGAGAAATATTGATCTCGCTCGTTTTCTCGTCGAAAAATTTGCCCATTTAACAAGGGAAGATCCATCTTCTTTTTTAGAGAGCATCACCTTTGTTAAAGATCGTCCAGGGCATGACTTTCGATATGGGATTAGCTCCAAAAAGGTAAAACGTGAGTTCGGTTGGACCCCTAAGTGTATTTTTCATTTGGGAATTGAAAAAACAATCAAATGGTATTTGCATGAAAATAGTGTGTGTTATTCCAGCAAGGCTTGAATCAACTCGGTTTCCGAGAAAAATTCTTGCGCTGCTAAAAGGAAAACCGCTCATTCAATGGGTCTGGGAAAGTGCAAGAAAAGTATCTCGTTTTGACGAAGTTTTTTTTGCGATTGACTCTCATGAGACAGCAAAAGTAGTGGATCAATTTGGTGCCCCCTTTTTTATGACTTCAACAAATTGCCAAAGTGGAACGGATCGACTAGTAGAAGTGGTAAACAAAAATCTCATCGATGCAGACATTGTAGTGAATTGGCAGGCAGATGAACCCTTTATTACGCCTGAAATGGTGAATGAATTATTGCAATCTGCCGATAAAGATCGAGATGTAGATGTTTGGTCTTTGTATAAAAAAGTTTCAAGTGAAGAAGAGAGATCTTCCCCACATGTAGTTAAAGTTGTCCTTGATGCTAAGGGTTATGCTCTTTATTTTTCTCGCAGTTTAATTCCCTTTTATCGCGATGAAGATGAAAGAAAAATTTTTAATAAACATGTCGGAATGTATGCCTATACAAAAAAAGCGTTAAAAAAAATTTCAATATTACCCATTTGCGAGCTTGAAAAAGCCGAAAAGTTAGAGCAGTTGAGATTTCTTTATCATGGTTTGCGCATCAAAATGCATGAAACCCATCAGGAAATTTTTGGAATCGACCTTCCGGAACATCTAGTGCTAGCAGAAAAAAAATTGGTTTCTGAAGTATTTGTGTAAATCTAAAATGCATGATATCTTAAACACTACTCTACACAATTGTAAAAATTTTTTTAAATTCCATGTCTACTCAAGAAATTTTAGAAAAAAGGTCAGATTATAAATATGGGTTTTCAACCGATATCGAAACGGATAGCCTTCCTAAAGGGCTAAATGAAGAGATCATTCGCGCCATTTCTGCAAAAAAAAATGAACCCAATTTTTTGCTTCGATTTCGCTTGAGAGCTTTTGAAAAATGGAAAGAGATGAAGGAACCTCTTTGGGCAAATTTGAAATTGAAGCCCATCGATTACCAAAATATTTCCTATTATTCAGCCCCAAAGAAGAAGCAATCTTTAAAAAGTTTAGAAGAAGTAGATCCACAAATCATCCAAACATTTGAAAAGTTGGGAATTCCATTAGATGAACAGAAAAGACTGGCAAACGTTGCGGTGGATGTTGTTTTTGATTCAGTATCTTTAGGAACGACTTTTCAAAAAACTTTAGACGAGGCAGGGGTTGTTCTTTGTAGCATTTCCGAAGCTGTGCACAAGTATCCCGAGTTGATTCAAAAATATCTAGCAACAGTCGTTCCCATTGGAGATAACTATTTTGCAGCACTAAACTCCGCTGTCTTTTCTGACGGATCTTTTGTCTATGTTCCAAAAGGGATAAGATGTCCCATTGAACTCTCTACCTACTTTCGAATCAATGATAGAAATACAGGACAATTTGAAAGAACATTGATCATTGCGGAAGAGGGTTCTTATGTAAGTTATTTAGAAGGGTGCACTGCACCATCTTATGATGTCAACCAGCTTCATGCAGCGGTAGTCGAATTGATCGCATTTGATGGAGCAGAGATCAAATATTCCACAATACAAAATTGGTATGCTGGAGACGAAAATGGCCTGGGAGGGATCTATAATTTTGTTACAAAGCGCGGTAAATGTGCCGGTTTTCGATCAAAAATTTCTTGGACACAAGTAGAAGCAGGTAGTGCTATCACCTGGAAATATCCAAGTTGTATTCTTCAAGGAGATGAGTCTGTAGGAGAGTTTTATTCTGTAGCTTTGACAAACCATCATATGCAAGCAGATACAGGAACGAAGATGATTCACTTAGGGAAAAACACCAAGTCGACCATCATTTCTAAAGGAATTTCTGCAGATTTTTCAAGAAATACATACCGCGGGCTTGTAAAGATTGCACCGCGTGCAAGTAAAGCTCGAAATTACACGCAGTGTGACTCTATGTTAGTTGGCAATAGATGTAGTGCCAATACGTTTCCCTATATTGAAGTGGGAAATGCAACAAGCCAGGTGGAACATGAAGCATCTACATCAAAAATGAATGAAGAGCAGCTTTTTTATCTACAAACAAGGGGAATTAGCAAGGAAGATGCAATTAATTTGATTGTCAATGGTTTTTGCAAAGAAGTCATTAAAGTGCTTCCTTTGGAGTTTGCTGTAGAAGCGCAAAAGCTCCTTGCACTTAAACTGGAAAATTCAGTGGGATAAGGTCTTATGATAGAAATTAAAGATTTACACGTCGCAGTAGATGGAAAAGTTGTTTTGAAGGGCATCAATCTCAAGATTAAATCAGGGGAAATTCATGCGATTATGGGGCCAAATGGGGCTGGAAAATCAACACTTGCAAGAGTTTTGGCTGGAGATCCCGCTTATGAAGTATTGAGCGGAGAGGTGTTTTTAGGAGGACAAAATATCTTATTATTAGAGCCCGAGGAACGGGCTGGCTTAGGACTTTTCATGGGATTTCAGTATCCTATTGAAATTCCTGGAGTCAGCAATTTTCAATTTCTCCATGCGGCTTATAATGCAAAGGCAAAAGCAGCACATCGTCCAACTCTTTCTGAAAAAGAATTTACAAAGCTTGTCAACGAAAAGATGGAGCTTTTGGAGATGAAAGGAGATTTTATTCAAAGGGGAGTGAATGAAGGGTTTTCAGGAGGAGAAAAAAAGCGCAATGAGATTTTGCAAATGGCAATTTTGGAGCCTTCTTTCACAATTTTAGATGAGACAGATTCAGGACTTGATATCGATGCGATGCGCATTGTCGCATGTGGTGTGAAAAAATTATTTAATCCAAAACGAGCTCTTCTGCTCATTACCCATTATCAGAGGCTGTTAGATTACATTAGACCCCATTTTGTTCATGTAATGATAGATGGAAAAATCGTAGCAAAAGGAGGGCATGAACTTGCACTTGAGTTAGAAAAACGGGGATACGATGGTTTTACTGAATGAAAAAGTCGATTCGATTATTCCTAATTTAGAACAACAGTTTTATTCTGGCTTAAAAGAATCCTTTAAATCCTTGCAAGAAAAAGCCTGGAACCATTTCTTAAAACGTGGTTTCCCAAAAAAGAACGAAGAAGCCTTTCAATACCTTCCTCTTACACAACTATATCAAGAGAAGTTTACTCATTCTCCATCTGATGAGGAGCTGATTCAGGAAAGTCTCATCCCAGAGATAAAGGGTGAAGTCGTTAAAATTATTTTGCTCAATGGAAAATATTGCAGAGAGCTTTCCGATCTTTCAAAACTTCCCAAACAATGCATTGTGACTACTCTGCAAGAAGCTCATCTGATTTATGGCCACTATTTGCAGCTGCGCATGTCTAAAATGATCCATGAAGAAAATGATCCTTTTACTCTTTTGAATTTAGCGCTGCAAACGAGTGCACTTTTTTTCCTTGTTCCTCCTAAAATGAGACTGGAAATTCCTATCTATTGCATCAATTTAGTAACTGCTAATCATCCCTCTTATCATTATCCGAGAATTCATCTTGTTTTAGGAAAAGAGTCCTCAATGAAATGGATCTTTGATTTTCAGTCTGTGAGCAAAGAAAAGTATTTGCATTTTGGACTTATCGATATTTTTCTTGAAGAATCGAGCAATTTGCAATTAGCAAATTTGGTTAAGCCCAAGGAAAACAGTTGGCATTTTGATGCAATTCGCTCTTCTCTGAAGAAAAATAGTTCTTTGGATTGTTTGCACTATACAGAAGGATCTAAGAGTGCGAGGCAAGATATGAAGTTTTCTTTGATTGGGGAAAATGCACGTGTTGATTTAAAAGGGCTTGCCATATCCAAAGAAATGGAGCAGACACATGCACATGTTTTTGTAGATCATGAGGCACCATTTTGTTTTTCAAACCAGTTTTACAAAACCGTTTTATGTGACTCTAGTCAATCTAGTTTTGAAGGAAAGATATATGTGCGTGAGAAAGCGCAAAAAACAGAGGCTTATCAGCTCAATCAAAATTTGATTTTAGGAGAGTATGCCTCTGCAAAGAGTAAGCCAAATCTTGAAATATTCGCTGATGATGTCAAAGCAAGTCATGGTGCATCTTTTTCACAAATTGATCAGTCTCAATTATTTTATCTCAAAACGCGCGGGTTAAATGAACAAAAAGCTTCTCGTTTATTGATAGAGGGTTTTTGCAGTGAAATATTAGATCATCTTTTTTATGAACCTCTAAAACAAAAGTTTAAATTCAGGATTAAAAACTCGCCTTACGCCAGAGGAAAGAATGAGTAAAAAATGAAACTTCTTAAAAATATCAAGGAAGATTTTCCCATTTTAGAGAGGAAAATACATGGAAAAGATTTCATTTATTTTGATAGTGCGGCAACTTCTTTAAAACCTTCCTGTGTGATCAAAACCCTTTCTGATTTTTATCTCCATGAATATGGAACTGTCCATCGAGCGGTGTATACAACAGCTGCCGAAACGACAGAGAGATATGAAAATGTGCGAAAGAAAGTAGCGCAGTTTATTGGAGCAACTCTTCCAGAGGAAATCATTTTTACAAAAGGGACTACGGAAGGAATGAATTTACTGGCAAATTCTTTAGGAAAAATGGTTATTTCTGATGGAGATGAACTGATCATTTCGGAAATGGAACACCATTCCAATATTGTCCCTTGGCAGCAACTCTGCCAAGAAAAGGGAGCAAAATTAAGGGTAATTCCCATAAATGACCGCGCAGAAATCATGATGGACGCCTTTGAAAAAATGTTGTCCAAGAAAACAAAAATTGTATCCATAGCGCATATTGCCAATGCCACAGGCACAATTAATCCAGTGCAAAAAATCATTGATAAAGCTCACAAAGTTGGTGCAATTGTCGTGATAGATGGTGCACAAAGCGTTTCAAGAATGGCGGTCAATGTTTCTGAATTAGATGCAGATTTTTATCTATTTTCTTCTCATAAAATGTTTGGACCAACAGGTCTTGGTATTTTGTTTGGAAAATTTCCCCTTCTGGAAAAAATGGTTCCTTACCAGTTTGGGGGAGACATGATTCAAAAGGTCTCTTTTGACGGAGCGACATTTCAACCTCCTCCGCTTAAATTTGAAGCGGGGACTCCGCCGATTGGAGAGGTCATTGCTCTTGAAGCCGCTATTGAATATATCCAGACACTGGGTTTGGAATTCATCGAAAAGAAAGAAAAGGAGCTACTCATGTATGCTAAAAAGCTCCTTTCTGAAATTCCTGACCTACAATTTATTGGACAACCGGCTGAGCAAGCAGGAATCTTGAGTTTCATCATCAAAAATATCCACCATTTGGATATCGGTCTTTTCCTCGATCTTGAAGGAATTGCAGTGAGGACGGGGCACCACTGTGCACAGCCTTTGATGGATCGATTCAATATTCCAGGAACAGTGCGCGTCTCTTTTGGACCTTACAATACATTTGAAGAGATAGAAAGGTTGCAAAATATCCTCAATCAAATCTGCTTTAAGCTAAATCAATAATTAAGTACCACAGAGAGAAGAGAAAATCACATTTTTCCTATGTGTTCTTTGTGATCTCAGTGGTTAAAAATAATAAAATTAGAAATCGAGTCGAATTTGTAAAATGTATCCCTGAATGGTCAAGTCTCCTTGGTTTCCAAGGAAAGTTCCTACAGCAAGATCATCTACAAAGCGAGGAAATTGATTTAAACCAAAAAACATATGATGTTCCCATCCGACTTGAAGTCCGATATGATATCTTTCATTGCAAAATAGATAGTCGTATCGGAGGCCTAACATCAAATCTGTAATAGCCCTTCCAATGCGATGGTGATCTTTAAATAAGAGGAGAGGAGAGTTATTTGCAGTAAATTCATCAAAACCGGTAGAAAAATATCCATACAAAAGTGAAGCATAGAGATTGGCAAAGATGCCAAAGCCAGCACCTACACCCCACTCTGTATCAATTCCACCTCTTAAACCGAGACCCCAATACTTGCATTTCATCTCAATATCTGCGCGAGATCCAAAAGTAAAGTTCATTAAATCTCGATATTTGATTTTGTATCTCTGGTGAATCCAATCTGTTATAAATCCCGCACATGGTCTGAGAGTTAACCATCTACTGACAAAAAATTCACGGCCAAGTTCCAGAACTAATTGGTTGAAATGGAGTTTCCAGTTTGCGTCAATTTGTTGAGACCTGGTTGTAGCTGATATTTGTGCTGGGGGAATGTAAGTTGGAATAAATCCCCCAAATGCTGTGGAGGAAATTTTTCTTGAGCCATTTGTATAAAACCGAGTCCAGTTGAGGTAGACATCCCAACCGTCGTGAGGAAGATTTGCTCCAATGCCCAATCGAAATCCCCAATCCCAATGAAAGTTGAGATTTCGCGCTTTTCTTCCTGCATCGCTTGTTTGTTCTACTGCAAAAGCTAAGTTATTTTCATGAGCTTCCCAAAGAAGGATATCTCCAGTTAAAAATCCTCCCCACGAATCTTTTTGTGTAGGTCTTGCATGTGGATTGATAATAGCTTGTTTAGGTTTTCGCATTTCCACATCTTCCATTTGAGGATCTGAAGCAGAGAATAGGGAGAATTGAAACAGACAAAAATTCAAAATTATTAAATGAAAACTTTTCACAATGGACCTATCAAAAACAAAAAGAATAAATTCTTTTTTGCTTTTGATCAATTATGAACCTTCACATGCCAAAAAATTTGAGCATTTTATCCAGCTCTCGAATCCAGGACAAAGATTCTTTTTGCATCTGTTGCAACATAAAAAACCAGGCAACCCAAAGTAGACCGAGTCCAATGAGGGATTTTAAAGACATTCCTAAGAAGACAATTTGCACTTGTGGTGCAAGGCGATTGGCAATGCCGAGAAATACCTCTGTCATCAAAATGGCTAAAATGGAGGGAGCGGCAATTTGTATAGAAACAGCCGTGACACGCATGAGGATTCCAAATACAATTTTCCAGAAAGGAATAGAAGCAGAAAAAAATTTCGCTGAAAGGAGTTTATCCACGGGAAGAATTTGATAAGATTCCATAAGACCTTCTAAAAAGAGAAAAGGACCATTGACCTGAAAAAAAAGGACAATGAGAACATAGTTGAAGAGTACACCGATGGAAGAAGTTTGTGACTGCATGAAAGGATCGGTTACCTGCAATGCCGAGGATCCTCGCATGAAATCGATCAAGATTCCCGATGATTCCGCTATGTAAAAAGGAATGCTTGCCAAAGTTGCAATCATGAATCCAAGAAAAAGTTCTTTTAAGCCATATCCAATAAATGGAATGTTAAAAGAAAGGAGTTCTTTTGTGTTGTGTGTCACATGAGGTAAAAGGAGAAAGGTCAAAGCTATGGCAAGGCCAATTTTTACTCCTCCCGGAAGTTTTGCTCCTAAGAAGGGAACAAGAGCAACAATTGGAGCGAGTCGCAACAAGCACAAAAAAAAAATTGCGAGCAAACTCATAGGAGCATTTTGTGCAAGATTCAACATGAGAGAAAGATAGTTATCGAAGGGAAGACTTGCAGCTTGGCCAAGAAACATTATTAATTACGACCATTTGTAGAAATTTGTAAAAATATTATCTGCAAATTGAAAAATTTGGCTGCTTAGCCACCCTCCTAAGAAGAGCAAGGTGATGATTACTGCAAATAGCTTAACCATGAATGAGAGAGTCTGCTCTTGAATTTGCGTTGCAGCCTGGAATATCGCAACAAGAAGGCCAAGCAAAGTGCTGATTAAAATAGGTGGGCCGGACAAAATTAAAATGAGAAGCAAA
Organism: Chlamydiota bacterium; assembly: GCA_022614855.1. Classification (GTDB taxonomy): domain Bacteria; phylum Chlamydiota; class Chlamydiia; order Chlamydiales; family Rhabdochlamydiaceae; genus JAKEHU01. Next base: position 15,776 of record JAKEHU010000010.1, read on the forward strand.
GCTTGGTAAGAAAGTTGGTAAATTTCTGATGTAAACATCTATGAGCCTATCCCGAAATTCAAAAAGCAAGTTTTTTGAATTTCGGGGTAGGTTCATTACCTAACTCATGTTTTAAACGATAATACAAGACCCTGAATGATTAAAGTCCAACCATCGACCATAACAAGCAATAATAATTTTAATGGAAGTGCAATTGTCAAAGGAGAAAGCATCATCATCCCCATCGCAAGAAGAATATTTGATGTAACAAGATCGATTACAAAAAAGGGAAGGTAAATCAAAACTCCAATTTCAAAAGCCGTTTTTAACTGGGAAGTGATAAAAGCGGGAATTAAGACGATGAAATCATTGGACTTCAGCTGTTTTCGATAATTTTCTGGGAAAGTTTTGTAAGCCAGTTGATAAAAACTCGTCACATGTTTGTTAATGGCGTTTTTCTGGAGAAAAGTTCTCATCGGCTCTTTTGCTTTGTCAACAACATTGATCAGGTAGGTAGCAGTTGGTCCAGACAGCAATTGCGTAGGCGCATTGTTTCTAATGTAATCTCCAGCTTGATTATACATGGCAAGACCCGTCGGAAACATTACATAAATTGTTAAAAGAAGGGCAATTCCATTGAGAACCTGATTAGGAGGAGATTGTTGTACTCCAAGAGCATTGCGCAAAAGAGAAAGGACTACCACGATTTTGATATAAGAAGTCAAAAGCATAACTGCAAAGGGAAAGATTGCAAGTCCAGCTAAAACAGCAAGTTGTGTGATGAGTGTTGGCGTAGTTGTATCTTCTCTTGGTGGGATTAAAGC
>JAKEHU010000011.1 GCA_022614855.1 Chlamydiota bacterium
ATAGTAGCAGGAATTGTTCTAGCCCTTTTGTTTTTTTTCATGGGGAAATCTCTAGAACTCGGGCCACCAGGTATCACTTTTTCTATTCTCAATTCTGCTTGTGTTATACCGATTTTTCTTTCCCTTTCATTATTTGGGGCTTCATTTGGTCTAAAATATAACTTTTGGAATGGATTTGGCTCTTTCTGTGTTTTAATGGGACTTTTTATCGCTGCAAAAACAAAAATAGAAACGAAAGAGCGGAAAAAATGGCTTGTTTTTGTCTTTTCTGGCTTTTTTGTCCATGTACTCTATCTATTTTTTCTGGAATGGAGATCTCTTTTGCTCCATTTTCCAGGAAAAGAGGGACTAGGATTGGCAATTAGTTCGGATGCTCTTCAAACAAAGTGGTTCATGCCAATGATCTTTATTTCCGCAGCTATTTTTCACACAATCATTTTCATTAAAAAAGAAAAACGGATGCCGAATGGAAAAGAATGGTTGTATGGATGTCTTGGAGGAGTGGCAAATGGAGTTTCTGCTTCCCTCGTAATTTTGGGAACAGAGTTTGCTGTTTCTTCAGCGGATCATGCAATGATGTTCCCCATCTTTTCGGTGACAATCATCGTTCTTTGCAACCTCTGGGGAAAATGGCTTTATCGAGAACAGATAAATTGGAAAGCAAATCTTTTTTGTATTTCAGGAATTGCTATTGGGACCATAGACTGGATGTCCCTATTCAAATCTTAGAGACTGTTAACGAATTAAGCTTCTGTCGATTTTTGGGTTCTTTTGAGCCGATTTTCGATTCAAAGTGCAGGGGTCATATCTCTTAGTCTGCGGTGAGTAGATGCATAAAATTGAAATAGATCTTTTGCCTTTGTCTCATCGATTTCTTTAATTTTTTGATACATTTTTAATCCAGCTACTAAATTGCCTTTTTGAAAATAAAGAGATCCCATTCGAAAAAGAATATCTGCATTTTCTGCATCGATTTGAATCAATTTTTCACAAATTTCCATCTCTTTTTCTTTTTCTTTTAATTGTTTGTAGATCTCGATGAGTTGCAGATAGATCTTTGGATTTTCAGGAGTTAACTCGAGGTTAATTTGATACTCAGAGATCGCTTTTTCTAAAGCAGATCTATGATTTCTTGCCATTTCTTCTGAGCGAAGTTGCGCTGGGTTCCATGGCAACTCTTCTTGCTCTCGATAAAGTTTCGATAAATGAATATAGAGATTGCCAAGAGAAAGATGGGTTTCTCCATTGGTAGGATTGAGCTTAATTAATTGAATATGCTGGTCAATTGCTTCAAAAAAAAGAAGTTCCTTTATGCTTTGCAAATCTTTCCATTCAAGCCAGATATGATATTTTTCTCTAATCAATGCTAGAGTAGGAAATTTTTTCTGCCATTTTCCACCCAAAATTGGCCGAAAGCTCAGTAGAGAAGCAAGCAATGTTGTGGCATAGATAAAAAAACAGTGGAGGTTAGAGGTATCATCCTTCTTCTCAATTAAAGCAAAACAATTTTTTAAGAAATCTTCTTTAATTTTGTAAAGATCTTCATTTTTTTTAGATTGTAAATAAAAATGTAAAGTTATGTAGGAAAAAATAGTGATAAAAATTCCAGCTAAGCAAAATGCCAAAATAGATGTATGAGTAAAGAAAGAAAAAAAATATCCAAAGATGACCAGCTCCAAAAGGATTGAAGCAAGAAATAAAAAATGAAATAGAAAATGTTTTTTTATATTATTTTTTATTTTAAGAACAAAAAATCTACATAAATCATCAATCGTTCGAAAAGAATTTTCATCCATATTGTCGACGAGTGAAAGAGCACCATCAGAAAAACTCATAATTGACAATTATAGGAAATTGTCGGCTCACTTTCAAGAGATTGCTACCTTTTTTAGGTAAGTATGGTAAAAGAAAATCCCTGCAAAAAAGACAAGAATTCCTGCGAGAGGATAGACAAAATGGACATCATATCCAGCTATCGCTCCTCCGCAAATGGGACCAATGATAGAGGCGATTGCGCTGATTGATTGATTTGTTCCAAGAATCCTTCCCTGCATAGTTGCTGGTGCATTCAAAGAAATCGTGGCAAGGCCATTTGTCCAGCTCAGTGCGGCAAAAAAAGAGGCGCATAAGAAAAGGAAGATAAATCCTGGAAAATTTTGAGGCAAAAAGCTGGCGATGAAGAGAAGGCCTAGGAAAATTAGAGAAAAGGTAAATGTTTTTGAAACTGGGTATTTGTTAGCCAAAATGGGATTCACGACAAAATTTGCAAAGGCCCAAACCAGCGAAGTTCCAATAAAGGCAAATGTGGCCATTTGTGAAAAGTCGGCAAATGTGAAGTCTTGCAACAAATAATCAGATAAAAATTGCATAGCAGCGATCCATCCCACTAGAAAGAAAAAGAAGATGAGATAGATGAATTTTAGATGGGGAAGTTTAAGACCAGTTACCAGATTTTGTACTCCAAGACCTAAATTGAGGCGAAAAACTTCTCTACGAGGCTGTTTTTCTTCAAAGACAAAGTAGATAAGAAGAAAATTGATAATGGCCAGCCCAGCCGTTAAGAAGAAAGATAAGCTTGTTCCCAAAGTTGGATCAGCATTCTGTTTGAAAAAGCCCCCACCAACGAAAATGGCAGTGATGAAACTAATGCTTCCCACGGTTGCTATCCAACCAAAATATTTTGTCCTCTCTTTTTCCTCTTTGGTAAAATCTGCAATCGAAGCAAGACAGATGACGAGATTGCCAGCAAAAAGCCCTGTGAGTAGCCGACCAATCCAAAGAAGATGTAGTGTCGTTGAGTAGATGCCAAAACCTGTTAAAAGATAGCCAGCCGTTCCCCCTAAAATGGTAATGAGAAAGACCTTTTTCCTTCCAACTCTATCGGACAGCTCTCCTAAAATCGGAGCGCCGAAAAACTGGGCAATGGGGAAAGAGACGATAAGCAGGGCCAAGAGAAAGGTTCGTTGAAGTAGCCCCTCATTGCCCTGAGTGAATAGATCAAAATGGGGTGATAGAAATAGGGGGGTAAAGATTGGAAAGGCGATAGCAAGTCCAAAATTATCGACAAAATAGGTAAAATAAAGGGGAAAATACTTTTTAAAAAAAGGTTTTGACAGCATGGGATTCCTTTGTTGATCTAATTAAACTGATAAAGGAATCAATAAATTTTTTAAATAAAAAAGATAGTAAAAATTTTTTTCATTAAAAAATGATCAATACTAGATTTTTAATTAATAAATTGATAAACTATTAGCTCATTTTAGGGGATATTATGTTAAATGATTATGAAAGAGTATTTAAGGATTATGAAGGAGTATTTAAGTATTTTTTTTATGGCTTTACATATGGGGTTGATTTTCCTTCTCATACCCCAGGTTTTTTAACATACTTTTCGGATTTCAGTTATTTAATAAGAGTTTCAAATAACTATGAAGAAAGACAGGAAAAAGAAAAAACATCATTTAATGCAAAGATGAAGAACCTTAATAAAGAAGTCATAAACATAAACAATTCAGGTACGTTTATCCAAAAAAAACAACAAATACGAACTGAATATGAGAAAAGAGAACTACTAAACAAAGGAATTTTTTATATTCAAGCTAGTAAGCATATCATGAGTTTTGCATTAAATTGTTTAAAATATCCTTATGGAATTTGTGCTTTGTCTTCTCTTGAAATTTGTGAACACTTGATCCTATTGAAGAATCATTTAAAAACTAAAAAGACTTTGTCTATTGTTGTAGATCTATGTAATATAGCAGATAATATTGGAAAATTGGTAACATTTTCTAATTTAATTATTAATAATAAAGCTAATGCAAATGTTTTTATCGTAAATTTACTATTTTTTAGAAATGTCTTATCTGTAATTGAAACGTTGACCTCCTTTTTAAATTTTTATGAGAAAGATGAAGAGTTTAATGGGGGAATGTTTATCGGATGTTTAGCTCGATCGATTATACAGAACTATTGCAAAAATGATGCAGCTATCTACTTTCAAGAGCTACATAGAGAATATTGGAAAGTAAAAAATCAGGGGATTTAAATTTATGAATATTCGTGGAGCATTTGATAACTATCTTGTCGGGTTGATTGAACATACAATTCCAAGAGCGACCACTCCTTTTAAATTGGCCTTAGGAATAGGTGCAAATCTGGCTGTTTTTGGAGGTTTAACAGCAGCAAGACACCCTAAATTTGATAAAATCACTTCTATTGGTCGTGACATAAATTCTCTTTATACAAATTGGAACAAGTTTATCTTGCTACTAGAAACAAAAAAAACAGGTCCAATAGAAGCAACAAAGACGTGTGCGCCACCTATTATATATAGCATTACTTGTTTATTTGTGGGTTTAATGAGTCCATTTACAGTTTCTTCTTGTGTTTCAGTTATTTCTCTTTATCAGTGCTTAAATGCTGTCAGTCATAAAACATTAAATGAAATGGCAAAAAATGAACAGAAAAAATCTAAGCAAGATGGCATAAAAAGAGAAGAACATAGCCAGGGAACTGTTGATGAACAGATAAAAAATCCTGAACAGCGAAATGAGCAACAAACACTTAAGAAAATCACTAGAAAGGATATAAGGGATATATTCCAAACAGTTAAGCAAGTTGTTACACTAATTGATATATTCAAAATTTTTCATGCTTGTATCTGTCTCCTTTCCCTGCATACTAAGAATCGAAAGATTATTTATACCTATGTTTGTGTAGAAGCTATGGCAAGTACGGTAGAATTTGTCTCTGATCTAAGTAATCCCGAGCGAAATTCAAATTTAAATAAGTTATGGAATCTAATTAGATTAGGGGGAGGAATTTGGGCCGTTGGACACCATTTCATTGTGCGCGATCAACAGTTGGCTTCCTTAGTCGATGAAATCACAAAATAAGCTCTATTCGCTCTTTTCCTTTTTGTGGGGCATTTCTTCTTTGAATCGATATCCAACCCCTCTGACTGTTTCAATCCAATGGAAATTTGGGCCAAGTTTTTTTCTAAGTGATGCAATGTGCACATCGATATTGCGATCTACGATAAAGCTATCATCATTTTGGATATCGTCGAGAAGTTGATTTCGCGTGAGAACTTTTCCTCGATTTTGTAAGAGTCTTCTAAGAATGCCAAATTCAGAGAGGGTAATTGGAGTGATATAGGCTCCCTTTTTGAGCAAATAGCGGTCTATATCCAAAGTAAACTCTCCAAATTTTAATACTCTGGTCGGCCTTTCTGGTTCTTTAGCCCTGCGAAGGACTGCTTTGATACGAGAGAAGAGGACTTTTGGGGAAAAGGGCTTCGATACATAATCGTCCGCTCCGAGTTCTAGTCCTAGTACAATGTCGAGCTCTTCGGTTTTAGCGGTAAGGATGATTACCGGAATGTTTTTTAAATCGGGGTGGCTTTTGATCTTTCTACAGACATCAAGGCCATTTTCTCCGGGAAGCATCAGGTCAAGAATGACAAGATCTGGCTTTTCTCTTTCTACTGCTCGATACCCATTTATCCCATCTACTTCTACATGGAGTTTATAGCCGAGTGCTTCTGCCTGCAGTTTGATGATAGCAGCAATATCTTCTTCATCTTCTATTAATAATATTCTTTTTTTGTGCGTCATTAGAAACAATGTTTATCATTTTAGATAAAAAAAATCACCAAGAACCTATCCCGAAATTCGGGAAATTTGATTTTGATGAATTTTTCCATAGATTTTAAAGTCATTTCGCAGGACATACTTGAATAAGTAGGCCAAGAAATGACTTTAAAATGTAAGAAAAAAGGCACAAAAAGCAAGTTTTTTGAATTTCGGGATAGGTTCAGGGAACTTTCAATTCCTGACCGATGAATATGGTATCTTGAGTTAAATTATTGAGTGTTTTGAGATTTTCTATTGTAGTGTGATGCTGTTTTGCAATTTTTTCTAAGGAATCGCCAGGTTTTACTTTAACGATTTGTATCTGGCTTTCTCCCATGGTTTTTGAAAGAGAAGATAGGGTAGTTCTGATTTTTCCAATTTCTTGGATGGTATCACGAAAATGGTCTAATCGGTTTTGCAGCTCTTGCATCTGATTTTGCACCTGGTGGGAAATCTGCCCGGTAAAATCGCGAATGTTTTTTAAATCAACGGCAATTTTTTCTTGCATTTTTTCCACTGTAACTAATCGTTTTTCCCATTCAGGCTCCTTTTGATTTCCTTTTGTGTTTTTTAGTTTAGCGATTTGCTCTTCCAAAATGGCAATGGTAGATTGTAAACCATCCATTTTATGAAGGAGATCTTTTACCTCACTTTGTACAACTGAAAGATTGTATGCTTGCAGCTTTTCCTTTTCTTGAGATCGATTGGCACAACTAGCAAGAACGAGTAAGAAAAAGATGTAAAAAAATTTCATTTAGAGACCTGAACTTTGGGTCTATTTTTCAAAAATGGTAAATTCTGCCCGTCGGTTTTTTGCCCAAGCAGCAGGGGTATGGCTAGGATCTACAGGTTTTTCTTTACCAAAAGTAATGGAGTGGATCCGATTGGGGTGAACTCCTTTTTGCACAAGTAAACTTCGCACATAGTTGGCTCTGCGTGTTCCCAGTGCCTGATTATAAGATTCAGATGCTCTTTCATCGCAATGGCCTTCAATGGAAATAACCATATTGGGATGGTTTTTTAGATAGTCGGCTATTTTGTCTATTATTTGAAAATACTGTGCTTTTTTAAATGCATATTCATCAGTATTGAAATAGACATTTTTAAAAATTAAGGCGAGATCAGCAAGAGGTTTGCGAAATTGGTGGAGAGCAGGAATCGAACTTCCTGGACCACCTGGTATTTCTTTTGGTTGGCTAATTGCTTTTTCAGAAAAAGCCGTTTTTAAATCCTCTTCAACTAAAGGAATGAAATCCTCATCTTTTGGACCATATAGACCATCTTTTTCTGCTAAGGATTCTTCAGGTGATGACCATTGTGTGATTTGTTGCAATTTGGAACGAATTAGCGCAGAAAGGTCAGAACTACTTTCACAACCAGAAAAGAGTAGAGCTACTCCAATCAATCCAAGGTAAAATTGAAAACGCCGTTTCATGTCTATCCCTCATAATTATTTTTTTATCCAAGATGGATAATGTTTAATTCCAGGACCTCTTGTAATTTGGATTGTCTCTGGTTGGTTAAGATTGGCAATGTAGAGTTCAGATGAAATATCTCCTGTAGAATTAAAGACAAGATGCAAACTATCTTGAGCCCAACAGGGATTTTCTTTATTTCCTGGACCAAATGTAAGCTGTCTTTCTTCCTTTTCTGTGCAATCATAAATCCAAATTTGACGAATGCCATTTGTCTTGGCGCTATAGGCAATTTTTGTTCCATCGGGAGACCAGTTAGGGCAGCTATTTTCTCGATTTGCTTTGCTGATCAAAGTAGGTTGTGACCTTTTTCCCTGATCAAGTTCTGCTGGAATGGTATAAATTCTAGGGGTGCCATCTTTATCAGAAACAAAAGCAATTTTTGTTCCATCTGGATTAAAAGTGGGAGAAGCCTGCGTGCTATCTGGAAAAGAAAAGAGTTGGATGGGTTTTCCAATCGGCATTCCTTCTCGGTTTATCGCTTGAATGAAGAGATCTGCTCTTCCAGAAGCATCACAGATGAATGCCATCTTATCTTTTTTTGGAGAAATGGCAGGAAGAATTTGATTTCCTCTAATATCGAGAAGAGGTTTTCCCTTTTTTTCATTTCCATTTGAGAAATAGATTTTTGGTTGCCCTACTTTATAAGACACGTATAAAAATGGGGTTGCAGAAGAAGAAGAGGGATGTTGTACAGGAGTGATCGAATAGCTTTCATCATACGTTAATCGTTTGGGATTCGCTCCATCCCAGTCACATTCCCAAATCTCCGCTTTCCATAGAGAAGGATCGGAAGGGTTGGAGTGAATTTGATAAGAATAGAGAATACGCGATTGAGCGATTCCCTCCTTTTGAAAAAGAGAATTTTGAATCGCATCGGCAAGTTTATGCATTTGTCTGCGATCTTGAGAGAGGTCCCCACTCAGTAAAATTTCTTTAAACTGTTTGAGTGTTTGATCTTTTATAGAAAAGACAAAGGCAGAAAGAGTTTTATGATTTATTTCTGCTTTGATTACATATTCAATAGAAGTATCTTTCCAGATATCGGAATTGAGAGAGAGTCTAAAATCTGCATCTTGCAGCCATTTTTCCAAATTTTCATCTATTTTTAATACTTTAGATACCCCGTTATAGTTGAGGTCAAAATGGAGAACAGATCTAATCTGCTTGAGATGATCGTTGGAAAAAAATGGTTGCTTATTCTGAATTTTCCCAAGATAAACCAGGTGAAGATTTTCCCTGGTATGTAGGTGTATTGGAATTTCCTTTTCTTCTGAAGGAAGAAATCCCATATAAAAAATAAATAGAAGAGTGAATAATCTAATCATTTGTCATTTAAAAAGGTTAAAATAAAAGTAAACGTTTTTTTATCTGATAAGTCTCCTTGAAAAGGAGGAAATATAAAATTTTTCATTTCTTTTTCTAAATATTTCTCGTTTTTTTCACTTTCCGTTTTTATTGTAGCAAAATAGATTACTTTTCCATTTTGATCCACAGTAATTTTGCATTTTACTGCACCTTGCTCTGGAAGAACAAGATGATTTTTCAATTTTTGGGTAAGCAAAGTTTCAAACGCTATTTCGCTTTTTCCTATTTCTATATTATCAATCTGCAGTTTGAAAGGAAATCGAAATTCTGCAATTTCGTTACCCGTTCTTCTTTTATCTCTTTTTGTTTCAATTTTCGCAACGCTTTCTTCAAGTTGTTTGATAAGTTTTTGGGCTTTTGCATTTTTTGGTTGAGAATTTTTTTGCCCAACTGATCTAACTGGTTGCTTTTTATCTTGTTTTTTTGGGGGGGTGGGGATTGTTTTTTTTGGTTTTTGAGAGGGGGGTTGAGTTTTGGGTTTAATTTGTGGAGAATCAACAATTTTTTCGTGAGCTTGCCTCTTTTCAGCTGGTGAAGAAATAGAGGAAACAGCAGTGGTTATCTTTTGGGCAGGAGCAATCTGGACAGTTTTTACGAGGAGCTTTTTTTTCTTTTTTTGGTTATCTGTCTGGTCCATTTTCATCCAAAGAAAAAGAGCTGAATGAATGACAAAAACAAAAAAGAAGATCCTTTTTCTCATGGTTGCAAAACGATGTCCAATTCTTGAAAACCAGACACTTCCAGGGCATTTTTGATCGATTGATAGGTTCCAAAAGCAGCTTTTTTATCATGAAAAAGCTGTGGGGTCGCAGCAGGATATTTTTCTTTTATCGATTTTAAAAGGGGTGGTAGATCTTGGATCAAAACAGGAAGAGTATTCAACCAGATGGAATTATCTTCGCGCACGTGGATTATGACCGGACTAGATTCTTGTACAAAATGAGGTTGTTTGTGTTCAAGGAGGGATGCGACAGGAAGTTCAACGCGATCGATTTCGACCATTGGGGCAATGACGATGAAAATAATGAGGACAACGAAAATGATATCGATTAAAGGAGTGAGATTGATATTGGGATCTTGCAGTTCTTCTCGCAAAAAGGAGGATGCTTTTCTTCGCATAAGATTCTTTAAAATGGTTTTCGGTATTGCAATTCGATGACGGAGAGGAGGCGGTAGAGAAAATTTTCCATGTCAGAGGAAATATATTTAACGCTATTTTTTAAATAGTTGTAAGAGATGAGTGCAGGAATTGCGATGATAAGGCCAAGTACAGTAGTGGCAAGGGCTGTAGAAAGGCCGTTTAATACCATTGAGTTTGAACTTGTCATTGCCCCTGTTTGAAATCCTGAAAAGGTGAGAAGAATTCCCCAAGTCGTTCCCAAAAGGCCTACAAAAGGAGCAAGTGCAGCAATGGTCGATAAAAGATAAAGATCTTTTTCCAAATATTTCACTTGAGAAGAAATCGTCGTTAAAACATGGGATTCAATTAATTCCAAGTCATTTTGGGATAGATAGATTTGGGTCTTTTCTTCCTTGGATGCAAAATGGTGGTTTTTTTGGAGAATTTCCATGGTTTTTTGTTTGAAGGCAGAAAAAATTTCTCTAAAAGGGTGGAGATTTAAATTTTTTTTTGGTTTTGGAAGGGATTCTAGATCTAAATTAAGCAGATGGTCTTTATGGTGGTGAAATAGCTGTTGAAATGCTATGGCAAGCCGCTTTACCTGTTTTGTCTGTTTCGTTTTGTAAATTAAATTGATCCAGCAAATAATGGAGAGAAGGAAGAGTGAGATAAAGATCACTTTTCCAAAAAAATCAGATTGAGAATAGGCAGAATAAATAATGGATGAAGAAGCAAGCAGAATCATGACTTTTTTATACAGGAAAAAAGGCTTATGAACAAGGCATATGCTCTATTTATTTTTCTTTTTATCCCACTTTTATTGCTTGCAGCTGAAGTAGAATTAGGAGTGGACCAGTTTTTTAAGGATCCTGCCTTTTATAAAAAAATCAAAGGAAAAAACATTGGACTCATTACTAACCATACAGCAATTAATAAAAAATTTTGTCCGACCATAGATTACTTCAAAAAAAAATCTTCTCAATATGGATTTAAAATTGTTGCCCTTTTTTCTCCAGAACATGGACTCTCTGGAGCTCATTATGCAGCAGAAAAGGTTGAAGAAAAAAATGAAGGGGATCTTCGCATCTATAGTTTACATGGGAAGGATAAGAGGCCATCTGGCGAAATGCTCAAAGAAATCGATCTATTGATCTATGATATTCAAGAAATCGGAAGTCGCACCTATACCTATGCCTCGACCCTTTTTTATGCAATGGAAGCAGCAGCAGCAAAAAAAATTCCTGTCATCGTTTTGGACAGGCCCAATCCCATGGGTGGAATCATTGTAGATGGGCCGATGTTGCAAGAGAAATGGCGCTCATTTATTGGGTATATCAATGTTCCCTATTGCCATGGCATGACCATCGGTGAATTGGCTCTTTTCTTTAATCATGAATACAAAATTGGATGTCCATTGGTGGTTATCCCGATGAAAGGATGGAAAAGATCGATGACTTTTATGGAAACAGGACTCCAATGGATTCCAACAAGTCCCTATATTCCTGAACCAGACACCCCTTTTTTTTACGCCTCAACGGGAGTTTTAGGAGCGCTTAGCATTGTCAATATCGGTATTGGATATACAATGCCATTTAAATTGATCGGAGCTCCTTGGATCAATGGAATTCAACTGGCTGAAAAATTAAATAAACAAAAACTTCCCGGAGTCCATTTTGTCCCCATCTGCTATCGCCCTTTTTATGGAAAATTTAAGGGAGAGCTTTGCCAGGGAGTAAAGATTGTGATTACCGATTTTAAATCTTATTATCCCATGAAAACGCAATACCTTTTGATTGGAATGTTAAAAACCATTTATCCAAAGGAATTTAAGAAGAGATTGCAAGAATTGTCAAATGATGAGCGAAAAATGTTTTGCCATATAAATGGCAACGAGAAGATCTATTACCTTTTGCTTCATGAAAAATATGCAGCTTGGAAGTTGATTCAATTTGAAGAAGCAGAAAGGCAACAATTTTTAGAAAAGAGGCAGAAATATCTCCTTTATTAAACCCTGAGGTTTGAATTTTTTTCATGAATATTGATGCATTTTGTGGCCAATTTCATTCGATCTTTCCTCATCCATAGGCTCCTCCGGCTATTGGATTCGTCTAGATCAAATGAAATTTTCTCACAATCTACATCAATATTCATGAAAAAAATTCAAACCTCAGGTTATGAAAATCGCAACGATCATCAACTTCTCCACAAATGAGGGAAAATTTTTAAAACCTTGCATTGACCATGTTCGTCCTTTTTCAGAGCAGATCATTGCCGTTGCCTCAGACCATTTTTTTGATGGAACTCCTGAAGATAGAAAGCGACTTGACCTACTTTATTCCCAAAATACAAATTGTGAATTTATTGAATTTTCCTATCAAAAAGAAGATTTGTATTTGTATGAAAACCCCTATTATTGGCATAACTTTGCAAGAATCATTGGATATTATTTTCTCCAACCTTTCATGACCCATGTTCTATTTTTGGATGTGGATGAAATTATCGATACAAAGAGATTTGTGGAATGGCTTGATCAAAATAAAGCTAAAAAAACAGGTGCATCGAGATTTGCTAGTTACTGGTATTTTAAAAAACCGACAATGCGAGCAAAAGTTTGGGAGGATTGCTGCCTTCTCGTAGAAAAAAACCAGATTCATTACGAATTATTGACCCATCCCGAAGAAAGAGGAGGATTGATGAAAATTTTTCAGGGAAATAAGGAACAATTGGTTTTAGGACTCGATGGTAATCCTATGATCCACCATTTTAGCTGGGTGAGGGAAAAAAAAGAGATGGTCCGCAAAGTAAAAACCTGGGCTCATCGAGAAGAAAGGGATTGGATTTCGCTTATTGAAAAAGAATTTTCTAGAACCTATCCCAATAAAATTCCCAATGAGATTTCGGGAGATTTTGCGGGAAATATTCTAAATTTTTCTGAGGACAGTATTGGAGAAACTACGGACGAAGAAAAATTTAGAATATTTGATCAAAAGAACCGAAATATCGAAGGGAATTTTATTGGAATAGGTTCTAAATCCTTTACAGGAAGGGATTTTGTCCATAATTATGAACTTGAAATTGTTCAACCTTTTATTGAATTGGAAGATCCTTTTAAACAGGAAAAAAATTTAAAAAAAGTTTCTTCTCCTCATGTGCGAAAACTATCCATTCAAGAAATGAAAAACATCGACATGGAGCTCCGTTTGAAATGGCTTTAAGTCTTATAGATTCTCACTGTCATCTCACCTCGTCAGAATTAGTAAAAGATCTTGATTCGATTATAGAAAGAGCGAAAGCAGCCGGAGTCTCTTCCATTATCAATGTCTGTACAGACGTTTCATCTCTGGAAGAGGGGGTGAAAATCCAAGAAAAATATCCTAGGTCAATCTTTAATATTGCTGCAGTCCATCCACATGATGTGGCAAAAGAGGGAGAATTGTTTTTTCCAGTTGTGAAAAAATATGCCAAAGAAAGGAAGCTAGTTGCCATTGGAGAAACAGGTCTCGATTATTTTTATGAGTATTCCCCTAAAGAGGTGCAACAAGATTTTTTAAGAAATCATATTGCACTTGCTGCCCTTGTACAAAAGCCTCTTGTATTTCATTGTAGAAATGCCTTTGAAGATCTATTTGCCATTGCAAATGAATTAAACATCGCCTCTCCTTGTGTGGTGCATTGTTTTACTGACTCTCTTAAGGTGGCAAAATCGATTTTAAATCTGGGTTGGTATCTCTCTTTTACTGGAATCATTACTTTTAAAAAATCAGAAATGCTTCGAGAAATTGTCAAATATGTTCCACTCGATCGGATGTTTGTAGAAACAGATGCTCCTTTTTTAGCTCCTGAAAGCAAAAGAGGAAAGGTAAACGAACCAGCTTATGTTGTAGAAATTGCAGAGATGGTCGCTAGCGTAAAGGGGATGGATTTAAAAAAGGTCTCTGAAATTTTAAAAAAAACTACAAGTGATTTTTTTTCTTTAACATGAAATACTTATATCATGACTTCTATTGAAGCAACAGATCGGCTGCCGCGCGCATTTGTTTGGAGAAGACTCCATTCTTTGACAGGTTTCCTCCTTGTTATTTTTCTTATCGAACATCTTCTCGTCAACTCACAAGCTGCTCTTCTTTTGGGAGAAAGTGGACGTGGATTTGTAGAAATGGTCAATGCCATTCACAACCTTCCCTATTTGCAGGTTATCGAACTTACCTTAATTGGAATTCCAATTCTCATTCACACGATTTGGGGAATAAAATATCTCTTTACGGCCAAGTACAATTCTTTTCCGACAGATGGAACCAAACCCTATTTAAAATATGAGCGCAACCATGCTTATACTTTTCAGAGGATTACCTCGTGGATTTTATTAGTGCTATTGACATTTCACATTGTAAAGTTTCGATTTCTCCACTACCCAGATTCCATAAATGTGGGAGCGCATCCCATTTATTATGTCACCGTGTCAACAGACAGCGGTCTATACACGGTTGCAGATCGCATTGGGGTAAAGTTATATAATTTTGCAGCGATCCAAAAAATGGGAGAAGAGTTAAAGGAAGAGAAAAAATTCACAGATCCGGTTTCTGCGCAGAGATTTGAAGATAGGGTAAAAATATGGGACCAGTTTTCTAAAATAAAGTTAAAGAAAAATCAAATCATCGCTGCAGCAAACAATTTTGGTTCCGCATCCCTTCTTGTCGTACGGGATACTTTTAAAAATCCTTTTTATATTGGACTTTATACCATTTTTGTTTTGTCTGCTTGCTATCATGCTTTTAATGGGTTTTGGACATTTTTAATCACATGGGGCTGGATTTTAAAAATGTCTTCTCAAAAGAGAATGGTAAAGGTTGCATTCTCTCTCATGTTGATCATCGCTTTTTTGGGCCTTGTTGCTGTTTGGGGCACCTATTGGCTCAATTTAAAAAATTAATTTCTTTATGAGTGCGAAAAAACAGAGAAAGGAGGTCATTGTCGTTGGCGGGGGGCTAGCTGGCCTGGCTGCTACAATGAAATTGGCGGAAAATGGCTGTTTCATCAAATTGATCTCAGTGACCAAAGTCAAGCGTTCCCATTCGGTCTGCGCACAAGGTGGAATTAATGCTGCTTTGAATTTAAAAAATGAAGATGATTCTCCGATCATTCACGCTTACGACACGATGAAAGGAGGAGATTTTCTAGCTGATCAACCACCAATTCTAGAAATGTGCATGGCAGCACCTGGCATCATTCGTTTAATGGATAGGCTGGGATGTCCCTTTAATCGCACTCATGAGGGAAATATCGATGTGCGCCGCTTTGGCGGAACGCTCTATAATCGCACTGTTTTTTGTGGAGCATCTACAGGACAACAGCTTCTCTATGCATTAGATGAACAGGTCCGCCGGTATGAAGTAAAGGGACAGGTAGAAAAATTTGAAAATCATGAATTCATGCGACTCATCATTGATGAAGAGGGAAGAGCTCGTGGCATTGTTTTGATGAATTTAATCGACATGAAACTCGAGGTGTTCAAAGCGGATGCTGTTGTTTTTGGCACAGGAGGCCCCGGTCTCATCTTTAAAAAATCGACCAATTCCACTTTTTGCACAGGCGCTGCAAATGGCCGTCTCTACATGCAAGGGATGAAATATGCAAATGGAGAATTCATCCAAATTCATCCAACGGCAATTCCAGGTGAGGACAAACTCCGTTTGATTTCCGAATCCGTCCGCGGAGAAGGAGGAAGAATATGGGTTTATGGAGATTCCTCAAAAACCATTACCACTCCTGAAGGGAAAACCATTCCTTGTGGAAAAACAGGAAAGCCCTGGTATTTTCTCGAAGAACTCTATCCAGCTTTTGGCAATCTCGTTCCACGCGATATCGGCGCAAGAGAGTTTCTTCGCATCATTGAAATGGGGCTTGGCATCGATGGAAAAGAGCAGGTCTATCTCGACGTGACCCATCTTTCTGAAGAAACTCTGCACAAACTCGAGTCTGTTTTACATATATACCAAAAATTCATGGGAGAAGATCCGCGCAAAGTCCCCATGAAGATTTTCCTTGCCGTCCATTATTCGATGGGAGGCGCATGGGTTGATTGGCCGGCTATTGATGATCCTGACCGGTTGCAGAGATATCGACACATGACCAATATTTTGGGCTGCTTCAACATAGGAGAATCAGACTTTCAATATCATGGGGCAAATCGATTAGGTGCTAATGCTCTCTTAGCCTGCATTTTTTCTGGACTTGTAGCCGGAGTAGAAGTGGCTCGCTATCTTGCAAATTTGGGAAAAGGATATGAAGAGATTCGAGAAAATGGTTTTCTTGAGCCACTTACAAAAGAAGAGGAATTTAAAAAGGAGTTGCTTAGTAGAAATGGAAAAGAAAATATCCATCTTCTTCATGATGAACTTGCAGATTGGATGGTTCGAAATATGACTGTAAAAAGAACAAACAAAGATTTGAAAAAGACTCTAAATAAATTAAAAGAACTTCGCGATCGGTATAAAAACATCTCATTGGACGATCGAGGAAGTTTAGTAAATCAGACCTACGCGTTTGCCAACCAATTTCGCTATATGCTAGAGCTAGCAATGGTCATGACAAAAGGCGCTCTTCTCAGAGATGAATTTCGAGGTTCTCATTTTAAACCAGAATTTCCAAACCGCGATGATAAAAATTGGATTAAAACGACAATTGCAACCTACAATCCTTCAAAAGATGAGCCAGAAATTTCCTATATTCCTGTAGATTTAAGACATTTAAAACCAATTCCGCGAGAATATGCCCATGCAAAAAAAATAAAACCAACACTAGAAAATATTCCCAAAAATATTATATTACCGTTATAGAATGGAAACCTTTATTTTGAAAATTTATCGAGGCACTCCGCAAAAGCAATATTGGGAAGAGTTTGAACTCCAAAGAAGACCTTATCTAAATATCACTGCCGCTTTAATGGAAATTCAGAAAAATCCAATAAATCGAAAAAATGAAAAAGTAGACCCAGTTGTCTGGGAACAGGGCTGTTTGGAAGAGGTATGTGGCTCTTGCTCGATGCTCATCAATGGAGTTCCGATGCAAAGTTGTGTCGTGTTGATCGATCAGCTGGTTGCAGCAACAGGAAACCCTACCATCACCTTAGCCCCTTTTACCAAATTTCCTTTGATTCGAGATCTCATCGTCAATCGCGATGTGATGTTTGACAATCTGAAAAAAGTGCGGGCCTGGATTGAGGTCGATGATTATCTCGACCGAGGTTTTGGTCCAAAAATTGATCCAAGTCTACAGGAAGCAAGGTACATCCTTTCCACTTGCATCACCTGCGGTTGCTGCACAGAAGCTTGCCCACAAATCAATAACCATTCTAAATTCATCGGACCAGCGCCGATTTCTCAGGTTAGACTTTTCAATGTACACCCAGTAGGACAGATCACCGCTAGAGAAAGGCTTAGACCTCTCATGGAAGAGGGAGGGGTAACCGACTGCGGAAATGCCCAAAATTGTGTCCAAGTCTGTCCTAAAAACATCCCCCTAACTGAATCCATCGCCCTCATGGGGCGAAAAGTAGCAGTCCAGGGGTTAAAAGACCTCTTTAGCCTTCCCGATTCTGAGGAATAAATTCTCTGCGATCTTCAGTTCTCATTGGATAAGTAAACTTGTATAAACCAGGCTCACAAAAAAATGGGCCAGAATGGCGCTTTCAATGGCTTCTGTCAGGTGAAAGATCGCTGCAAAAAAGATTCCTGCAATGAAAATCATACTTAAGTAGGTAAAATCACTGCTTATCGGAATATAGAGTAGAGAAAAGAGCAGAGCAGAAAGCACAATGCTCCCTATCGCTGCTAAGAATTTTCCTTCACCAAAAAATCGAAAGATTTCTCTTTGTACAAATCCTCGGATAAACCCCTCTTCAGAAACAGAGATGAGAAGTAAATTGACGGGGATTAAGAGCCAAAAATGGGGAGGAATTTTTGGATCCCAGGAAAAAATCTTCAGTCCAAGTCCAATGAAAGCAATTGCAACCGCTATTCCTATTGCGAGGAGAATCATCAGATAAAACAATCTTTTTTCCTTCCACGTATGAAGAGGAAATTTCCAAGCCAAAATAAATAGACCGATAAATGGTTTATCCAACGAGAGAAAAATGGTGGAATTGATTTTCCAGCTATTGAAACCAGGAATTAAATGGAGCCAAAGTCCAATAGATAAAAGAGCTACTAAACTAAATAATAGGAAGCGCCAAATGCCATTGACATTCGCTTTTAAGATTCCATGGAGGAAAAAAAGTGCGACAATGGCGCCAATAGCTGTTAAATTGATCAGATGAACGGCAAAACCAATGGAAAGGCTGATCAGTAAAAAAGAACCCCAAATCCAAGGGGATCTTTTAATCCACAGACTCAAAATGGCCATCATTAAAGCAAAAAAACAGAGAGCAGCTTGAGGAATTTGCCAAGCAATCATTTCAATCCCTTCAAAAGGGATGGTTTGAAAAGTATGGATGAAATTTAGCATGGCAAGCATTCTACAAAACCTAGATTTATTTCCACAATCACACTAAATTGAGAAGATGATTCGGAAGAAAAAGGGAAATGTAGAGTGGTTAGAATTTGAGCAGCTTGCAGACAGAAAGGAGATCATCCATGGCTGTTTCTTGCGACATGGCGGAGTGAGTAAGCCTCCATTTCATTCTCTGAATTTTGGTGGTGGAACGGGAGATGAGACAGATGCAGTGAAAGAAAATCGGAAAATCATTTCTCAGGTTTTTGAAAACATCCCTCTTATTGCAGGACATCAGCAGCATGGAATAAACATACAGATCATTCCCTCACCAGCGGGTGAGTTAAATGAAAATTGCGATGGTCTCATTACGCGTGAAAATCGCGTAGGCTTATCTATCAAACATGCAGATTGTCAAGCTGCAATTTTTTATGATCCAATTAAAAGAGTCATTGCAAACATTCACTGTGGGTGGAGAGGAAACGTGCAGAATATTTACAAAAAAACGATAGAGGAATTAAAAGAAAAGTTTTCCTGCCGTCCGGAGAATATTTTGGTTTGTATTTCTCCCAGTCTTGGACCTAAAGCTTCCGAATTTAAGAATTATGAAAGAGAATTGCCGAAATCTTTCCTACGATTTCAAATAAAGCCCACCTATTTTGATCTATGGGAGATTTCTAAAATGCAGTTGATTGAGGAAAAAATATTGGAAAAACACATTGAAATTGCTCAAGTTTGCACGTATAATTCTCCGGAAGATTTTTTTTCTTATCGGAAAGAAAAGGTCACGGGCAGAAATGTCACTATTGTTGCTTTAAAGTGAGCGAATCTATATGAGTGAAAAACAGCTGGCAACCATTGAGGTGTTTTATTCCTTCTAAGAAGATTCTTGTTCTTTCAAGTCGTGGAGGATATGGCCATGTTGTTGCTGCAAAAAGTTTAGAATCTCTGCTTCCTACCCATTATGCCTTGCATATCGTTTATCCCATAAATGAATTGAAAATATGGGGAGTACCTTCTGGAGAATCTTTTTACAACGCGTTAATTACAAATAATTGGAATCGAATGACCAATTTTATTGTGCGCAATTTAGCCCCTCCCATCTTTCAAGCTAGATTGGATAAAACGGAAAAGTTAATTGCACAACATATTGAAGAGCAAAAAGCTGATTTAGTCATTTCATTAATTCCTTTTATCAATTATCCAGCTTCAGAAGCAGCTAGAAAGGCTGGCATTCCCTTTTTGCTCATTACTACAGATTACGATTTGCATAATTTTATTTATAAACTTGACCAGGTCATTCATCCAAAATTTAAAATGACAGTGAGCTCTCATCTACCAGCTGAGATTAAAATTGTATTAAATCGATTTGTTTCAGTAGAGGTAATTGAAGAGATCGGTCTACCGCTAAGGCCGCAATTTTACTCTCAAAGAAATAAAGCAGAGCTAAAAGAGAAATACAAAATAGGGAGAAATCAATCTGTCATTTTGCTCATGTTTGGTGGAGTGGGAGTAAAAAATCTCATCCCTTACACAAAAGAAATTGCAAAATGCGATCTGAATACGCATATCATTATCTGTACAGGAAAAAATAAAAATATCATTTCTGCATTGCAGGATATTCACGTTCATCCGAATAATTCCATCCAAATTTTTCCTTTTACTGAAGAGATCCCTGAGCTGATGACCATCAGTGATTTGGCAATCATGAAGTCTGGATCCATTAGTGTAACAGAAGCCATTGCAATGAAGGTCCCCCTTTTTGTTGATGTGACCAATGCCCCTCTTTTTTGGGAGAAATTGAATGTAGATATGATTTCATCATTTGGGATTGGAGGCGCGATTTATCAGTTTTCTGATTTGAAGAAACTTTTGCAAAATCTGCAAAATCAAGGGATGATCAATCAGATGAGGAGTGCTTTTCTCAAAATTCCTGAGAATCAATTCAACAAAAAAATTGTTCCCTTAATTGAGCAAATGTTTAATTAAAAATGAAATATCCACTACTTCTTCTACTGTTTATCTTTTCCTTTTTCGAAGTAAGGGGAAATGAAGTTGAAAAAAATCTTTCTTTTCACCTGGTGTTTTTAGGAATTCAAAAAGAAGAGAGCTCTGTTTCTGGATTGCTTGTTGCACCTTTTGGATCTTCGAATTATGTTTCTATCGATGGGGGATTTCTTTTTAGCCATCCAAAAGAAATTCTTTTTTTTAAGGAACATGTAAAAGCCTATCTCTTATCTCATAGTTACTTAAGCCACTTTGCAAATTTGGCTCTGCAAGCGCCACATGATTCGAATAAAAATATTTATGCATTAGAAGAGATCATTGTGGCGATCAGAGATCATATTTTTAACTGGACTGTCTGGCCAAACTATGGTGATGAGGGAAAACTCCCCCATTTGAGCCGCTATCACTATGTGAGGTTGCCTTTGGAAAAAAGATTGCAAATTCCTAAAACAAGTTTAGATCTAGAAACATTTACTTTAAGTCATCTCTCTTCTCTTTCTTCAACGATTTTTATTTTATCCAATGAAGAAGACCAGTTTGTCTATATCGGAACTGGTTTATCTAGAAAAAATAGAGATGAAATTGAAAAAGTGTGGAATCGCATTGCACCTGCAATAAGACAAAAAAAGTGCAAGGCTCTTTATTTTGCAGAAAGCGATCAAGTGAATAATGTTCAGGCAAGTTTAGATCTATTAGCTGAGATTGTAGATGAACAAAAAAAGGAAAGCGCCTTATCTGATGTGAAAATTATTTTAAATCTTCCCATGCATGAAGAAATTCAAAGCAACCATGGAGAAAAGTTTCTCTTTTCCAAACCTGGAAGTGAATTATTTTTCTGATCCAATAGATAGCTTTTCAAACTTTTTCATAGCTTGTTTTAGTGAATGGCTGCTTTGATGTAGAGAAGTCCAAGGATTTTTTCTATTTTTTATTCGGGTTTCCACATTTTTTATCTGATATGTCTGAGAACCAGAGGAAAGATGGTCGAGCTCTTCCCAGGAAATGGGCATGGCTATGGGTGCCTTTTCAAGGGCCCTCACTGAATAGGGGGCCACAACAGTTTGTCCATAATTATTTCTTATCACATCAATGTAGACCTTCCCTTTTCTCTTGTTTTTTCTGGCTTCCATTGTGAATTTTTCCGGATAGGTATCGATAAGAAATTTAGCCACATCATGAGCAAATTTTTTTACCTGGTCAAATTTGAACTCTCTTTTGATGGGAACTACGACATGCACTCCTTTAGATCCAGTTGTGTTGATAAAAGATTTTATCTTTAGTTTTTGTTCTAGAATAGAACGGAGGAGTTTAGCTCCTTGAGCGACAAGATGAAATTTATTGATAGAAGGAGGATCTAAATCAAAAATCATCAGATCCGGGAAAAAGGGTTTGTCAACTTTACTGAGCCAAATATGTGGAGTGATGCAATTTTGATTGGCAAGCCAGACAAGAGTTGCTGTGTCATTGCAGAGAATCATTTTTATGAATCCCCCTTCTTTTCTTTTAATTTGTTTTACTTTGATCCATTTGGGAAGATACTCGGGAGCATTTTTTTGAAAAAAACCCTCTTCTTTAATTCCGTGAGGAAATCGGTGCATGGAGATGGGGCGATCTTCAATTAAGGGAACCATCAACTTTGCAATTTTTTTGTAATAATCGACCATTTCTCCTTTTGTAATTTTACTTTTTGGAAAGAGAATTTTGTCTGGATGAGTGATTTCTACGTTCATTTTTCCCTTATTACTGTTTTTGCAGCTTTATCTGTGCGAATTCCTGTAAAGCGAGGATGTCTTAATTTTCCATCCCTAGTCCATTCTGTGAAGGCAATTTCGCAAACCAGAATTGGCCGTACAAAATGGGAATTTTTTTCTCTAATGGGTTGAGAGAAAGAAGAGGATTTCTTTTCAATTTTTTTCAATCTTTCTCCAAGTTTTTTCAAAAGAGCAAAATCATATCCAGTCCCTACTTTTCCAGCGTAGCGAAGATGCCCTTTTTCATAATACCCTACCAAAAGAGCTCCAAATCCAATTCTCGACCCTTTTGGATCGGTAAACCCTCCAATGACAAATTCTTGTGATTTACTGCATTTGAATTTGAGCCAATCTCTAGTTCTTCGAGAGACATATATGGAATCTGCTCGTTTCCCAAT
>JAKEHU010000012.1 GCA_022614855.1 Chlamydiota bacterium
AAAATCATTCGGTTGCAAGGGAGATTGGATGCGATTTCTACTCCTGGATTGGAAAAACAGGTGGGATCTTTTCTTGAAAAAACTAAGAATGTTTTAATTGATTTTTCCAAGGTAGAGTACTTGAGCAGTGCCGGCATGAGATTTTTGCTTGGAGCTACAAAAAAAATGAAAGCCAAGGGAGGAAAAATTGCTTTTTTTGGAATGGTACGAGATGTGTATGAGATAATTAAATTGGCAGGGTTTGATCGAATTTTGTCAATTTACCCATCTGAAGGTGAAGCTTTAAAGGCAATTTAAGAGACTATCGTTGAAAATTTTGTAAGTTTGGATGGAGGAAAATCACAAAAAAGCTCCGGTAGAAGAATTTACAAAATTTCGACGACAGTCTCTAAGAAGCTGTCTTAAAACTAGGCCTTTTAGAGATTTGAAAGGATTTTTGATGAGAGTTCGCGTCAACCGACGAAAGTCATATGCGAAGCTGCATATGATCAAGGAGGTTGAAGTGAAGGATCACAAAAATCTTTCAAAGATTGAAGGCATGGTTTTAAGACAGCTTCTAAGAGGGTGGTGTAAGATACCTCCCATAGATGGTTTGAGAGATTTCCCAGGAGCAAGTTTTTTGAATTTCAGGATAGGTTCTTAGTGGGAACAGGAATTACAGTTGAAGATAAGGGCCTGAAAAAGGCTTTCACCCATTTTCCATTGTCAAAAAAAGAATCTATCCATCCTGGGACTAAAAAAAAGAAAATCCTTGTTTTGGCTGGGCCAACAGGGGTAGGAAAGACCAAACGTTCCCTCATCATTGCTCATGCTTTGGGAGGAGAAATCATCTCAGCTGATTCCATGCAGGTTTATCGCGGTATGGATATCGGAACTGCTAAAGTAAGCCAAGAAGACCGCAAAAAAATTCCACATCATTTGATTGATATAAAAGACCTCCATGAACGATTTAATATTGTCGATTTTTATCATGAGGCGATTAAAGCAATTCAAGAGGTACTGGCAAAAGAACATGTTCCCATCATTGTTGGAGGAACGGGATTTTATATTCATGCGCTCATTTATGGTCCTCCAAAAGGACCAGCTTCAGTAGCAAAAGTAAGGGAAAGATTGGAAGAGGAGATGGATAAACAGGGACCAAAAGTTCTTTACGAAAGATTGCAAAAACTCGATCCAGATTATGCTCTTACCATCACCCCAAATGATCGACACAAAATTATCCGAGCCTTGGAAATTATGACGATCACCAACCAAAAAGTATCGCATTTTGCAAAATCTGTTAAAGAAAATGGCCAATATGATTTTCGTTGTTGGTTTCTCTACATGCCAAAAGAATTGCTTTACCCCATTCTTGAAATGCGCTGCGATGAGATGATTGCCAAGGGGTTTATAGATGAGGTAAAAGAACTCGAAAAACGGGGACTTCGCAGCAATTCTTCAGCTAGCCAAGCAATTGGGTATAGACAATGTTTAAAATTTTTGCAAAGTCCTCAATCTCAAGAGGATTTTGATGAATTTGTTGCATCTTTTAAACAAGCTTCTCGAAGGTATGCAAAAAGGCAATATACCTGGTTTCGAAAAGAACCTTTATTTCGCTGGCTCAATGTGGACCAGATGTCATTAGAAAATTCTGTAGAAATGATCATGCAAGATTATGAATTGAAGTAAACAACCCTCGTCTAAAGGCGAAGGCTTTTAGCTAGCTAACACTGCTAATTCGAGCTGGCTTACAAACAGCTCCGCCTTTGGAGATTACGATTGCAGCGTTGATATCTGCATCCATTTCTCCACAGGTTAAACATTTAAATCGCTCTTTTTCACGAGAGCCTAATTGTAAACACTGGTGACACGTTTGACTTGTATAAGCAGGATTGACGAGTTCTATAGCGATACCAGCTTCTGCAGCTTTGTATGTGATAAATTGCTGCAGCTGATAAAAGCTCCACCCCGCCACCATTCGATTCCAATGTTTACTCCATGTCTTAGTCTTGTCTCGAATATCCTTAAGCTGTTCCATGCGGATAAGTCCGCAATGGTGCCTTTTGGCTTCTTCGGCAAGTCTTTTCGAAAGAACATGGTTTTCATGCCTAATTCTTCTTTTTTCTTTTCCCGATTTTCTTTTAAGAACTCTTTTTGCTCCATGTGTCCCTTTCGATTGAAGGCTCGCTTTGATCGCTGCTTGTTTATCTTTATATTCTCTTCTCAGTTTGCCTTCTGCTTTCATTCCCATAGACGCTACTGCTATATTGACAATGCCAAGGTCGATTCCCATTGTCTGATTTCCGTTTGTCAAAGGCACTTTATATTCAATCACCATGTGAATATACCAGTGGTTGCTTTTTTTGATTACTGTAGCTGCTGTGGGAATTTGGTCTGTAAGGAGTTTTTTTTGGTACTCTCCAAGCTCCAAAAATACTTTAATTCTTTTTTCTTTGGTTCTAAGCGAGACGCTTTGTTCTTTTTCTTTATAATAAAAGATTCGAGCATCGTAATCGATGCTTCTTGGTTTATATTCTCTAGGTCTTCTTCTTGGTTTTTTAAGACGGGTCAGGTTTCCCGCAACGCGACGCAAGGCGCGTATAGACAAATTTGCAGAAAGATTAAATTTCTCTCGAATCTTCGAGTAACAGAGTTGATGCAGCTTGATTGCATTGTTTGTTTTTGCTTCAATAGCTGCATGCAGAATATAATTGCAGGCATCAGCAAAACTACGGCTTGTCTCTTCAAGCAATTGCTCAATCTCAGCAGAAGTCGACAATTTACAACAAACAGTTTTTTGCACAAAAAATAAAATAATGCATTAAAATTTTTAAAACAACAAAAAAGGAAGCTGCGTTTCCTTCTAGCCTTAAAGGATGAGGGTCTCCACGCCGCCAATAGGATGAACTCGCGAAATGATTTTAATATTTCCCAGGCAAATATGAATCTATCTGCAAATTCTAAAACTTGCTTTTTATATCTTTTTTATCATATCTTCATGCCACTTCTTGACCTACTTATTCAAGTATGTCCTTCGAAGCAGTATAAAAATCTGATAGAAAAATCTTACAAAAATCAAATTTTTAGAATTTGCGGATAGGTTCATGGATAAAGATATTTTAAAAGAAAAAGACCAAGTAGAAGAGTTTCATGGGCAAAAACAGAAGAAAAAAGAATCTTTAGAAGAAAGGATTCAAATTCTGCTGGATTTCATGCAAGGTTGCCTTAAAGAAACACCTCCCAATTTTAGGGATTTTTGGCAGTACAAAAAAGATTGTCTTCTTCTTTTTAAGGAAAATACTCCCCTCAAACGAAGAAAAGCTCTTTGGCAACAATATGTTGAAATTTCCAATGGGTCGAGGCAATTAAAAGAAGTTGTAGAAGAAGAATCTGCTTTTGCAAGAGAACAAATTGAGCTTGCCATTTCTGCTCTTGAAAGAGATCTGGAAAATCAACCTCTTCTTCTTCAGCAAATGGCTGAACAATTTCATCTAATTCCGTGTCACACCCTTTCAGATAAACTAAATTTTTATATTGCAAAACAAAAAGAGGTCGATCTTTATCATATATTTGCTGCGCGCATTCACTCTTTAAAAGATGAAATTCTCAAGAGAGAAATGAGATTAAAATTAAAACATCTTCTATTTGCTAAGTTAATGAAGTTAGGGGATCTAGTTTTTCCAATGCGCAAAGAGTTTATTCTTCAATTATCCAATGAGTTTATGGAGCAGATAAATGGCTTTGTCCATCAGTTTTTTGATAACCCACCATCAATGCCTATTCAATATTTTAAAAGCGAAATTCAAGCTCTACAAGCTTGGGCAAAAAATCTCACTCTTTCTTTTCCTATATCAAATGAGGTGCGAAAAAAATTATGCGAGTGTTGGGACCATCTTAAAGAAAAAGAGGCCAATTATCGCGTGCAACTTGCAGAAAAAAAGGAAGTTCAGGCAACAAATTTTGAGAAGATAGCGCCGAAAGTCGAAGCTTTTATAGAAAAATGCAAAGTAATTTCCAGTGAAGAAATGGAACAGGAAAGCAAAAATATTTTGGAAGAAATGAGACGAGAAAAGCTCAGCAAAGAGGGATTTAAAGCTCTCAAAACGGAGCTCATGCAGGCCAAGGATGCATTTTATCAAAAGATTAATGATGAGAAAGAGGAAAGGAGACGAATAGAGGAGAAAGAAGCAAAAGAAATGGAGGAGAAAATTGTCCAGTTGAAATCGGAGATTTCTTTTCTTCTTGAATCCAATCAAACGGCTTGGGGAGATTTAAAGGAAAAGTATCTTTCCATTTGCCAAAAAAGAGAGCAATACTTTTTTTCTAATCATGAGCAAGTTGCTTTTAACATTCTTTTAAAACAATTGAACCATCATGTTTCCACTTGCCATCAAAAAGAGCTCTTTGCGATGCAAAATAAAGACCAAAATCTTGATGAACTGTACGATCTTTTAGAAGAGAGAAAAAAACAGAGATTAGAAGTTAAAAAAGATCTTGAAATTTGTAGAAAAGCCTCAGGAGGATCAAGTTTAGACTTTGATAGAGCAATGTTTTATAGTGAAATGACTAAAGCTGCAAAAATCTTAGCAGAAGAAATAGAAAATGCATTGATAGAAGTTGAGGAAAAAATATTTGATCTAGAGGAGTCGAAGAAATAGGAAGGGTTTTTTGAAAAGAAAAATTGGTTTTTTTGGAGGAACATTTGATCCAATCCATTTTGGACATCTCAATTTAGCAATTCAGATTTTAGAATCTTGTGAATTAGACGAAATCCACTTTTGTCCTGCAAATTTTTCTCCATCCAAAGAAAATAAAAAGCCTGTTGCTGCTAACTCTCATCGAAGAGCAATGACTCTGCTTGCCCTTTCTCCAATTAAAGCTTTTTCTCTGATCGATCTTGAATTAAATAGAAGCGGCCCCTCTTTTACCATTGATACGATAAGGGAAATCAGCCGCGTTCATCCACAAGTGGAATACAGATTAATCCTGGGAGAAAATTCTCTTGCTCATTTGAGCAAATGGAAAGAAATTGAACAGCTTTTTGCTCTAGCTCCTCCACTCATTGGAATTTGGGGAAAAAATATAATTATGGATGATGGTTTATCAAGGGAAATGAAACAGATAATTATGAAGGAGAAGATCCCTATTTCTATAATGGATATCAGCAGCACACTGGTTCGAGAAAGGTTAAAATTAAGAAAGTATTGTGGCCATTTGGTCCCATTAAAAGTGTTAGATTACATCTATCAACATGACCTTTACGCATGAATGAAGAAAAGCGGATTTTAAACAAAATTGGACAAATCATTTTTGATAAAAAGGGGTCAAATATCCTTGCCCTGAACGTGAAGGGGATTTCTTCGATTACCGACTATGTCCTCATTGCAGAAGGTTCTGTAGATCGGCATGTGATCGCTATAGCTCAAACAATTTTAGAAAGATTAAAAGGAATGAAAATGAAACCCTTGAATGTGGAAGGTCTGCAAACCGGGGACTGGGTTGTCATTGATTGCAACCACATTATGGTCCATCTTTTTATGCCTGGAATTAGAGATAAATATTGCCTAGAAGAGCTGTGGCGAAAAGCAAAGATTATTCCTCTTTCAATTGACATTTCTCCTCTAAAATGACATGTAAAGATTCAATTTTATTGTTTACTTTCTATTGATTGCAAAATTTTTGTTTTTACTTTATACTGAAGAATTGCAATTTGAAAAAAAATCTATATGAAAGAGAAG